>JACDQI010000202.1 GCA_015657675.1 Devosia sp.
CACCCTCCCCCTTGCGGGGAGGGGACAGGGGTGGGGGTACGAGGGCCAGTGACGCTGGGGTTGGTCACGGTGATTTCGCATCGTCTCGGGCTCTCCTACCCCCCCACCCTGACCCTCCCCCGCAAGGGGGGAGGTGACACGACTGCCGGTGCAAGTCTGCAGTTCGCACACCCCTCTCTCGCGACGCTAAGGGTTTGCGACGCAAACCCAAGCTCTGCGCTCTCTCCCTCAAGGGGAGAGAAGTCCCGACTGAGAGGTCTCGGTTGACGCGCCCTCTCTCCCCTGAGGGCGAGACGCGAGACTTACGAGCGCATCGAGTTGGTCGCAGCAGAGAGGGGTTCTCCCTCTATCGACAGAACTTCAGGAGGTCGCATGGCCGGTTTGTGGAGCCGATTGGCGCGTCGTGCGGATGCGCCGAAGGAACAAAAGTCCGCGCCGCAATCGCTGCTGGCGCTGACCGGCAGCGGGGAGCCGAGCTGGAGCAGGCGGGGGTTTGTGAGTCTCGCCGGTGAGGGCTTTGTGCGCAATCCGGTGGTGCATCGCTGCGTGCGGTTGATTGCCGAGGCGGCCAATTCGGTGCCGCTGGTGGTCGAGGAAGACGGCCGGCGGGTGAGTGAGCATCCGGCGCTGGCGCTGCTGCGGCGGCCCAATCCGCGGCAGTCGGGCGGCGAGCTGCTCGAGGCGGTTTATGCCTTCCTGCAGACGGCGGGGAATGCCTATCTCGAAGCGGTGCTGGTCGATGGCGAGCCGCGCGGGCTCTATTGCCTGCGGCCCGACCGCATGCGGGTGGTGGCCGGCAAGGATGGCTGGCCCAGCGCCTATGCCTATTCGGCCGGCGGCGGCACGCGGACGCTGAGCCAGGAGCCCAACCCGATCCCGAAGG
Source organism: Devosia sp. (assembly GCA_015657675.1). Taxonomy (GTDB): domain Bacteria; phylum Pseudomonadota; class Alphaproteobacteria; order Rhizobiales; family Devosiaceae; genus Devosia_A. Next base: position 884 of record JACDQI010000202.1, read on the forward strand.
TGCTGCACCTGGCGCTATTCCATCCGCTCGATGACCATTATGGGCTCGCCCCGCTCGAAGCGGCGCAGACCAGCATGGACATTCACAACGCCGCGGCGCGGTGGAACAAGGCGCTGCTCGATAACGCCGCGCGGCCGAGCGGGGCGCTGGTCTATTCGGCGCAGCACGGGCAGCTGACGCCCGAGCAGTTTTCGCGGCTGAAGGCCGAACTGGAATTGGGTTTTGCCGGCGCGCAGAATGCGGGCCGCCCGATGGTGCTCGAAGGCGGGCTCGACTGGAAGACGATTGCGCTCTCGCCGCGCGACATGGATTTCGTGGAGCTCAAGAACGGCGCGGCGCGCGAGATCGCGCTGGCCTTCGGTGTGCCGCCGATGCTGCTGGGGATCCCCGGCGACAACACCTACGCCAACCTCGCCGAAGCCAATCGCGCGCTGTGGCGGCAGACGGTGGTGCCGCTGGTCAAGCGTGTGGCTGATTACCTCGGCAGCTGGCTTGCGCCCGGCTTTGGCGGACGTTTCGCCATCGTCCCCGATCTCGACAAGGTCGAGGCCCTGGCCGAGGACCGCGCCAGCCTCTGGGCACGGGTCGGCGGCGCGGATTTTCTCAGCGACGCGGAAAAGCGGGCGATGCTGGCGGTGGGGGGATGAGGGGAGATGCTACCCATGTCTGACCGCGTCCTCGCGATCGTAATCAAGTTGTCGACAGCGGAGCTGAGAGCAACCACGCTCATGGCAAAGCTCAAAGGCCTCGCTGAAATTGCACCGGAGGTGGACGACAAGGCCAAACGGCTATCTACCATCATTTGTCCTGGATTTCCGGCCGGCTGTCAGAACGGTGGCACGTTTGGATACTCGGCGGCCGTTCGTATAGACGGTCAGCTCTATTGCTGGGACTGCGCGATGAAACTTCTGGGAATAGGGGGCTTGCCGTACGACGAGCAAATAGACACTATTTCTCGGCTCGACCCAAGTTTTAGGAAGAGACTGAATGTCGTGGTCAGCCAGAAAGCAAGCACTGGACGCGGTCAAGGTTGGCGACGTTATCTTCGGGATAGCGGAGAATGGGACGGAAAAACTGCTGTTCGTATCCGGAGCCAATGATCGGCATATCTTTGCGCGACATATCGGCAGTCAGACCCGAGTGAAATTTGGTCGCAACGGCAAGTCGCACCGGACTTGGGACGGCGGCAAGTGCACCATCGTGTCGGTGGCCTCGTTGCCGGACGAGGACTATGCGACCGCCATCGGCCTCGACCGCAAGATGCGGACCGGCAAGCAGCATCCGGACTGGGTGCTGAGCAAGCCAGAGATTGATCTGCTGCGTCATGTTGGCGACTACTTCAATGCACATCCGCTGCCGAAGGTATGAGGGTGATAGATGCCGAGGAGGTGTGTCCTCCGACGCTGATGTTCCACCTTACTATGGGCCGTACTCGTCATGCTTGCGACCAACATAGTCATCACTGATGCCGCACGCCGTGTCCTCGAGCGCAGCAAGTCGAACTTCAAGCCAGCACCCGGCAGTGTCTTCGCGATCTGCTACGAGTCGGCCTTCACCAATCGCGACGGAACGACTGTCGAGGGGTTCGTACCTGGATACGCGGTTGTGTCCTGGCCAAATGACCACATTGGCCCAGGTTGGCTCCTAGTTCTGCTCGCGCCTGGGATTGAGATCTACCTGATGCCCAGATTCGAGTGGCTCGCCACGGAGACCTACGTGATGGACCTCCTCAGCGCCCAACACGCGACCTTCTCAATCGGGCCGGCCGAGCGTTAGCTCCAACAGTACTTCACACCAGCCGAACACTGCGTCCCCTACCGTCCACCTCGGATGGGAGGTGGTTCGGCACGACCATACGAAAGGGACGCCCATGGATGACCTGACCAGAACCGTCGCTGAGCGCGGCGATCTCGCGCATCTGGCGCTGTTTTTGTGGGCCAGTGCGGCGAGTGGCGGGATGGTGTGGGCGCTGCGCGAGATGGCGGCGGCGAACCGGCGGTTCGAGGACTTCGTCAAGGAGATCGCCAGCCTCAACCGGCTGTTCCAGCGAAAGGACTGACCATGAAAAAGACCGAAGAGGCCCAGCAGGTGTTCCGGCAGTTCGCCTGGCACCTGGCGGGAAAGCTCGTCCAGCCAACCCCGCCCAAGGGGGCGTCGCCGCCGGGAGGCAAGCGATGAACACGCCGATCCCGATCGACGCAGACGGTCGCTTTGCCGGCTATGCCAGCGCCTTCGGCCTTGCCGATGACAGCGGCGACATGGTGATGCCGGGAGCGTTCGCGAAGAGTCTGGCACAGCGCGGCGCCGAGCGGATCAAGATGCTGTTCCAGCACGACCCCAAGGAGCCGGTGGGCGTCTGGGAGGCGATTGCCGAGGACCAGCTCGGGCTCTGGGTGGAGGGCCGGCTGGTGCCGGGCGTGCCTCGCGCTGACGCGCTCAAACGCCTGATCGAGGCGCGGGCCATCGATGGGCTGTCGATCGGCTTTCGCACCGTGCGCGCCACCCGCGAGCCGCGCGGTGCGCAGCGCAAACTCTGGCAGATCGACCTGTGGGAGATCTCCATCGTTACCTTCCCGATGCTCGACCGGGCACGGATTTCGAGGACCGGCAATTCCGGCCTCGGCGGCGCCCTGCGGGCTGCCATTTCGCTCATCCAACAGTGAGGATTGCCATGACGGAAGTTTTGACCGACCGCCTCGAAAACAAGGCGGCGGCGCCCGGCGACATTGGCGGCATGTTCGCCGAATTCATGGGCGCTTTCGAAGAGTTCAAGCGCACCAATGACACGCGCCTCGTCGAGCTGGAAAAGCGCGGCACCACCGATGCGCTGACCGAGGAAAAGCTCGGGCGCCTGAACCATGTGCTCGACAGCGCCAAGTCGGCAATCGACCGGCTGACGCTGGAGCGCAACCGCCCGCAGCTCGAAGCCGCCGGCCGCATGATGCTGACGAATATAAGGACGCCTTTGCCGGCTACATCAAGCGCGGCGAAGAAAAGGCGCTCTCGATCGGTTCCAATGCCGATGGCGGCTATCTGGTGCCGTCCGAGACCGAGGCCGACATCCTGGGGCGGCTGGCGGCGATCTCGCCCATCCGCGCCATCGCCTCGGTGCGGCAGGTGTCGAGCACGGTCTACAAAAAGCCCGTGGCGCTGACCGGCCCGGCCGTTGGCTGGGTGGCCGAGACGGCGGCGCGGCCGCAGACGGCGAGCCAGACGATTGACCTGATCGATTTCCCGACGGCCGAACTCTACGCCATGCCGGCGGCGACCAGCGCCTTCCTCGACGATGCGGCGGTGGATGTCGGCCAGTGGATCGCCGACGAGGTCAACGCTGCCTTCGCCGAGCAGGAGACGACGGCGTTTGTCTCGGGCAACGGCACCAACAAGCCCAAGGGGTTCCTGGCCGAGGATCAGGTGGCGGAAGCCAGCTGGGCCTGGGACAAGATCGGCTATCTGGCGACGGGCGTTTCCGGCGACTGGCCGGCGAGCAACAAGTCGGACGTGCTGATCGACCTCGTCTATGCGCTGAAAGCCGGCTACCGGCAGAATGCCAGCTGGGTGATGAACCGCAAGACGCAAGGCGCGGTCCGCAAGTTCAAGGACGCCGACGGTAACTACCTCTGGCAGCCGGCGAGCACTGCGGGCGGCAAGGCGACGCTGATGGGCTTTGACCTCGTCGAAGCCGAAGACATGCCCGATATCGCCGCGGCCGCCACCCCGATCGCCTTCGGCGACTTCCGCCGCGGCTATCTGGTGGTCGACCGTCAGGGCGTCAACGTGCTGCGCGACCCGTTCAGCGCCAAACCCTACGTGCTGTTTTACACCACCAAGCGCGTGGGCGGCGGCGTGCAGGACTTTGACGCAATCAAGCTGCTGAAGTTCGCGGTGAGCTGAGAGTAGCGAGTAGCGAGGGCGATCCCCCTCTCTGCTGCGACTACGCTTTGCTGGTCGCAAAGCTAGTCTCGCGTCTCCCCCTCAAGGGGGGAGAGGGTGCGAGAGCCGAGACATCTCAGTCGGGACCTCTCTCCCCCTGGGGGAGAGAGCGCGAGACTTGTGAGCGCAGAGAGCTAGTCGCAGCGAGAGAGGGGGGACGGCTCCGACGCCGACACTCCACAGACACCCAAACCAGGTGACCAACCCATGATCTCCTATCTTCTCGCGGGACCCGCGCAGGAGCCGGTGGCGCTTGCCGATGCGCGGGCGTTTATCAAGCTCGATGACACGGCAGAAGATGCGCTGCTGGGCACGCTGATCACCGCGGCGCGGCTGCATGTCGAAGCCGTCACGGCGCGGGCGATGCTGAGCCAGAGCTGGCGGCTGGTACTCGACGCCTGGCCGGCAACGCGGACCATTGCGTTGCCGGTGGGGCCGGTGTCGGCGCTGAGCGCGGTGACCGTGTTCGATGCCGAGGACGAACCGCAGGCGCTCGATCTCGACGACTTTTTGCTGCAGGCGGGGCAGGTGTTTTTGCCGCGCGATTTCGCGGTGGCGGCGCGGCCGCGGCTCGGGATCGAGATCGACTATGTCGCCGGCTATGGCAGTGATCCCGCGGCGGTACCGGCGGATCTGAAGCATGCGTGCCTGGTGCTGGTGGCGCACTGGTTCGAGCATCGCGATGCAGTGATTGTCGCCGGGTCCGGCGCAGTGGTACCGGCAGGATTCGATCGACTGGTAACCCCCTATCGGCGGGTGCTGCTGTGAGCACCGATGTGCCGATCGGCGGGCTGACCGAGCGAGTGCAGTGGCAGCGCCGGACGACGACGCCGGAGGCGGGCGGTGGGCACGCGGTGGATTTTCTCTCCATCCTGACGCTCTGGGCCCGCGTGCGGCCCATCGGCCTGTCGCCGGGTGTGGTCGCTGATGCGCGCGGCGCAACGGTGAGCCATTCTGTGGTGATCCGGCATCGCAGCGGCATTGCGCCGGGCGACCGGTTTCTGCATCGCGGGCGAAAGCTCGAGGTACTGGGCACCGAAGATATTTCCGGACGTGGCAAGTTTCTAGCCTGCCGCTGTATCGACCGACAGGTGACCGGATGAGCCATCCGATTGTCGAACTGCAGACCATGCTGGTGACGGCGCTGCGCGCAGATGTCGGGCTGGTCGGTGTGCCGGTGTTCGATGCACCGCCGGCGGGGGCGAGCCCGCCATATCTCGCCATTGTCCGGCACGACCTCGTGCCGCGCGATGGCGATGCGGCGCCGGGTTTCGAGCATCGGGTGGCCATCCATTGCTGGGCCGATTCACCGAGCCGGCGGTCGGCACTGGTCTTGGCCGAGCGGGTGCTGGCGGTGGGGCTCGGGGCGTTGAGTGGTGGGCTGCGGGTGACCGTGCCATTTCACGAGCGGACCGAGACGGCGATGGACGGCGCTACCGGGCTGGCGCGGGCTGCGGTGGTGCTCCGGTTTTTGACGGAGCCTTCGACTTAAGGCCCCCTCACCCGCCGCTACGCGGCGACCTCTCCCCCGAAGGGAGAGGTGGGCCGAGGCGAGATCGAGCCCATCATCACCTCTCCCTTTGGGGGAGAGGTCGGCCGAAGGCCGGGTGAGGGGGCCTTGCGGTTTCATCGATTGCTCAACCTTCCTTCGATCTGGCCCAAAACCGAGAATGCCGCTTCGAGGACGTTGGTGCCGGGGCCGAAGATTTCGGCGACGCCGGCGGCGCGGAGGAACGCGTAGTCCTGTTCGGGGATGACGCCGCCGACGATGACTGTCACCTCGCCGAGGCCCCTGCCCTTCAGTTCAGCAATCAGTTCGGGCACCAGCGTCTTGTGGCCGGCGGCGAGCGATGAGACGCCGACGGCGTCGACCTTGAGTTCGGCAACATGGGCGGCGACTTCGGCGGCGGTTTCAAAGAGGTCGCCCATGTGCACGGCAAAACCGAGATCGGCAAAGGCCGATGCGATGATCTTGGCGCCGCGGTCGTGACCATCCTGGCCCATCTTGGCGATGAAGATTGAGGGCGGTCGCTGCTCGGCCTTTTCAAAGGTCTTGATGCGCTCGGTGAGCGCGGCGAATTGCGGGTCGCCGGCATAGCCCTCGGCATAGACGCCGGAGATGACGCGGGTCACCGCATGATGGCGGCCGTAGACGTCCTCGAGCGCCTGGCTGATCTCGCCCAGAGTGGCGCGGGCGCGCGCGGCTTCGATGGCGGCGGCGAGCAGGTTGCCCTCGTCCTTGGCGGCGTATTCGCGCAGCGCTGCGAGCATGGACATGCAGAGTTCCTCGTTGCGGGTGCGGCGCACATCGGCGAGGCGCGCGACCTGTTCGACGCGGACTTTTGCATTGTCGATCTCGCGTACCTCGACCGGCTGCTCGTTGTCGAGCCGGTAGCGGTTGACGCCGACGATGACGTCCTCGCCGCGATCGACGCGGGCCTGGCGCAGCGCGGCGGCCTTCTCGATTTCGAGCTTGGGCAGGCCCTGCTGCACGGCGCGGGTCATGCCCCCCATCGCCTCGACTTCAGCGATCAGTTCTGACGCCTTGGCGACGAGATCGGCGGTGAGGCTCTCGATGTAGTACGAACCGCCGAGCGGATCGACGACATCGGTCACGCGGCTCTCGTGTTGCAGGATGAGCTGGGTGTTGCGGGCGATGCGCGAAGAGAACTCGGTCGGCAGCGCGATGGCTTCGTCAAAGGAGTTGGTGTGGAGACTCTGCGTACCGCCGAGCACTGCGGCCAGCGCTTCAATGGTGGTACGGACGATGTTGTTATGTGGGTCCTGCTCGGTGAGCGACACGCCAGAAGTCTGGCAATGGGTGCGCAGCATTTTTGAGCGCGGATCTTTTGCCCCGAGTTCGGTCATCAGCTTTGACCACAGGGTGCGCGCGGCGCGGAGTTTTGCAACCTCGAGGAAGAAGTTCATGCCGATGCCGAAAAAGAAGCTCAGCCGGCCGGCGAAGGCGTCAATGTCGAGGCCGCGCGCCTGGGCGCGCGGACATAGTCCATGCCGTCGGCGAGGGTATAGGCGAGC
>JACDQI010000022.1 GCA_015657675.1 Devosia sp.
ACTGGGCCAAGGAGCGCAAGGCGCTCGACCGGTTCATGGACGAGATGCCGTTCCGCGTGCGCTCAACACGCAGGTGTCGTCGCTTTCGGCGGGCGAAAGCAGAAGCTCGAAATCCTCAAGCTGCTCTATCTCGACCAGCGCTTCATGATCCTTGACGAGCCGACCTCGGTGCTGACACCAGGTGAGGCAGATGAGGTGCTGGGACTCTTGGGCGCGATGGCCAAGCGCAAGGAGATCACCGTGCTGATGATCTCGCACAAGTTCCGCGAGGTGAAGGCGTTTTGCGACAGCTTTACTGTGCTGCGCCGCGGCAAGCATACCGGCGACGGCAATGCGCAGAGTGCGACCGTTTCGGACATGAGTGCGATGATGATCGGCGACACGGCGATCCGCGAGCGCGCGGGCCGTAGTGGTGCGGTCGGCGCTGACGTCCTGGAACTGGCGGGGCTGTTTGCCGAAGACAATGATGGGCTGCCGGCGATCAAGGCGGTCAACCTGAAGGTCAAGGCGGGCGAGATCGTCGGCATCGCCGGCGTTTCGGGCAACGGCCAGTCGGCACTGATGGAAACGCTCTCGGGGCAGCGGCCGCTGTCGGATGGGGCGATCTTCATCAAGGGCGACCGGTTCGAGCCCAAGCGCGCCTCCTACGACAAGTACAAGGTGTTCGGACTGCCTGAAGAGCCGCTGAAGAATGCGGCGGTGCCCAAGATGAGCGTCGCCGAGAACCTGGCGTTCCGGGCCTTTGACAAGCCGCCTGTGGCCTCGCTCGGCTGGTGGATGTCGCCGGGGCCGATGCGTACCAAAGCCAAGGAGCTGATCGCCCGCTATCGGGTGAAGACACAGGGTCCGGATGCCCCGATCGAGACGCTCTCGGGCGGCAATGTGCAGCGGGCAATCCTGGCGCGCGAACTGTCGGGCGATGTCGACGTACTGATCGTCGCGAACCCCTGTTTTGGGCTCGACTTCGCGTCGGTGGCGGAGATCCGCAGCCAGATCATGGAGCAGCGCAATCGCGGCGCGGCGGTGCTGCTGGTCAGCGAGGACCTCGACGAGATCCTCGAACTGGCAGACCGGGTGGCGGTGATGTCGGGCGGCACCATCAACTACGTCGCCAAGATCGAAGAGACCGACCGCAATACCATCGGCCAGCACATGGCGGGGCATTGAGAGATGACCGTCCCTGTTCCCGCGCGTCCCTATCCCTATCCGCTCGATCCGGCGCATGTGGCGCTGGTGGTGATCGATATGCAGCGCGACTTCATCGAGAAGGGCGGCTTCGGCGATAGCCTGGGCAATGACGTGGCGCGGCTCGAAGCGATCGTGCCGACGACGGCCGACCTGATTGGGCTGTTCCGTGGCAAGGGCTGGACGATTGTGCACACGCGCGAGGCGCACCTGCCAGACCTTTCCGATTGTCCGCCAGCGAAAATCCGGCGCGGCAATGCCAGCTTGCGGATCGGCGAGACCGGGTCGATGGGCCGCCTGCTGGTGCGTGGCGAGCCGGGCAACCAGATTGTCGACGCGCTCGCGCCGATGGCGGGCGAGATCGTCATCGACAAGCCCGGCAAGGGGATGTTCTGGGCGACGGGCCTGCACGAGAAGCTGCAGGCGCTCGGCATCACGCACCTTGTCTTTGCTGGCGTCACCACGGAAGTCTGCGTGCAGACCTCGATGCGCGAAGCCAATGATCGCGGCTACGAAAGCCTGCTGATCGAGGACGCGACCGAGAGCTATTTCCCGCAGTTCAAAGCAGCGACCATCGAGATGATGGTGGCGCAGGGCGGCATTGTCGGCTGGGTGACGCCACTGGCTGAACTGCAGAAAGCAGTCGCATGATCGAGGCCGAGAAACTGATGACAGCGGCGGCGGACGTGCTGCGGCTCAAGCTCGACCCGGAATACGAGCCCGGGGTGAAATCGCATCTCGAGGTGGCGGTGAAGATGGCGACGCTGCTCGATGCGGTCGAGCTCGATGACGAGGCCGAACCGGCCTGGGTCTACCGGCCATGAACGGCACAGAAAGCGCGGCCGAGATCGTCACGGCGGTCAAGACCGGGGCGACCACGGTACGGGCCGTTGTTGAGCTGGCGCTGAGCCGTATCCGGCAACATGACGGGCGATTGGGGGCCTTTACCGACCTTGTGGCTCAGCGGGCCCAGCGCACGGCCGACGCGGTCGATGCCGGACCGAAAGGTCCGCTGGCGGGCGTGCCGTTTGCGGTCAAGAATCTCTTCGATGTCGAAGGTCTCGTCACCCGCGCCGGCAGCAAGATCAACCGCGACAACGCGCCGGCGACGCGCGACGCGACACTGGTGACGCGGCTCGAGGCGGCCGGTGCGATCCTCGTGGGCGCGCTCAACATGGGCGAGTATGCCTATGACTTTACCGGTGAGAATGCGCATGATGGCGCGTCGCGCAATCCGCACAATCTCGACCACATGTCCGGTGGCTCATCGGGGGGCTCGGGCAGCGCGGTGGCGGCCGGACTTGTGCCGCTGGCGCTGGGCTCGGACACCAATGGCTCGATCCGCGTGCCGTCCTCGCTGTGTGGGCTTTTCGGGCTCAAACCGACCTATGGGCGGCTGAGCCGGGCGCATTCGTTTCCGTTCGTCGCCAGTCTCGATCATCTCGGGCCGCTGGCGCGGACGACGCGTGATCTGGCGCTGAGCTATGACGCGATGCAGGGGTTTGACGAGGCCGATCCGGGGCTCACCAAGCGGCCGCTGGAGCCGACGGAGTCGCGGCTGAAGCACCCGATCCCGACGGGGCGGATCGCGGTGGCCGACGGCTACTTCAAGGGTGAAGGCGTAGCCAGCGCGGCAGTGGCGCATGTGGCGGCAGCGCTGGGCGTCAGCCGCAGCATCAGCCTGCCAGATGTGCCGGCGGCGCGGGCGGCGGCCTATCTTATTACCATGGTGGAGGGCGCGAGCCTTCATCTCGATCGGCTGCGGACGCGGCCACAGGATTTCGACCCGGACGTGCGCGATCGCCTGCTTGCCGGCGCGATGCTGCCGGGCGTCTGGGTGCAGCGGGCGCAGAAGCTGCGGCGCGTCTATCGCGACGCGGTGGTCAAACTCTTCGACGAGGTGGATGTGATCCTCGCGCCATCGACACCGATGCAGGCGCCCAGGCTGGGGCAGAAGACGGCGATGTTCAACGGCATCGAACTGCCAGTGCGGCCGAACATGGGTGTGTTTACCCAGCCGATCTCGTTCATCGGTCTGCCGGTGGTGAGCGTGCCGGTTTGGCTCGAGGGCGAGAGCCTGCCGATCGGCGTGCAGGTGATTGCGGCGCCCTGGCGCGAAGACATCGCGTTGCGGGTGGCCTATCAACTCGAAGAGATGGGCGCGGTGCGTGCGCCGGTGGCCAAGGAGTTTGCCAATGGTTGAGCAGGGCCGCTGGGCCGGACGCAGTCCGGACAAGGACGTGATCCGCAACGAGATCTGGCACACGCTGGAAACGACTGGCACCGCCGTCGGGCCAGCCTGGAGCATGATCCCTAACTTCGTCGGCGCCGATACGGCGGCCTGGCACCTGGCGCAGACCGACGAGTGGAAGCGCGCCAAGACGATCAAGACCAATCCGGATGCGCCGCAGATCCCGATCCGGCTGCGGGCGCTCTATGAGGGCAAGCTGGTGTTCGCACCGGTGCCCTATCTCACCAAGGACTTTCCATACCTGCGGCTTGATCCGCAAAAGCTCGTTGCCAAGGGGATCAGCTTTGAGCTGGCGTCGACCTCGCAGGGCTTTGTCGAGCATGGCGACCGTATCGAGTTCGACCAGGTGGCGCCGCTCGACTTCTGCGTCTGCGGCTCGGTGGCCGTGACGCGCGCCGGCGGGCGGACCGGCAAGGGCGCGGGATTTGCTGACCTCGAAACGGCGATCTTTCGTGAGCTCGGGATCGTCACGGCGGAGACGCCGATGGCGACGACGGTGCACTCGAGCCAGCTGGTCGAGGACAGTCGGGTGCCGATGCAGAGCCATGACTCGCCACTCGATTTCGTGGCGACCGAAAAGGAGCTGATCCGGACGGGCAATCGCGCGACACGGCCGATGGGTGTCGACTGGGATAAGGTGCGGCCGGACCAGTTCGAGACCATCCCGTTTCTGACGCGGCTGCGCGAACAGATGCTGGCGCGGCGGCGGGCGTGATGGAGATCAACCGGCCCGACGTTCTGGCGGAAGTGGAGGCGGTGTTCGCGCGCTATGAAGTGGCGCTGACGACCAATGACGTCGAGGTGCTGGACGAACTCTTCCACCCGGCACCGACCACCATCCGCTACGGAGCGACGGAAAATCTTTATGGCATTGAAGAGATCCGGGCGTTCCGGTTGTCGCGGCCGTCGGCTGGACTGCAGCGTGAGTTGAGCCAGACGGTGATCACCACCTATGGCAGCGACTTTGCCACGGCCTCGACGCTGTTTTATCGCGACGCGGCGCCGGGCAAGGTGGGGCGGCAGATGCAGACCTGGGTACGGATGGCGCAGGGTTGGCGCGTGGTGGCGGCGCATGTCAGTATGATTGCCGAGCCGGCCTGAGACCGGCGGAGGACTGCATTGCTCAAACGTACGTCGGCCGAAGAGATCAGGCGCGGTCTCGCCGAGCGCATCATGTCGGGTGCGCTGCCGCCGGGCACGCCACTCGATGAAACGCAGATTGCTGCCGACTACGCGGTGAGCCGGACGCCGGTGCGCGAGGCCCTGCGGCTCCTGGCGTCGAGTGGTCTCGTCGATCAGAAGCCGCATGCCAAGGCGCTGGTGGCCAAGCCCGACGACGAGCAACTGGCCGGCATGTTCGAGGTGATGGGCTATCTCGAAGCGCTATGCGCCGGCCTTGCGGCGATCGCCATGACGAAGGCCGAGCGCGATAGTCTCGATCAGCTGCATGTCGAGATGTCGGCGCTGGTGCGTGATGGCGACGCCATGCGCTATGCCGAGGCCAATGACGTGTTCCACACGGCCGTCTATGAGGGCGCGCATAACGGCTATCTGGCCGATATCACGCGTTCGACGCGGCAGCGACTGCAGCCGTTCAGGCGGGCGCAGTTCGGTGAACTGGGCCGGCTGCTGAAGTCCCACGCCGAGCATGGTGTAATCGTCGAGGCTATCCTGCGCGGCAGCCGCGACGAGGCCGAGCAGGCGATGCGTCGCCATATCTCGATTGTCGGCGATGCCGTGCAGCGGCTTGGTCAGCGCGCGAGGTAAGCGCGCCAGCCGCCATAGGACGAGATGTCCTGGGCGCCCTTGACGGCCTCGGCTTCGACCAGGAACCCCTTGGCACTGGTGCCGTCGGTAAAGCTCAGCGTGCCGATGCCGAGCGGGGCCGGAATCTTGCTCACGAATTCGCCGAAGCCGCGCGAGTCGAGGGCCCAGATTTCGGCAGCGATGCCGCTACCGGAAGCGACGCGGAGCAGGCCGGGCTTTGGCGGCACGGTGCCGGGCAGGGCGTAGAGCGCGTAGTCGGGTGTGGTGGTGACGTCGCGCAGATAGGTGCCGCCGAGACTCACCAGTTCCTTGTTGAGCGGCAGGCCGGTGAGGTGGGCGCCGACCACGGCGAGTTCGATCTTGCCATGCGGGGCGCGGAGCGGGCCGGTGGGCGCCTTACCCTCGACGGCGCGAGCAATGCTGGCGAGATAGCCGTCCGTGCCGGCCTTGCCGATGAAGGTGAGGCTCGAGGGCAGGCCGTCGCCGCGCTGGCCCGCCGGCACCGAGATGGCGGCGAGGTCGAGCAGGTTGACGAAGTTGGTGTAGCTGCCGAGGTTGGAATTGAGGACGATGGGGTCGGCCTCGAGTTCGGCGACGGTGTAGGCGCGCGGCACGGTGGGGACGGCGAGGATATCGACCTTGTCGAAGATCGGCGCGGTCTGGCGTTTGAAGTCGGCGAGCCTGTAGGTCGCCTCGAAGGCGCTGACAGCGGTGAGCCCCTGCGCGCCGCCGATGATCTTGAGCGTGGTGGGGTGGAAGGCGCCGGGATTGGTCTCGATCAGCGGCTTGGTTGCGGCATAGCGCTCGGCCACCCAGGGACCTTCGTAGAGCAGGCGGGCGACGGCGTGCAGCGGCTCGAAATCGAGTTCGACAATACTGGCGCCGAGCGCGGTGAGACGCGCGATGTCGGCGGCGTAGGCGGCTTCGGCTTGGGCGTCGCCGAAGAACTTGCGCTGCGCCGGCAGCGGCACGCCGACGCGGAAGGATTTGGGCAGGCCACCGAGGGTCGGCAGCGGCAGGGCGCGCGAATAGGCGTCGGCGTCGTCATAGCCGGCGGCAGCGGCGGTGGCGGCAACGGCAGTGTCGACGTCGCGGGCAAAGATCGAGATGGTGTCCAGCGTGCGGCAGGCGGGAACCACGCCGGTGGCGCTGAGGAGGCCGAGAGTGGGTTTAAGGCCGACAATGCCGTTCATGCCGGCGGGGATGCGGCCCGAGCCGGCGGTGTCGGTGCCGAGCGCGAAATCGACAATGCCGGCGGCGACCGAGACGGCCGAGCCAGAGCTCGAGCCGCCAGGGATAAGGTCGGCACGCAGGGCATTGCGCGGTACGCCGTAGGGCGAGCGGACGCCGACGAGGCCGGTGGCGAACTGGTCGAGATTGGTCTTGCCGATGACGATGGCGCCGGCAGCTTCGAGCTTGGCGACGACGAAGGACGATGTCTGCGGGCGGTAGGTGAACGCGGGGCAGGCGGCGGTGGTTTCGAGGCCGGCGGCGTCGATATTGTCCTTTACCGCGAAGATCTTGCCGTAGAGTGGCTTGCCCTCTGGACCGGCCGCTTCGAGCGCCGCAGCCTCGGCGAGTGCGGCGGCTTCAGGCTTGGTGCTGATGAAGGTCGCCGGATCGGCATAGTCGGCCAGTGCCCGGTAGGCGCGGCGCACCGCGCCGGACGGAGAAAGCGAAGTCGGCTGCTGGTCGGTCATGCACTTGAACCCGAATTGATCACTGGATTCAGAATGCACATTTTTGCGGCGGCAACTACCCTGTTGTGTACAACGCGGCGATGCGCAGCAGCGTGACGGCGCGGCTGTTGCGCGCTTGCGTCAGCCTGAGCCCGGTGGGGGCTCAGCTCTTCCAGTTGGTCTTGGGTTCAGCCAGCGATTGCAGGGCAGCAGCGGGTTCGCCGGCGATGCGGCGGAGCAGCAGCTTGGTGAGTTCGACGCCGGCCGAGAAGATGTCCTCTTCCACCGTGTCGACAGCGGGAAAGAAGGCCGGCAGCACGGTCGAGGTCTGCTTGGAGATGAACTGCATGTCCTCAGGCACGCGGACGCCTTCGTCGTTAAGGCCGGAGATCAGGCAGATGGAACGCATCTCGCTGTCCGAGATGATGCCATCGGGGCGGTTCTTGGAGCGGGCGAGTTCGCGGCCGAGTTTGCGCAGCTCGATGGGATTGTCGTCGGCGCTGCCGATGATCTGGCTCTCGAGCTTGAGGCGGGCGGCGGCGCGTTCGAAGTTGGTGACGATGGTGTGGTAGTTGTTGGTCTGGTCGCCGCCGATGATCAGCATCACCGACTTGCAGCCCTGGCCGGCGAGGCGCTCGACGCTCTGGCGGATGAACTGCTCTGCGTGGAAGTCGTGGTAGGGGTGCGGCGAGAAGAACTCGGTTCGGCCGTGGGTAACGAACGGAAAGTCGTTGTCCATCAACAGCTGCACGCGGGGATCGCGGGCGCTGGTGTGGGTCAGGATGATGCCGTCGGCGGTGCGGTTCTCGAGGATGTAGCGCACCGTGTTGACCGAGTGGGAATGGGCGAACTCGGGGCTGACGTTCATGTGGTAGCGCGTGCCCTGAATGGCCTGTCCGATGCCCTGGATCATGTTGCGGGCGAAATCGATCGAGCCTTCGGCGCCATCGAGCACGAGAGCCAGCACGTTGGTCTTGCCGGTGCGCAGTCGGACGCCGGCGCGATCGGGCACGTAGCCGACGCTGGCGGCGACTTCGGCAATGCGCTTGCGGGTCTCTTCCTTGAGCGCCGTGCCGCCACGCAGTGACAGCGAGATCGTCGACTGACTGAGCCCGGTCAGCTCAGAGATCGTTCGCAAAGTGGCGCGCTTTTTCGGCGGGGGTCCGCCTGTGGTCCTGCTCATGGTGCCGGGTCCCTCTGCGTGAATGCATGTCACGCCGCGCAATCGATTTCAACCGGCAACGCGATGCAACGTTACGAACGTGATCAACAGTGTTTTGGCGCCGTCACCTCAAACTAAAGTACTAGGATATATGACAAAATTTATCTGATGTACGTGCCCACACTTTCTGGATGCGTTCCTATTGCAACGTTGCATGAGATGTGGTTGGTTTCCTGCGCGCCGCTGAGGCGTCCTGCCTGGTGCCCGAGGAGTGGCGCCGGGAGTCTGAAAGGGAGAGGAATCATGCTGAAAACCAAACTGATGGGCGCAGTGGCCGCGATGGCGCTGACCGCAGGCCTGTCGACGGCGGCGCACGCCGAAGTGTCGATCATGTATGCAGAATGGCTGAGCTCCCTGGTCGAGCCGGGTATCGCGGCCTACGAGGCGGCGACCGGCGACAAGGTAAATGCGATCAAGCTGCCGGGCGACGGATATGTGGAGCGCGTGGCGCTCGACCTCTCAGCCGGCACCGCCGCCGACGTCATCCAGATGGACAGCTTCGTGGTGTCCGAGCTCGCTTCGGCCGGCTATGTGATGCCGCTCGACGACCTGGCCACCAACTGGGACCAGTACAAGGCCTATATACCGGGCCTGCTCAACGTGGTTTCGTACGACAGCAAGGTCTATGCGCTGCCGACGGATACCGACGTGCGCATGCTCTGGTACTCCAAGAAGCTCTTCACCGATGCCGGCATTGCCATGCCGTGGACCCCAAAGTCCTGGGCTGACGTGATCGCGACCGCCGAGACCATCAAGGCCAAGACTGGTGTGGAAGAGGCCTTCCTGCTGCCGGCCGCACCAAGCAGGGCGAAGCCGCCACCATGCAGGGCTTTTACATGGCGCTGCTCGGCGCCGATGTGCCCGATGGCGACCGCAACCGTCTGCGCAACTGGGCCGAAGGCAAGTGGATCGGCGACAGCCCGGCTATCCGCCGCACGCTCGAACTCTACAAGACCGTCTACCAGGACAAGCAACTCGCCTCGAAGGCGATCAACTACTCGACCGACATCGGCGCTGCCGTGCGCGAAGCCATGACCACCAACAAGATGGGCATTCTGGCCAGCGGCTCGTGGGAGTTCGCATGTCTGTGGGATTGCAACGGCGTCAACCTGCCGTCGGTCGACGAGCGTAATGCTGCCATTGGCTGGACGCCGTGGCCGGGTTCGGGCGAGCCGGGCACCAAGGCGACCACCAACATTTCTGGTGGCTGGGCGATCGGCATCAATGCCAAGACCCCGAACAAGGACGCCGCCGAGAAGCTGCTGACGACGATCTTCGACAAGGGCAACTTCCTGAAGTGGACGATCGATAACCGCCGCATGGCTGTCCGTACCGACATCTCGGAATCGCCGGAATACGCTACGGACGCTTACCTGCTGGAAGCCACCAAGCTCGCCGCCGACACCACCGGTCGCGACACCTATCCGGGATACCAGCGCGTCTCTGCCCTGGTGCAGCAGATGACTGCCGCCATCCTCGATGGTGCTTCGGTCGATGAGGTCGTGGCCGAGTACAAGGCCAGCCTGATCGACGAGTTCGGCGAAGAAAACGTGATGACCTACGAATAGTCCACGTTCGGACGTCTTCTTCGTCCTCCCAGGGGCAGCGCGGCTGGTTCCGCCGCGCTGTCTCCCTATAATCTCCAAGTCATTTTCAAGGTCGTCCCCTCATGCGCCGACAGATCCGCCCCTGGCTGGCATCAAACGGCTGGCTGCTCGCCGCCGGAATGCTTCCCGCAATCCTGCTGGTCGGTGCGTTGATCTACTTCACCGGTTGGGTGGTGGCGATGAGCTTTACCGACCTCGAACTGGTGGGTCGCAAGTCGATCGACTGGTCGTGGATCGGACTGACGAATTACGAGCGGTTGTTCACCCGCAAGGGCTTTCTCGACTCGCTGTGGACGACGGTGATCTTCACGCTGTTCTCGGCGATCATCGGCCAGAGCGTGCTCGGCTTCCTCCTGGCGACAGCACTGCGCGGTACCCGCGGCGTGCTGCGCAACGTGGTTGAAGTCTCGGTGATGCTGGGCTGGCTGCTGCCCGATATCGTGGCGGCGTTCCTGTGGTCCGCAACCACCTCCAAGACGGGTCTGGTCAACAATCTTTTCGTGACGCCGTTCGGCGCGGCGCCGGTCAACTTTATCAATGACCTGGCGCTCCAGATCGTCATCATCGCCAATATCTGGAAGGGTACGGCCTGGTCGTATCTGCTGTTTGTGGCCGCGCTCGACTCCGTGCCGCGCGAGGTGATCGAAGCCGCCAAGGTGGACGGTGCGTCGCCTTGGCAGCGCGCCTGGCTGATCGTCTTGCCGATGATCCGCACGCATATCGCGACGAACCTTCTCTTCATCACCATCGCGACCGTCACCTATTTCGCGCTGATCTACGCTATGACCGGCGGTGGTCCCGGACGGCAGACGCAGGTGCTCGCCATCTTCATGTACGAGCAGAGCTTCAAGATCGGAAAGCTCGGCTATGGCAGCGCCATCTCGGTGGCCATGCTGATCATCGTGGGCGTGATGTCACTTGCCTATATCCGAATGCTGCGGGAGCCGAAGTAAATGGAAACCAAGCCCCCCTCACGCGCGCTCGCCATCGCTCTCTGCTTTGTGGTGCTGTTCTGGGTGAGCCCGTTCATCTGGCTGATCGCCAACGCGGTCGATCCGGCAGCCAACGGTTCGCTGCGTGTTCCTACCGCCATCGGCTTTGACAACTTCCTTGAGGCCTTAAGTGGCAATGCCGGACGGCAGTTCCTCAACTCCATCTACATCGCTGCGGGTACGGCAACCCTGACAGTTGCGATTGCGGCGGCCGCGGCCTATCCGCTCTCCCGCATGGTCATTCCGGGCAAGAATGCGATGCTCTGGCTGCTGGTGCTGCTACGCATGCTGCCCTCGACGGGCGTGATCGTGCCGCTCTATTTCACGGCGCAGTCGACCGGGCTGCTGAACATCTTCGGGATCATCATCTCGCTGACCATCCTCAACCTGCCGTTCACGCTGCTACTGCTCAAGAACTTCTTCGACACTGTGCCGATCGAGCTCGAAGAAGCGGCCTTCGTGGATGGAGCGAGCCTGTGGCAGATCATCCGCCAGGTGGTGATGCCGCTGTCACGCGCGGGACTTGCGGTGGTGTGGTTCTTCGCGTTCACCGGGGCATGGAATGAATTCATGCTGCCGCTGATCTTTTCGCGTACGGAAGCTGGCTTTCCGATGTCGGTGGGCCTCTATGCGGCGTTCGGCCAGAACGGCGCCATCGACTACGGCTTCCTCGCGGCGTTCTCGATCGTCTACGCGGCCCCGGTCGTGGTCGTTTATTTTCTGCTCCGGCGAAACCTCAATACGGGGTTCGCGGGCGTTGGTGTGAAAGGATAGAAGGCAAATGAACCCGCTCAAGGGCAAGCTCGGGCTCCTCGACGATGACGTCAAGCGCGAGGAAAAGCTGCATCGGCTAACGGCCGACCTGGGCAGCAAGATCCTGACGCCAATCGGTGGCGAGCTCGACTGGCGCTACACCGAGGCCGACCTCACGGCCGCCGACGCTCTCAAGGCTGATTGGCGCAAATGGTCCGAATTCACGCCGCGCACCGTCTGGAGCAAGAAGCAGGGCAATACCTGGTTCGCCGCCGAGGTCGTGGTGCCGCAGGCTGCCAAGGGGCAGACGCTGGTGATCCGCGTCACGTCGCAGTGGCAGGACCGCCCGGGCAGCACCGATCCGCAGTGTCTCGCCTATCTCGACGGCGCTACGGCGCAGGCGCTCGACGGCAACCACAATGAGCTGGTGATTGCGCGCAATGCCAAGCCGGGTGAGCGTCACCTGCTACTGGTCAATGCCTTTACCTTCTTTGATCGCCCGCTGGTCGGCTTCAAGGCCGAGTACATGGTGCGCAACGCCAAGGTCGAAAAGCTCTACTTCGACCTGCTGACGCCGCTCGAAGTGGCCGAACGGCTGCCGCAGAACGACCAGCGTCGCCATGCGATCATGAACCTTGTCGAGCAGAGCCTGCGCACCGTCGATCGACGCGGCACGCCTGACGATGCGTCGATCGCGGCGGCCGAAGTGGTCGCGGCGCAGATCTATGCGCTCGAGGATTTCGAGAAGCAGCCGACGATCTCGGCCGTTGGCCACACGCACCTGGATGTCGGCTGGCTGTGGCGTGTCATGCATACGCGCGACAAGACCGGTCGCAGCTTTGCCACGGTGCTCCGCCTGATGGAGGAGTATCCGGATTTCGTGTTCATGTACAACCAGTCGGTGCTGTTCGACTTCCTCAAGACCGATTATCCCGAACTCTGGGCGGGCGTGAAAAAGCGCGTCAAGTCCAAGCAGTTCGAGATCGAAGGCGCCATGTGGGTGGAGCCCGATGTCAACATCGTCTCGGGCGAGTCGCTGGTGCGCCAGATCATGCGCGGACGCCGCTTCCATATCGAGGAATTCGGCGTCACGCCCAAGGTGGTCTGGCTGCCAGACACGTTCGGCTATTCGGCGAACCTGCCGCAGGTGATGGAGCGCTCGGGGCTCGAGTATTTCGTGACCTCAAAGCTCAGCTGGAACGACACGGACCGGCATCCGTGGGACACCTTCTTCTGGAAGGGCATCGACGGCACGACGACCAAGGCGCAGCTGATCACGGCGCAGAAGTTCGATAGCGAAGCGATCTTTACCACCTACAACTCCGACCTTTCAGTGTCGGAAGTAATGGGGGCGTGGAAGCGCTACGAGCCGAAGGCCGTCTATGACGAAGTGCTGCTCTGCTATGGCTATGGCGATGGTGGTGGCGGCCCGACCCGAGCCATGATCGAGCGCGGCATCCGGCTCGAAAAGGGCATTCCGGGTGCACCCAAGGTCAAGCTCGAAGGCATCGTGCCGTTCCTCGATCGGCTCGGCGCAGCAATGCAGGCGGACGCCGCCAAGTTCCCAGTGTGGAATGGCGAACTCTACCTGCAGTACCATCGCGGTACGCTGACCAACGTGGCCAAGAACAAGGCCAACAACCGCATGGCGGAACGCCGGCTGCGCGAGCTCGAGCTGCTCGCCTCGCTGGCGACGCTGGCCGGCAGCCCTATCCCAAGGCGCAACTGGCGCAGTTCTGGGAAACGGTGCTGATCAACCAGTTCCACGACATCCTGCCGGGGACCTCGATCGAGGAGGTCTATATCGACTCCGACGCCGAGTACGCGACGCTGTTCTCGACGCTGGATTCGGCAAATGGTCCGCTGCATGCCTCGGCCAACGCGGCACTCAAGCCGGCGCGGGGCGAGCTGCGGCTGGTCAACACGCTGAGCCACGCGCGTGACGGGATGGTGCGTTTGCCCGGAGCGAAGGCCGGGGCGCTGAGCGTTGGCGGTACGGCCGTGGCGCTGCAGGAGCTGGTCTCGGCCGATGGCAGCAGGGTGCCGGCGGCACCGGTCGCCTCGCTCCCGTCGTTGGGCTGGACGAGCGCGGCGCTGGGCGAGGCGGTCAAGGCCCCGAAGTCCTCGCTGTCGGTGAGCAAGAGCAAACTCGAGAACAGCCTCGTCAAAGTGAGCTTTGACGCCAAGGGCGAGATCACTTCGGTGATCGACAAGGCCTCGGGTCGCGAGCTGATCAAGGCGGGTGAGACGGCCAACCGGCTGGTCGCCTATGAGGACAAGCCGCTCAACTGGGATGCGTGGGATATCGACTCCTACTTCCACGAGCAGGCCTGGCCGCTGGCGGATGGAAAGGTCAAGATCGAGGTGGTCGAGACCGGGCCGTGGCGTGCGGCAGTGCGCATCGAGCGCAGCTACCAGGCGTCGAAGTTCGTGCAGGTGGTCTCGCTCGAGGAAGGCTCGCGCCTCGTCGAGTTCGACACCTGGGCCGACTGGCAGGAACGCCAGACGGTGATCAAGGCGCTATTCCCGTTCGACCTCAACGTCGCCGAGATCCGCTCCGAGATCCAGTTCGGGCACGTCAAGCGCGCCACGCATCGCAACACCTCCTGGGACCGCGCGCGGTTCGAGGCCAGCATGCATCGCTGGGTCGACGTCTCCGAGTATGATTTCGGTGCGGCGCTGATCAACGACTGCAAGTACGGCTATGACGCGGTGGAATCGATGGTGCGCATCACGCTGGTGCGCGGCGCGACGGCGCCTTACGCGGAAGCGGACAAGGGCGAGCATCGCCTGCGTTACGGCCTCTTCGTGCATGCCGGCGTCAGCGATCTCGAGCAGGTTCACCTGACGGCCGAGCGCTTCAACAACCCGGTGGCGGTGATTGGCGACACCTCGGTCAGCGGCTCGGCGGAGGCGCAAAGCTTCTCGTTCGCAGCCATCGACAATGACTGCGTGACCATCGAGACGGTCAAGCAGGCCGAAGACGGCAAGGGGCTGATCCTGCGCATCTTCGAGCACGCCAACCGGCGTGTCAGCACGACCGTGAGCTTCGGGCCGAAGATCAAGTCGGTCTCCCGGGTCAACCTGATGGAAGAAGGCAACGAGCCGGTGGCGCTCGAGGGCAATGCGGTCAAGCTCGACCTGCGGCCGTTCGAGATCACCACCCTTCGGGTAATACCGGCATAAAGCGCTTGCCATTTGCCCCCTCCCTTGGCTTGATCCGGCCAACAAAGGGAGGGGGTCAAACATGGCCAATGCTTGCTACGAAGTTCTCGATCCGCGCTTTAACGCGACGTTCAACGGCAACGCGCATCTGGACAAGCTCTTTACGGGCTGTCGCTGGGCCGAGGGGCCGGCCTATTTCGCTGCCGGGCGCTATCTGGTCTGGTCG
Source organism: Devosia sp. (assembly GCA_015657675.1). Taxonomy (GTDB): domain Bacteria; phylum Pseudomonadota; class Alphaproteobacteria; order Rhizobiales; family Devosiaceae; genus Devosia_A. The sequence goes on from JACDQI010000022.1 coordinate 14,848, forward strand.
GACATCCCCAACAATCGCCAGCTGCGCTATGACGAGACCGATGGTCAGGTCTCGGTATTCCGCCAGCCTGCGGGCAACTCGAACGGCAATACTGTCGACCGGCAAGGCCGGCTGGTGAGCTGCGAGCATGGTGGTCGGCGGGTGAGCCGCACCGAGCATGACGGTCGGGTGATCACGCTGGCCGACAAGTGGCAGGGCAAGCGCTTCAACTCGCCCAATGATGCGGTGGTGAAGTCGGACGGCTCGATCTGGTTCACCGATCCGGCCTATGGCATCGAGAGTGACTACGAAGGCGACAAGTCGCCGATGGAGATCGACCGCTGCAATGTCTATCGCATCGATCCGGAGACGGGCGCGGTGGATGCGGTGATCACCGACATGATCCGGCCCAATGGCATCGCGTTCTCGCTCGATGAGTCCAAGCTCTATGTCGCCGATACGGGCCGCACGCATGGGGCGCAGCATCCCAAGCACATCCGCGAGTTCGAAGTCACCGGCAAGGGCGTCGGCAAGAGCCGCGAGTTTGCCGATTGCACGGCGGGGCTGTTCGACGGCTTCCGGCTCGACAGCGACGGGCGGATCTGGACCAGCGCCGGGGATGGCGTGCACTGCTACGACCCGGACGGCACGCTGCTGGGCAAGGTGCTGGTGCCCGAAGTGGTGGCCAATGTCGCCTGGGGCGGCGGTACCAAGCGCAACATCCTCTACATCTGCGGCACGACTTCGCTTTATTCCGTGTGGCTGACCGTCAACGGCCCCAAACTGGTGTGAAACGCGAAGCCCCGCTTCCCTTGCGGGAAGCGGGGCCAGCGTCAGTCGAGCGGGGGGCGGTTAGTCGCTGACGCAGAGCGAGCCATAGGGTCCGCCGATGCACACCTGGGCGCCCGGACCACCGTAGCCGTAGTCGTAATAGTCGTCGTCCCAGGCCGGGGCGTAGTCGAGGACGCTGGCCTTGACCCAGCCGTCCTTGCCCGGGATCATGATCTTGAGCCAGTTGCCGTTCTCGCCGATGATCTTGACCTTCTGGCCTTCGCCGACCCAGTTAACGGTCTGCGAGGAATTCTTGGGCTTGAACTTGACGTTCGCGTCATGACCAACCCAGGCGTACTGGGCAGCGAACGAGGCGCTGGCGGTGGCGATCACGACGGCGGTGGCGATAGCGACGGTCTTCAGAGTACGGGTAAACATTTCGAAGTCCTTCCGGGTTGGGTTGCTGGCATCTCTGCCTTGACCAACACCCTATGGTGGAGCCGCTGAACCGACCCTGAGGGGCATATGTGCTTTCCGTTCATAATCGGGGGCACGGCAGATTTCTGTAGATTGCGCGGCCAATTGCGCTTCACTGTCGCGACTCCCCGTATGATTGCGGGGTGGGCGTGATGGAGTGCGGATGAGCTACAAACCTTTCGACGCCGATGCGCTGATCGAGGCGACAGCGCCTTTGCTGCAGTTGCAGATTGCCCAAGACTATCGCCCAGGGGTGAAGCAGAACCTCAAGACGGCGGCCAAGATGGCGGCGCTGGTGCTGCAGGTGAAGCTGCCCGACGACACCGAACCGGCGCCGGTCTACCGCCCATGACGCCGAGCGCCAGTGCTCTGGAGATTGCCGAGTCCGTCCGTGATGGGCGCGTAACGGCGCGGTCCGTGGTGGAAGCAGCGCTTTCGCGTGCGCATGGCCACAATCAGGCGCTGGATGCCTTTACCGACATCGTCGACGATCGGGCGCGCGATCGGGCCGACGTGATCGACGGGCTGGCGCATGGCGGTGGTGACCCCGGTCCGCTGGCGGGTGTGCCGTTCGCGGCCAAGAATCTCTATGACATTGCCGGGCTGACGACCCGCGCCGGCAGCAAGATCAATCGCGGCAACCGACCGGCCAAGGCCGATGCGACGCTGATCCGGCGGCTCGAGGCGGCAGGCGCGATCCTGGTCGGTGCCTGCAACATGGACGAGTACGCGTATGGCTTTGTGGGCGAGAATGCTCATGACGGGCCGAGCCGCAATCCACATGACCTCGACCACATGACCGGCGGCTCGTCGGCCGGGCCAGCTGCAGCGGTGGCGGCCGGCATCGTGCCGATCTCACTGGGGTCGGACACCAATGGCTCGATCCGGGTACCGGCCTCGTTCTGCGGCCTTTTCGGGCTCAAGGCGACGTACGGGCGGTTGAGCCGGGCGGGGACGTTTCCGTTCGTCGCCAGCCTTGACCATGTCGGGCCGCTCGGGCGCTCGGCGCGTGACCTGGCGCTGGTCTATGACGTGATGCAGGGGTTCGATGAGGCCGACCCGGCGATGACCAAGCGGCCGAACGAGCCGGTTGCATCGCGACTCAAGCACATGATCCCAGGCGTTCGCATTGCCATGGCGGATGGCTATTTTGCCGGCGACGGGGTGGCGCGGGAGGCCGTGCTGCATGTCGCCAAGGCTCTGGACGTAACGCGAGTGGTGTCGATCGCTGATGCGCATGCGGCGCGGGCCGCCGCCTTCCTGATCACCATGGCGGAGGGTGCAACGCTGCATCTCGACCGGCTGCGGAACTGGCCGGGCTCGTTCGATCCGGACGTGCGCGATCGGCTGTTGGCCGGCACGCTGTTGCCTGCCGCCTGGGTTGGTCAGTCGCAAAAGCTGCGTCGGCATTTCCGCGAGAATGTGCTCAAGCTCTTTGACGGTCTCGACGCTATCCTGGTGCCATCTACGCCGATGACAGCGCCGCTGATCGGCCAGAAGACGGCGATGTTCGGCGGCGTGGAAATGCCGCTGCGGCCGCATATCGGCATCTTCACCCAGCCGTTCTCGTTCATCGGCCTGCCGGTGGTGAGCGTGCCGGTCTGGCTCAAAGGCGAGACGCTGCCGATCGGGGTGCAGATCATCGCGCCACCCTGGCGGGAAGATATTGCGCTACGGATCGCGCACCAGCTGGAAACGGCCGGTATTGCCAAGGCACCGGTGGCGCAGGCCTTTGCCTGAGGTCCAGCGGCTGCAACGTTCCAACCTTCGTCGGCTGGCTTTTTGACTGACGACCCCTTAGACACGGGGGGCGAGTTGGAAGGGCTGCCTGATGCCAAGGACGGATATTGCACGACGCGTGTACAACCACGCGTGGAAGCTCGACCCGATCGTTCGGAGTCTGCTCGACACCGACTTCTACAAGCTCTTGATGCTGCAGATGATCTGGGGGCTTTACCCCAAGGTCGAAGCCACGTTTTCGCTGATCAACCGCAGGCAGACCGTCCGTCTTGCCGACGAGATCGACGAAGAAGAACTGCGGGCCCAACTCGATCATGCGCGCTCGCTGCGCATGTCGAAGAAGGAAATGATCTGGCTGGCGGGCAACAGCTTTTATGGCTCCAAGCAGATTTTTTCGCCCGATTTCCTGCGCTGGCTCGAGGATTTCCGGCTGCCGGAGTACCGGCTGGAAAAGCGAGACGGGCAGTTCGAGCTGGAGTTTCCGGGCCTTTGGCTCGAGACGACGATGTGGGAAATCCCGGCGCTGGCCATCATCAATGAGCTGCGTAGTCGTGCGGCGCTCAAGGATTACGGGCCGTTCACGCTCGACGTCACCTATGCCCGGGCCAAGGCCAAGATGTGGGAGAAGGTCGAGCGGCTGAAGGCGCTGCCCGAACTGCGCATCTCGGATTTCGGCACGCGGCGGAGGCACAGCTTCCTGTGGCAGCGCTGGTGCGTGGAGGCGCTGAAAGAAGGGCTCGGGTCCACAAAGTTTACCGGTACGTCCAACGTGCTGATGGCCATGGACAATGACCTCGAAGCGCTGGGCACCAACGCGCATGAACTGCCGATGGTGCTGGCGGCAATTGCGCCGAACGACCAGGCCCTCCGCGCCGCGCCCTACCAGGTGCTGCAGGACTGGGAGAGCTATTATGGCGGCAACCTGCTGATCGTGCTGCCGGATGCCTTCGGAACCACCGCGTTCCTCCGCGATGCGCCCGATTGGGTGGCGGACTGGACCGGGTTCCGGCCCGACAGCGCCCCGGCGATCGAGGGCGGCGAAAAGATCATCAAGTGGTGGAAGGAACGCGGCCGCGACCCGCGCGATAAGCTGCTGATTTTTTCGGACGGGCTCGACGTCGACATGATCGAAGACGCCTACCACCATTTTCAGGGGCGGGTGCGCATGGCATTCGGCTGGGGCACCAACCTCACCAATGATTTCAGTGGCTGCTCGCCGTTCCCCAACCCGCAGCTCGATCCGATCTCGCTGGTCTGCAAGGTCAGCGAAGCGGAGGGGCGTCCGGCGGTCAAGCTTTCGGACAATCCGGAAAAGGCCACCGGCGAGCGCTCAGAGATCGAGCGCTATCTCAAGATTTTCGGCAATACCGGGCGGGTCGCCCACAAGGTGACGGTCTAGTGCGCTATTCAGCATGTATCGAGTGGCTGTTCGCAGCCGAGTCCCCGGACTTTGCCGGCCGTATTCATGCCGCCAGGGCAGCGGGCCTGGATGCGGTGGAGTTCTGGCGGTTCTCCAACAAGGATATCGACGCGGTCGAACGGGCGTTGCGGGAGACCGGGTTGCCGCTCTCATCGATCCTTTGTGAGCCGATCGCGCCGCTGACAGATAGCGCCGCGCACGAGCGGTTTCTTGAAGGCGTGAAGGTGTCGTTGGCCGCCGCCAAGCGACTGGGTGCCCCAGTAATGATCGCCCAGGCCGGTGACGAGCAGGCGGGCATTTCGCGCGCCCAGCAGCATGCGTCGATCGTCAAAGTGCTCAAGGAGGCGGCGCGGCTAATCGAGGGCAGCGGCGTGATCCTGGCGCTCGAACCGCTGAACGATCGGGTCGATCATCCCGGCTACTACCTGACCTCGACCGAGGAGGGGCTCGATATCATCGACGAAGTAGCGCGGCCGGAAGTCCGGCTGCTGTACGACATCTACCACGCGGCGGTGATGGGCGAGACCATCGAGGTGCTGGACGGGCGGCTGGATCGGGTGGTGCATGTGCATCTCGCCGATGCGCCGGGCCGCGGCGAGCCGGGTAGTGGAGCGATGGACTGGTCCGATCGGCTCGACTGGCTGGAGCAGCGCGGTTATGCGGGCTTTGTCGGACTCGAATACAAGCCGACGATTGGCACCGTCGAAGGCCTGCTGTTCCGCGGCTAGCGTTCAATATTGTGAAACAATGTGTGGTCTGGTGTCCGCTTTTTGCGACCGTCATTCCGCGCCATATGTCTCCTCGAACGCGGGACACGGTTTCCGCATAAAGGAGACAACAGATGATCACCGAGATCAAAGGCCTGCACCACGTGACCTCCATGGCGCGCGACGCTGCGGCCAACAACCAGTTCTGGACCAAGACGCTCGGCCTGCGCCGGGTCAAGCAGACCGTCAATTTCGACGAGCCAAGCGTCTACCACCTCTATTATGGCGACGAATTCGGCATGCCGGGCACGGTGATGACGCATTTCCCCTTCCCGCATATCGCCGCGGCCGACAGGGGAGCGGCGAAGTGGGCGTCACCGCCTTTTCGGTGCCGGTGGGGTCGCTTGGCTTCTGGGAAGACCGGCTGAGCAAGGCCGGGGTGACCGAACTCAAGCGCGACGAGACGTTTGGGCAGAAGCGGCTGAGCTTTGTGGCGCCGGAAGGCGATCCGTTGGCACTGGTCGAGAGCGCCAATGACCTACGGCTGCCCTGGACCGGCAATGGCATCGGCGCCGATCATGCGATCCGCGGCTTCCATTCGGCCGGGCTCCGGCTGCGCGATGGCGGGGCGACGCGCGAACTGCTCGGCTTCATGGGCTACCAGCCCTTTGACAGTTCGGGCGGCATCGAGCGGTTGATCCGCCCGGACGGCAATGGCGCGGACCTGATCGACATCGAGACCATGCCCGACCTGGGTCGTGGCCAGCTCGGCGCCGGTTCGGTGCATCACATCGCCTTTGCGGTCGAGAACCGGGCGGCGCAGCTTGCCGTGCGCAAGGCCCTTATGGATACCGGGTTCAACGTGACGCCGGTGATTGACCGGGACTATTTCTGGGCGATCTACTTCCGGACGCCGGGCGGCGTGCTGTTCGAGATCGCCACCAACGAACCGGGCTTTGACCGCGACGAGGATACGGCACATCTGGGCGAAGTGCTCAAGCTCCCCAGCCAGCACGAGCACCTGCGGTCGCGTCTCGAAGCCACTCTGCAGCCGCTGGAGGCATAAGCGATGATCGACGAGAGCTATGTGTTTGCCGAGACCAAAGGAGCGGACGCCCAGGCGCCCACTCTCTTTCTCATGCACGGCACCGGTGGTGACGAGAACCAGTTCCTCGGTCTAGGGGGACAGTTGCTAGCCGGCGCGCGGCTGGTGGCGCCGCGCGGCGATGTCTCCGAAGGCGGGGCGCTGCGGTATTTCAAGCGCACTGGCGAGGGCCGCTATGACATGGCGGACCTTGCGCGGGCGACGGCAAAGATGAGCACTTTCCTCTCCGCACAGGCCGGGACGGGGCCGAATATCGGGTTCGGCTATTCGAACGGCGCGAACATTCTTGCGGCGGTGCTGTTCGAGGCGCCGGATCGGCTTGATACGACCGTGCTGCTGCATCCGCTGATCCCGTTCACGCCGGCACCGCAGCCGGGCCTTGCGGGCAAGAAGATATTGATCACGGCCGGCAAGCGCGACCCGATGTGTCCGGCGCCGCAGACCCAGGCGCTGGCCGACTGGCTGAGCGGGCAGGGCGCCGAGGTGACGCTCTTCTGGCACGAAGGTGGGCACGAGATTCGGCAGGAAGAACTGCTGGCCGTGCGGGACTATCTGGCAAAGTCCTAGAACTCCAGAGGACGGCGGGTGCCGCCGTCCTCATCCGGTTAGCGTTTCGTTGAGGTTTGCGGGGCTAGGTTCGCGCCGATCATTTCAAATGCGAACAGCCGGCATATTCCGTCGGCATACGAGTGACGATGGACAAGAGCAGCAGCAAACGCTCACGGCCGAGCAGCCTGCGCCTGCGTGCTCTCATCCTGATGCTCGTGGCCTTCACGGTCATCTCCATCCCCGCCTACTTTGCCTTTGTCTGGATCGTCAATTCCGCCGTTTTGACGATGGGCACGGCGTTTGCCGAAAAGCAGATCCTCTACGATCGCTATCGCGGGCTGGGCGCGCTGATGCAGGAGGTCAAGCTCGCCGAGACGTTGGCACGTTCCGATGCGATCCTCGCCTGGGCCCGGGCAGAGGAGTTGCCCGAGGCGCGGGCGCGCGGGCTGGCCGAACTCGAGCATTATCGCGAGGCCTTCTCGGACCACAGCTACTTTTTCGCGCTGGCCGAGTCTGGGAACTACTATTTCAACGATGCGGACAACAGCTTTGCCGGCAAGCAGCTGAACCATACGCTGAGCCGCGACAATCCCGACGACAGCTGGTTCTACAATACGTTGGCGCTGGGTACGGGGTGCCACCTCAACGTCAACAATGACCGGGCGCTGCAGGTCACCAAGGTGTGGTTCAACTGCGTGGTGAGCGATAGCAACGGGCCGGTCGGCGTGTTGGGGTCGGGTCTCGATCTGACGGCCTTCATCCGCCAAGTGGTGGATGTGCCGCAGCAGGGCGTGCAGTCGATGTTCGTGGATGCTTCGGGGGCGCTGCAGGCGCATCGCGATCCCAAGCTCATCGACTTCCATTCGATCTCCAAGACCATGCTGGAGCGGCGGACGATCTTTTCGCTGATCGACAGTTCCACCGACCGGCAAGCGCTCCGCACGATGATGAACGCGGTGACCTCCGACGAGGTGGCGGTGCGCAGCCGGTTCATGCAAGTGGGCGGGCGCGAGATGCTGGTCGGGGTCGGCTATCTCGACAAGCTCGACTGGTACAATGTCACGCTGATGGACGTCGACAGGATCATCGACAAGAGCCAGTTCCTGCCGATCGGCCTACTCCTAGCCGGGCTGATGATTGCCTGCGTGGCGCTGCTCGGGCTGCTGTTCCAGCGGCAGGTGCTGGATCGGCTGAAGCGCATGGAAAGCCGGATGGTGGCGGTCAAGGAGGGTGATCTTGCCCTGGTCCAGGCCGATCCGGCGGGCGACGAGATCGGGCGCCTGTCACAGACCTTTGCGTCGATGGCTGCCTCGGTCAGCGATAATACGCGGATGCTCGAGCAGATGGTCCGGGAGCGGACCGAGGAGTTGCAGCGACTGGCCTATCGCGACCAGCTGACCGATATCCTCAACCGGCGCGGCTTTATCGATGCCTATGAGGCCGTGCAGCGGGCGCGCAGCACGGGCAGCGAGCGGATGGGGCTGATGGTCATCGACCTCGATCAGTTCAAGCAGATCAACGACACGTTCGGGCATATGGCGGGCGATCTGGTGGTCACCGAGACGGCGCGCGGCTGACGGACATCATCCGACCGACCGATGTCTGCGGCCGCTGGGGCGGTGACGAGTTCATCGTGCTGATCAACGGGCTCGGCGCGCAGAGCCTGCGGGCGATTGCCGAGGTGGTGCGCCAGGCGGTGACCGGCACGGCGATCACCCTCGCGGACGGCCGGCAGGTGAAGCTGACGGTGAGCGTCGGGACGTGCCTGGTCGATCGGGGTGACAGCATCGACGCGGTGGTCGATATGGCGGATGCGGCGCTCTACGCGGCGAAGTCGCAGGGGCGCGACCGCGTGGTGGTCTATGACCCGGTGCGCAATGATGTCGATCGCCGGCGGGCGGTGTAGGTCGCGCTAGCCGATGAAAGCGACCTCGTTGCCGGGCTTGACCATCTTGCTCAGCTCTTCGGCGTCCCAGTTGGTGAGGCGGACGCAGCCGTGCGAGCCGGTCTTGTCGATCAGTGCCGGCTCAGGCGTGCCGTGGATGCCGAAGGTGGGTTCGGAGAGATCGATCCACATCGAGCCGACCGGGCCGTTGGGGCCGGGCGGGATGGTCAGAACTTCGGTGTTGTCGCCCTGCTGGAAGTTGATCTTGGGGTTGTAGGTGTAGTTCGGCATCGGTGCGACGCCCTCGACGACGTGCACGCCTGACGGCGACGGATTGTCCTCGCTGCCGATGGTGGCAGGGTAAGCGGCGAGCAGGCTGCCGTCAGCAGCGTAAGCACGCACCTGGCGCAGGGTTTTGTCGGCTTCGATGCGGGCGACTTCGCCAGTGCGATCGGGACCAAAGGCGGCCACCAGCACGTCCTCGCCGGCGGTGTAGGTGGCGCCTGGGTTGAGGGCGTCGAGCAGGTCGACATCCATATGGAAGCGTTCGCCGAGTTCTTCGCGCACGCTGGTATAGCCGAGGAAGTCGCGGAGAGCCTTTTCGGCGTAGTCGTTGGGGATGGGGGCGACGATGGCCGAGACGTCTTCGGCGGTGATGGTATAGGCGCCGATCACGCTCGCCGGTTTCGAGGGCCGCCAGCAGGTCGGGATCGAGCGTGCCGTCGGCGGGCAGGCCATGCATGATTTCGGCGGCGATTACGGCCTTGCGGACATTGTCGCCATCAAAGCCATCGATCACACCGGGCGAGGCGCCGCTCTGATCGAGCAGGATCTGCAGGCGAACGATCGCCGGGTCCGGGGTCTTGGGCGCCGGGTCGGCGGCGGCTTCCTCTACCGTGCGCAGCGGCTGATCGAAAGGGATCTGCTCGATGCGGGCGGAGTTGATGGCCTCCTGGGTCAGGGCCGCCGTAGCTGCCACATCCTGGGCGCTGGCAGTCATGACATTGGCGGCGAAGACGGAAGCAAAAGTGATCATTCTGAGCGACATTGCAGCATTTCCTGGTCAGTTGCTGGCTCAACCCCCGGCGAGGCCACCGGTTGCGTCGGGGCTGTCATGCAGGCGCGTTCGATGCTCGTATGGTTAGCAATTGACTAAAATGCGATGGATCGTGTGGGCGTGGCGACGCAGCGGGCGATTGTGCTAGATCGCCCCGACGCAAGACAGGGAGTGCTGGGAATGCTGATGCGCGTGCTGGGTGGGTTGTTGGTGCTGCTGGTCGGAATGAGCGCGGCACAGGCCGCGAGCTTTGACTGTGCCAAGGCGGCGACGCCGTTCGAGACGGCGATCTGCGCTGACCCGGAGCTGTCGGCGGCCGATGATCTGCTCGCTGTCGCCTATCAGACGGCCATTGGCGGGCTCAGCAAAGCGGCGCTTGCCGAAGTTCAGAAGACGCAGCGCGCCTGGCTCGACTATGCGCAAAAGAGCTGCACCGACGACGCGCAGCTGCCCAAGGGTCCCTACAACGAGGATCAGGTGGCCTGCCTCAAGGGCGCCTACAGCGCCCGCATGCGCCGGCTGGAGCAGAGCCGGATGTGGGATGGGCTGCGGCTCTACGGGATCGAGAGCTATGGCGTTATCCCCGATACCACTGCCGAGCCGGACGCCTTCAACAAGGTGGCAACGCGTGAGGCAGGGGCGCCACGGATCGACGGCACAGGCGAAGAGGCGCAGGCGTTTGCCGATTTCGTCGAGGCCAATACGCCGCCGCTGGTCGAAGATCAGGACGAGACCTCGGACGTGCAGCGTTCGTCCAACGTGATCAACGTTTCCGCCTCGCTGATCAGCCTCGAGATCAACGACTGGTGGTACGGGCACGGCGCTGCGCATGGCAATTACACCATCACCTACGCGCACTTCCTGCGTGGCGAGAAGCGGGCACTGGTGGCGGAAGATATCTTCGAGGCCGAGGGCTGGCAGGTCGGGGTCGGCGATCTGGCGGTCGCGGCCCTGCAGCGCAGCGTCGAAGGCGGCATCTGGGAAGATGCGAGCGAAACCGCCAAGACGGCAGCCGCCGATCCGACGCGCTGGAGTTTCAGCTCCGAAGGGCTCGAGATCACCTACCAACCCTACGAAGTGACCGCCTATGCCTTTGGGGCGCCCAAGATCACGCTGTCCTGGACAGAGCTTGCGCCGTATCTCAAGGCAGGGGCGATGGAGCTGGTCTACTAAGGCCTGCTAAGCCAGCAGCGGCGCCCATTCGGGGTGGCGGCGGAACTGGGCGGCGACGTAGGAGCAGAGGGGTACGATCTTGGTCCCCTCGGCCTGGGCGTCGGCAATGCCGGCATTGACCAGCTGGATGGCGAGGCCGCGGTTGCGGAACGCGTCTGGCACACCGGTATGGTCGATGCTGAGGACGCCCGGCGCGGAGCGGCGATAGGTCATTTCGGCTTCCGACCCGTCAGGCAGATAGACCACGTAGCGGCCACCGCTCGCGGTGTCCTCGCGCTTGACGACAAACTCGTCAGACATCGTTCAAATCCTCAGAGAAATTGGCGCGCCCGTTTTAGGGGCTCTCGGGCCGAGTGACAATCGGAAGCGCGCTCAGGTGCGCGTAATCTGCTGCTGCAGTTCGGGGAACAGCAGCCGCTCGCTGAGGAACGGATGGATGGCAAGCGCGGCCTGGATGTCGCGCAGAGCCAGCGAGCGTTTGTCGAGCTGCAGGTACATCATGGCGCGACCCGAGAGGGCGCCGAAATGGCGCGGCTCAAGTTCGAGCACCTTGGCGCAGTCGGCGATGGAGGCCTCGAAGTCGCCGAGCATGTAGTAGAGGGTGGCGCGCTGGTTCCAGCCTTCGGCATAGTCGGGGAAGTCGTTGATCAGCTCGTTGAGCAGTTCGAGGGTGATGTCGGGGCTACGGGTCATGCGCGCTTCGATGACGTCGCGCATGCGCGCCGCAATGTCCGGGTCGGACGGATTGGTCCAGATGGCCCAGATCTGGTCGCTGAGCTTGTTGGCGGCCTCAGCGTCGGGCGCGTCATGGAGTTGCACGAACAGGGCATCAAGCGCGACCCGATCCGCCGCGGCATCGGCGGACGCTGGCTGGCTGGTCGACAAAATCAGGAGCAGCGCCAGAAGGGCGCCATAAAGGCCATGGATCAGTCGGTGCGTGATCTGCATGATGGCGGGATCATCGGCCCGCCATCGCCGTAATTCAAGACAGCTTTTCGTGAGTGGCGACCGCGGGCTTGGCGGCTAGGCTGTGCGGATCGGGCTCCTTGGCCCAGCGGGCCTGCAGGCGCTTGCCGGTCGCCCCCATCATTGGCGCGAACAGCAGGATGATGCGCTTCCAGTAGTGGATGAGCAGGAAGAGTACTGTCAGCACAATAGCGCCTACGACGATCACCAGTTCGAGGCTGAGGCCGATCGAGTCGAGCCACGCCGTGAGCCACATGCCGGGCAGGATATGCGCGGCGGCCCAGACGAAGGCGGAGATGACGTTGATCAGGGTGAAGTAGGCGTAGTTCATGCCCATCATGCCGGCGACGCCGGGGATCACGGCCTTCACGCCAGTGATGAAGCGGCCGATGAAAATGGCCTTGCCGCCGTGGCGGGCAAAGAACAGCTCACCCTTCTCGATCAGGCCGAGATGGTGCTTGAAGGGCCACATCGTCTTGATGCGGTCCTTGAGCCAATAGCCGACGAAATAAGAAATGGCGTCGCCGATGATGGCGCCGAGCGAGGCCACCAGAAAGATCGGCCAGAAGGGCAGGCCGCCCTGGGCGATGATGCCGCCGGTGAGCAGCAAAATGGGCATGGAGGGCACGAGGAGGCCGGCGATGAACACCGCTTCGCCGATGCAAACCAGAAAAATGAAGAGCATGGCCAGCCAAAAATTGGCCGAAATGCCCACCAGGATCGTCTCCAGGTAGGTCGAGATATCGTGCAAGAACTCCATACGGCGCGACCTAAACCTTTTTTACCATGACCCTATGACCATGCATAAGGTGATTTGATCGTACGGCAAGGCGGAACTTTGTCGCTTCGCTGCATGAGGCCTATTACACTGCCATTTGTGAACACAGTCTGACGCGAGTTTTCCCTGATGTCCTTGCCGATCCACCACATGATTGCCTCCGGTCCGCGACCGGTGGCGCCGTTTTCGCATGCCGTCGAAGCCGATGGCTGGGTGTTCGTCACAGGCCAGATGCCGACCGATCCCGATGCGCCGGATGCGCCGTTACCCCAGGGTGTCGAGGCACAGACGCAGCGGGTGATCGACAATCTGAAAATCGTGCTCGGCGGTATCGGCCTGGGGCTCGAGCATGTCACTATGGCCCGCATCTACCTCACCGAGTTTCAGCGCGACTATGCGGCGATGAACGCGGTCTGGTTGCGAAATTTCGAACCAGGCAAGCTGCCGGCGCGGACAACTGTAGGAGTCACGGGCCTGGCTGTCGGGGCACTGGTGGAGATCGATCTGGTGGCGCGGCGACCCTGAGGCCGCCGCTCCAGACCGAGATCAGCTGGTGACGCGGGTGGTACGCCCGTAGACCAGCAGCATGACGATGATGACGAGGCCGTAGATGATCTGTCGGCCAGCCTCGGGCATCTGGGCGATCGAGAGCACCGAGTTGAGCAGGACGATCAGGATCACGCCGACCAGCGTGCCGATGAAGCGGCCGCGGCCGCCCAGAATACTGGTGCCGCCGATGACCACTGCGGCGATCGCCGGGAGCAGGTAGGCGTTGCCCATGCCCTGGTAGGCCTTGTTGGAATAGCCCGCCAGCAACATCCCCGCCGAGGCGGCGCAGAGGCCGGAGATGACGAAGGCGCCCACGATGATCCAGCGCGTTCGGATGCCCGAAAGATAGGCTGCGGCCTCCCGGTTGCCGGTGGCGTAGATGGCCTTGCCGAACGACGTGCGGGCCAGCACGGCGGAAATGACAATCGAGATGGCGGCCCACACGAAGACTGCGACGGGCACGCCGAGCACCTTTTCGGCGGCGAGGTAGCGCATCAGGTCGGTGGCGGTGTCCTGCGGGGCAAAGCCACCGGTATGGGCAACCATCAGGCCGCGCATCACCGAGTCGACGCCCAGGGTGAAGATCATCGAGGGGATGCGCAGGTAGGCGACGCCGAAGCCGTTCACCAGGCCGACGATGAGGCCGATGGCGAGGCCGGTGGGGATGGCGCCAGGTCCACCAATGGTGGTGGCCATCATGGCGGCGGCGGTCATGGTCCACGGGATCGACAGGTCGATGTGCCCCAGCAGGATCACCGTCATCATGCCGCAGGCGACGATGCCGAGGAAGGCGCCGGTCTGCAGCTGGGTGAGCAGGTAGTTGGGGGTCAACAGCGGCGCGGTGCCGAGGGTGCTGAGCGTATAAGCTGTACCGGCGGCAAGGATCACCAGAATGAAGCCGGCGGCGATGACGATGGGCAGGTCGTCCGACTTCAGGTGGGGAAGGTTGAGCGTGGCCATGGGTTCTACCTGAAGAGTTCGAGACGGTTCTTGACGCGCAGGGTGCGGACGGCGCCCAGGCTGACGGCGAGCAACAGCACGATGCCCTCGACCAGCGACTGCATCAGCGGGTCGATCGAGAGGATGCGGAAGTAGAAAGAGATGACGCGCAGGATCAGCGCACCGATCAGCGCGCCAATGGCGGTGCCGACGCCACCGAGCAGCGAGATGCCGCCGAGCACCACGGCAGCGATGGAATTGAGCGTATAGGCGCCGGCCTGGGGAATGTCGGCATTGCCCGAGCCGGTCTGGATGGCGAGGTAGAGCCCGGCGCAGCCGGCGAACGTCCCCGCCAGGGTGAAGGCCCAGAGCCGGGCACGGTTGATCGGCAGACCGGACATGAAGGCGGCGCCTTCGGATGAGCCGATGGCGTAGAGAGTGCGACCGGTGACCGTGCGCTTGAAGGGCACCCAGATGACCGCGGCGACGATGATCATGATGAGGAGCGGGACGGGTACCCAGGCGATGGGCTGGAACCACGCGTCCTCGCCGTCAGAAAACAGGTGGTAGGTCTCGGCGAGATCACGCAGCGAGTTGGTGGCGGCCCAGTTGAGGTCGAGATCAACCTCGCCGCCGGGCTTGGGCCGGATCAAGAGCGCCAGTCCCATGGCCACGGCACCTGTGGCGAGGGTGGCGATGATGGGCTGGAGCCGGCCGTAGACGATTATGACGCCGTTGACGAGGCCGAAGCCAGTGCCGGCGGCGACCGTTACGAGGCAGCCAAAGACGATCTGCCAAGGCTCGCCGCGCACCAGTTCGCTGGCGATGCAGCTGGTCAGGGTCATCACCGAGCCGACGGAGAGATCGAGACCACCGACGATCACCGTCATGGCCTGGGCCATGGCGACGAAGGCAAGCGCCACCGACTCGTTGGTGTTGGCGATGAAGACGTTGGTGGAGAAGCCCTTGGGGTGCAGGAAGTTGTAGACGATGTAGAGCACGGCCAGCAGCAGCAGCGCGCCGTAGAAGCCGCGGTTCTGGCGGATCGACATCACCAAGGCCGACTCTCGGCGGGGGGTGGACGCGGTGGTCATGCGGGCACTCCCGGACTGGTCGAGATAGGCACGGTGATGTTGAGGGCGGCCGAGACCAGCGCCTCCTCGGTGATGGCGGCGCCGGAGAATTCGGTGACGATGCGCCCGTCATACATGACGGCGACCCGGTCACAGCAGCCGATCAGTTCGGCATAGTCGGTGGAGTAGAACAGGATGGCGCGATCCTGATCGGCCAGTTCGCGCATCAGCCGGTAGAGCTCCTGCTTGGTGCCGACGTCGATGCCGCGGGTGGGATCGTTCAGCAGTATGATCTCGGGTTCGGTCATCAGCCACTTGGCGATGACCACCTTCTGCTGGTTGCCGCCCGAGAGGGTGGCGACGGCGTCCTCAGGTCGGTTGATCTTGATCTGGAGTTGCTTGATGGCGTCGGCGACGGCCTGCTTTTCCTTGCTACGATCGATGAACGGGCCGACCGAGACGCGGTCGAACGATGCGGCGAGCAGGTTGTCGGCTATCGACATGGGCAGCATCAGGCCCTCGGTCTTCCGATCCTCGGGGACCAGGGCGATGCGGTTCTTGCCGGACTTGGCTTCGGCCGGCGAACCAGTGAGGCCATCGGCGCCGCCAATGCCGACCTTGCCGTCTACGCCGCGGAGCACGCCAAAAAGGGCGAGCAGCAGTTCCTTCTGGCCCTGGCCATCAAGGCCACCGAGACCGACGATCTCGCCCTTGCCGACGGAAAGCGAGACGCCGTTGAGGGCGTTTTCCCAGCGCAGGTTGTCGACCACGAGGTGCGGCGTATTGGGCTTGGTGCGTACCGGCTTGGGCGGGAACTGGTGGCTGACGTCGCGGCCGATCATCAGCTTGACGATGTCGTTCTGGCTGCGCGCGCCCTTGGCGAAGGTTTCGATATGCTGGCCGTTGCGGAACACCGAGAGCGTGTCGCAAAGCGCCTCGACCTCATGCATGCGGTGCGAAATGAACAGCATGCCGACGCCATCCTGCTTGAGTTCGCCGAGCACGCTGTAGACGGTCTCGACGTCGCGGCTGGTGAGGGCGGAGGTGGCTTCGTCGAGGATCAGCAGCTTTGGGTCCTTGCCGAGCGCCTTGGCGATTTCGACCATCTGGCGGCGGGAAAGCGAGAGATCGCGGACTAGGGCGCGCGGGTCGACATCCTCGCAGTGGATGCGGGCAAGCAGGGCCTCGGCGCGCTCACGCTGCGCCTTGCGATCGATCAGGCCGAAGCGGCGCGGCGGGTCGGCGATGGAAATGTTGTCGGCGACCGTCAGGTCGGGCATCAGCGAGAGTTCCTGGAACACGCAGACGATCCCGGCGCGGGCGGCGTCCGCAGGCTTTTGGAAGCGGTGCTCGGAGCCCTCGATGCTGAGTGTGCCGGTATCGGGGCGGACGGACGCCCGACATGATCTTGATCAGGGTCGATTTGCCCGCGCCGTTCTCGCCGAGGATGGCGTGCACCGAACCGCGACGGCAGGAAAAGTCCACGTCTTGCAGCGCGCGGGTGCCCGAGTAGGACTTGGAGATGCCGCTCAGCTGGGCAAACGGCTGGTTTGGCTGGGTGAAGGCCATTCGATATTCCCCTACGCCGCCGAAGCTTCAGGGGGAAGCCTTGGGCAGTATGGACAAGAGTGCGAGAGTGGCGGCGCCGGATGAAGCCCGACGCCGCCCAGTGCGTATTACTGCACGTTCTCTTCGGTCTGAGCCATGATGGCCGGGCCGGAGATGTTCACGCCGCAAGGTGCGAACTCGTTGGTGGTGAAGAAATTGTCCGGCAGATCCGACCAATAATTCACGCCGTCCTTGAGCTCGGTATAGTCCGACATCGGGAGCGGCACCGCGATGAGCTGGGGCATGACGTTGCCTTCGAGGGCCGACACTGCTGCCTTCATGGCGATCGCCACGAGGCCCGGCGACTGGCCGATCGAAATGGCCTTGAGACCTTCGGCCGAATGCGCGGCGATGAGCTTGCGGAAGCCGTTCTCGGATTCGCCCGCCATCGGCACGAAGGGATGGTTGGCATCGATCAGCGCCTGCGTGGTGCCGGTCGAGCCGCCCTGGACGATAACGGCGTCAAACGTGCCGTGGACGGCGAGCGCGTCGGCGGTCACCTTCTGGGCAGTGCCATCGTCCCAGTTGCCGACGACCTGGATGACTTCCCAGGTGCCGCCAGAGGCATCGAGGACCTCATGGACGCCGATGGAACGGTCACGGTCGACCGAGTTGCCGGCGAGGCCGCGCACTTCGAGGATCTTGCCCGAGGTCTTGCCCTGAGCAGCAAGCTCCTTGAGCACGAAGCGGGAGTAGGTGCGGCCCATCTCGAGCTGGTCTTCGTTGATCTGCATGACAGTGTCGGTATCGAGCACGTTGTCGAACGGCACGATCACCACATTTTCGCGGTCAGCCAGACGGATGACGCGGTCGAAGCCTTCGGGCGAGACGGCAATCGTGACGATCGCGTCATAGCCCTGGTTGATGAAGTCCTCGATGGCGCCGAGCTGGGCGGGCGCATCGGTGCCGGTCGAGACGACCTTGAATTCCTTGATCTTGTCCTTGATCGAGGGATCTTCGGCGAAGGCCTTGGCGGTCTTGATCATCTGGATGCGCCAAGTGTTGCCGACGAAGCCGTTGACGATGGCGATGCGGTACGGACCTTCCTTTTTCTCCCACTGGAAGAACTTGGTGTCGGCGTTCCAGGGAGCAAAGCAGGCAGGATCGACGCCGGGGCCCGACACGACATTGGGGCCGGCGAACGAGGGCGTAGCAAAGCTGGTGGTCATCATCAGGCCCATCAGGGCAGCCGATGCTATGCGCAGTGTCTTCATGGTCTCCTCCCAGAGATCTCATCGATTGATCAGCATTTCGTGGCCTACACCCCGCGCCTGCTCTCCTCAGGCAGGCGGTGGGTCGAGGCCACGTCGTCACGGCCGCAGGCCGTATCCGGCGTCCCAAGTGGCGCCGAGATTCCTAGTTGTCGCCTGCCTCCGCGGCGTCCTTGAACAGTGCAAGTCCGGCCTCGAGATGGGCCGACATCAGGTATTGGTAGGCAAAGCGGTTGCGCGCCTCGAGCGCATCCAGGATCGCACCATGTTCGTCGAAATTGTCGTCGCCCAGCTTCGTGCGAGCGACGCCGTTTTCCATGATCTTGAGCATGACCGGCTTCATGATCCGGTACATCTCGACGATCTGTCCGTTGTTGAGGATGGCCACCAGGCGCGAATGAAACCGGAAATCCTGAAGTGCCGCCCGTTCGCCACTGTCGGCGTCGCGCATTGCGTGGTTCAGGGCGCGGAGGGCGCTGATGTCGTCGGCCGTTACGTTGGCAAACAGCGTATCGATCGACCCCACCTCGATGAGCTGACGCAGTCCCTGGGTGTCGAGAAAGGTCTGGCGGCTCAGTTCAAGGGTGCTGAACGAGTAGAGGTCGAAGACCGCGTCCATGCGCCGGTCGATGATGATGGCGCCGACCTTGGGCCGGACGTCGACGACCCCATAGGTCTTGAGGATGCGCATGGCTTCGCGCACCGTGTTGCGGCTCGACGAGAACATCTCGCAGAGTTCGCGCTCGGAAGGGAGCGGGTCGCCCACACCAAGATTGCGGGTGTCGATCAGGGCCTTCAGCTGCCCCACCATGGATTCCACAGCCGAATCGGCAAGGCGCTCGGTGCGAGCACGACGTTGCGGCGTTTTGGCGCCTTCAACAGACGCAGCAGCGCTCATCCTCGCCATCGGTGTTCCGGCGTGGTTCGACATGATGATGCGGAAGACCCCTCGGCCCTATTTGTTGGACCAGTTGCGACGGTATTGCCAGCAACGTTTTGAGTCAAGCGGCGCGGACAGTCACCAAGGCCAACTTTTGGCGCATTTTCGTTGAAACTGGTTGGACAAATACTGCTACGCGGACGGCGCCGTCTTTGCCGAAAAGATCAGGCTGTCTAACATGTTAGCTCGAAATAGGCGTGGCTTTTTGTCGCAATCTGGTTTTGCGATGGCGAAGGTCGGTGATGACACAACGCGTTGGTCTTTCCAGACGCGCCGGTGCGAAGCGGCCTTCGGGGCAGTTTAGATTCCATCTGCTAGCATGTTAGTTGCCAAGCCTCTGGGTTCGTGATTGCATCCACGTGCCTGAACGTCGTCGCGCCGGGTAGTAGGGCTGGGAGGACCTGCCGGTGCGGAAAACGCGAAAGCTAGGGAGAGAAAAATGAAGCATTCGCTCGTCCTGGGCAGCCTTGTGCTGGCCCTGATGTCCGGTTCGGCCATGGCCGATACGTCCGGAAAGAAGATTGCCCTGTCCAACAACTATGCCGGCAACTCGTGGCGCCAGGCGATGTTGCAAAGCTGGGACAAGGTCACCAAGCCGGCCGTCGAGTCCGGTGTCGTTGCCGCTGCCGACGCTTTCACCACCGCCGAAAACCAGGCGACAGAACAGGCCGCGCAGATCCAGAACCTGATCCTGCAGGGCTATGACGCCATCGTCATCAATGCTGCCTCGCCGACCGCCATCAACGGCGCCGTCAAGGAAGCCTGCGATGCCGGTATCATCGTGGTGTCGTTCGACGGTATCGTCACAGAGCCCTGCGCCTGGCGCATTGCCGTAGACTTTGCCGGCATGGGCAAGAGCGAGATCGATTATCTCAAGGAAGCGCTGCCCAATGGTGGCAAGCTCCTCGAGATCCGCGGCCTCGCCGGCGTGTTCGTGGA
Organism: Devosia sp.; assembly: GCA_015657675.1. GTDB lineage: Bacteria > Pseudomonadota > Alphaproteobacteria > Rhizobiales > Devosiaceae > Devosia_A. The sequence goes on from JACDQI010000022.1 coordinate 34,714, forward strand.
CGACGAAATCTCCAAGGGCATCCATGCCGGTGTCGCCGAGAATCCGCAGTTCGAAATCGTCGGCTCGGTGCATGGTGACTGGGCACAGGACGTGGCGCAGAAGGCCGTAGCCGGCATTCTGCCCAGTCTGCCCGCCGACATCGTTGCAGTGGTGACGCAGGGTGGTGACGGTTACGGCGCCGCGCAGGCGTTCGCCGCTGCCGGTCGTCCGACGCCGACCATCATCATGGGCAACCGGCAGGACGAACTGGCCTGGTGGAAGGAACAGAAGGACGCCAATGGCTACAAGACCATGTCGGTCTCGATCGCCCCGGGCGTTTCCACGCTGGCCTTCTGGGTGGCGCAGCAGATCCTCGACGGCAAGGAAGTCCCCAAGGACCTGATCGTGCCGTTCCTCCGCATCGACCAGGAGACGCTCGAAGCCAACCTCGCCTCCACTCCGGTGGGCGGCGTGGCCAATGTCGAGTACAGCCAGGAAGACGCGATCAAGGTCATCGAAGGCAAGTAAGGCCATCGGCAGCCAATGACCCAAGGGGATAACCCCGTCATCTCCGTGAACGGCGCCCGAAAGAGTTTCGGTGCCGTTCATGCGCTCGACGGCGTGGACTTTTCAGTCCGCGCCGGAGAGTGCGTTGGGCTGGTCGGCCACAATGGCGCTGGCAAGTCGACGCTGGTCTCCATTCTCAATGGCGGGCTGAGCCCGGACAGCGGCACGCTGGCGTTGCTGGGCCGGCCGGTCGAGCGGCACTCGATTGCGCAGGCGCGCAGCATCGGGTTGCGCTGCGTGTTTCAGGAACTTTCGCTCTGTCCCAACCTGACGGTGACGGAGAATACCCGTGTGGCGCATCGCTCGCTGCGTGGCTTCGGCTGGCGCGGCCGCGCGGCGAGGCTGATCAAGGACAAGCTCGACGAGATCTTTCCGGACAACGGCATTGATGTCGGGCGCAGCATTTCCGGATTTTCGATCGCGCAGCGGCAGATGATCGAGATCGCGACGGCCTTCACCAGCAGTGATGGTAGCGTGCGGTTGGTCGTGCTCGACGAACCAACGTCGAGTCTCGATGCCGGCCTTGCGGGGCAGTTGCTGACCTTTGTTCGACGCTTCGTTGCTGCGGGGGGAGCGGTGGTGCTGATCTCGCACATTCTGGGTGAAGTGCTTTCGACCACCGACCGCATCGTGGTGATGAAGGACGGCAAGGTGGTTGCCGATCGACCGTCGGCTGAGTTTTCGACTGAAAGCCTCGTGGGCGCCATGGGCAGCGTCGTGCGGGCGCGGGAGGCGCGCGCCGCGCGCGACGCCGCGGCAAGTCAGACCGCCGTGCTCTCCCACACCTCCGCCGGCCGCGGGCTCGACTTCGTGGCCCGGCCGGGCGAGCTGATCGGGCTCGCCGGCCTTGCCGGTCACGGGCAGACGCGGATGCTGGTCGATCTCTACATGGCCGAAGGCGGCAGCTGGCGCACACCGGCGGCGCGCAAGGTGGCGTTCGTGGCCGGCGACCGCGCGGTGGATGGCAACCTGCCGCTCTGGAGTATCGTCAAGAACATGTCGGTGACGCTGTTGCCCGAGATTGCGCGGTTCGGCCTTGTCGATCGGGCCGCCGAGGCGAGGGTGACCGCCGACTGGCACAAGCGCATCGCCGTGCGCACCGAGAACATGGACAATCCGATCCTCTCGCTCTCAGGCGGCAACCAGCAGAAAGTGCTGTTCGCGCGGGCGCTGGCGAGCCCGGCGCCGGTGGTGCTGATGGACGATCCGATGCGCGGCGTCGATATCGGCACCAAGCATGAGGTCTACGCCATGCTGCGCGCCGAGGCGGCCGCTGGGCGAACCTTCGTCTGGTACTCGACCGAAATGGACGAGGTCTGCCAGTGCGACCGTGTCTATGTGTTCCGGGAGGGTGAAATCGTCGCCGAACTGGTCGGTAACGAGATCAGCGAAGAGCGGATCCTCTCGGCCTCGTTTGCGGAGAAGGCGGCATGAAACTGCTGACCGCCGAACGCATCCGGCTTCTGGTCCCGTCGATGTCGCTCGCGGTGCTGCTGGTGGCAGTGTTCTGGTTGCAGCCGCGCACGATGAGCTATACGGGCCTCAACCTGCTGTTCAACCTGGCGGTGCCGATTGCGCTCGCCACGGTGGCGCAGATGCTGATCATGATGGTCAACGACCTCGACCTGTCGATGGGCACGTTCGTGTCGTTCGTCGCCTGCGTCACGGCCACCTGGGTGCAGACTGATCCACTGATCGGCTTTGCCATTCTGGCAGCCTGTATCGGCGTCTACGCGCTGATCGGCGCGCTGATCTATCTGCGCAATCTGCCCTCGATCGTGGTGACGCTGGGCATGAGCTTTGTCTGGGGCGGGCTCGCGGTGCTGCTGCTGCCGGCACCGGGCGGGGTAGCGCCTGACTGGATCCGCGCCATCATGACGGTGAAGCCGCCCTTTGCGCCGATGGCAATCGTTGCCAGCATCGGCATTGCGCTGGTGGCCCACTGGCTGGTGATGCGCTCGAGCCTGGGCGTCGTGCTGCGCGGCGTGGGCGGGAATGAACGGACGGTCGAGCGGGCCGGCTGGTCGGTGCTGCGGGCGCGGGCCACGGCCTATGCGCTGGCTGGATTTTTTGCAGTGCTGGCGGGCATGTGCCTAGTGGGGCTCACGACCTCGGCCGACGCCAATATCGCCCTGCGCTACACGCTGCTTTCGATTGCCGGGGTGATCCTGGGCGGGGGCGAATTCGTTGGCGGGCGGGTGTCGCCGATTGGCGCGGTCATCGGGGCGCTGACGCTGACGCTCGCGGCCTCGCTGCTGTCATTCCTCAAGATTTCGCCCGACTGGCAGATCGGGGCGCAGGGCGCGATCCTGATCATCGTCTTGGCAGTGCGGTTGCTACTCAACCGGTCCGAAGCGCGGGGGACGGGACAATGAGCCTTGTCCGGCAGGTGTTCGGCAAGCCCTGGATCTGGGCCTTCCTCGCGACCCTCGCCACCTTCGTGGTGACGATCCTGTTTACCGGCGGCGCGTCGACTGTCGGGCTGGCTCAGGCGGCTCTGACCTTTGGCGCCTTCTCGGTGATCGTCGGGCTGGGGCAGATGTTCGTGGTGACGCTCGGGCCGGGCAATGTCGATCTTTCGATCCCGGCGACCATGACGCTGGCGGGCACGCTGGCGCTCAAGGTGATGGAGACGCAGGACGGGCTGATCTGGCTGGGACTGGTGGTGACGCTGCTGACCGGGCTGGTGATCGGCATCGCCAATTACGGGCTGATCAAGCTGCTGCGCATACCGCCGATCATCGCGACGCTCTCGGCCAGCTTTATCGTGCAGTCGGCGGCGATCTGGACCAATCGGGGCATTCGGATCAAGCCGCCGGAGTTGCTGGCGCAGTTTTCGACGGCCTCGACATTGGGCATTCCGAACGTCGCGTGGCTGGCGCTGGTCATCTCCGTTGCGGCCTGGGTGGCGCTGGAGCGCGGCATCTATGGTCGGTTCGTCTCGGCGATCGGGCAGAACATGCGGGCGGCGCGTCTGGCCGGCGTGCCGGTCGATGGGGTGCGGTTTGCGACCTATGTGCTCTGCGCGCTGCTGGCGGCGATCACCGGCTTCCTGCTCAGCTGCTTTTCGGGCGGCGCGGCGCTCAACATGGGGGCTGAGTATCTGTTGACGTCGATTGCCGTGGTGGTGATCGGCGGCACGGCGGTGGCGGGTGGTTTCGCCAACGTGCCGGGGATCTGGGGCGCGTCGCTGTTTCTGTTCCTCGTCGTCTCAATGCTCAATACGTATGGCGCCAGCGCGGGGGTGCGCATGCTGCTGACCGGTGTGATCATCATCGGCGTGATCGTGGCGGCGAGCCGGCGGCCGGCCCGCTAGGGCAAACAAAAAGGGAGCCACGGGGGCTCCCTTTTCACATTCACATCTGGGTGGCTCAGGCGGACCAGGCCTTGGTGCGCTGCTGCTGCTCGCCGAGGCCCTCGATGCCCAGACGCATGGTCTGGTTCGGCTTGAGCCAGACCGGGTTCGGCTTGATGCCCATGCCGACCGCCCGGAGGGGTGCCGGTGG
>JACDQI010000203.1 GCA_015657675.1 Devosia sp.
TGAGAGGTTGTCGCGGGTAATGCGCATGTTGACGAGGATGTCGATGCCGCCCAGCGCCGCTTCGACCTTGGGCACAAGCGCATCGACATCGTCGAGATGGGACAGATTGCACGGCACGATCACCTGCTCGCCGGCCATCTCGGAAGCGGTTTCCTCAAGGGCCGAGACGCGGGTGCCGCTCAGGGCTACGGTGGCGCCAGCCTTGCCGAGCGCCTTGGCGATCTCGCGGCCGATGCCGCCCGAAGCGCCGGTAACGAGGGCGCGTTTGCCCGTAAGATCAAACATTTGGCGGCTCCTTCGGAGACGTTGATTCAGGAATGGATCAGGCGCTGAGGCTGGCGATGAAGGCGTCGACATCGGCCGGGTTGCCGATGGAGACGGCGGCGGTGTCGGGGCTGATGCGCTTGGCGAGGCCGGACAGCACCTTGCCGGCGCCGAGTTCGACGAGATCGGTGACGCCGCCTTCGGTTGTCATCCAGCGCACGCTTTCGGTCCAGCGCACCATGCCGGTCACCTGCTCGATGAGGCGGCGGCGGATTTCCTCGGGGTCGGTGATCGGCTTGGCCACCACATTGGCGACCAGTGGCACGACCGGGGCGTGCATGGCGACCTTGGAGAGGGCTTCTTCCATGGCGTCGGCGGCGGGCCGCATCAGGGCACAGTGGAACGGGGCGCTCACCGGCAGCGGCAGCGCGCGCTTGGCGCCGGCGGCCTTCAGGAGCTCGATGGCGCGATTGACGGCGCCGACATGGCCGGAAATCACCACCTGGCCGGGGGCATTGTCATTGGCAACGCCGCAGATCTCGCCATCGCCGGCATCGGCGGCAGCGGACATCACGGTTTCAAGGTCGAGGCCGAGGATTGCCGCCATGGCGCCCTGCCCGACCGGCACGGCCTGCTGCATCGCCTGGCCGCGGATTTTGAGCAACCGCGCCGCGTCGCCGAGGCCAAAAGTGCCGGCGGCGCAGAGGGCGGAATACTCACCCAGCGAATGGCCGGCGACATAGGAGGCGTGGTCGGCGAGGGCAAAGCCGCGGGCGGCGAGCACGCGGGTGACGGCGACGGAGACGGCCATCAGCGCCGGCTGGGCGTTCTCGGTGAGGCGCAGCAGATCCTCGGGACCTTCGAACATGATGGCCGAGAGTTTCTGGCCGAGCGCCTCGTCGACTTCGGCAAAGACGTTGCGGGCTTCCTGATAGGTGTCGGCAAGGTCCTTGCCCATGCCGACGGCCTGGCTGCCCTGACCGGGAAAGGTGAATGCGCGCTTGGCCACGTCTGCCCCCGTTTTTCCGAAAAGACTAGGCCGCGCCCGCGACCCCGTCCAGTTGGGCGCGCCAAGTGCAGGAGGGGTGCGGCAAAGTCAAGGCAAGGCGGGGTTTCTGGCACGCGCGCTCACAGCAATCTGGTCCTACTGACGGAAACTGGCGGGCCATCCGCCTAAACCTATGCACCTCAGGATCGGAGACGCCGCATGAACGCCCAGGAACTCACCGCCATCATCGTGGCCGCCAAGGCGGCGAGCTATGTCGGGGACGGCCACAGCGTCTACCCGTGCCGCACCGGCGCGCATGACGTGCGCTGGAGCGATGGCGCCTGGCACTATCTCGACAGCTACTTTGGTGGCACCGACTTTGTCGGCCAGGAAACGCTCTGGCACCATCACGAGCCGATCTGGTCAATGGCCTACTATGGCCGGATCCTCCAGCCGGAGCGGATCGACGCCGGGCGTGCCGGCGCCACCATCAAGGCTGCGCTTGCCGCACTCTATAGAGAAGGCCGGTTCCTCGGCGGGCATCGCTGGGAGGGACCGCATGGGGTCTATGACGACACCAGCGACGGCGACGCGCTGAGTTTTTCCGGCCACGAAACGATCACCGTCGGCGGGGTTATCGCCTACCGCCTCGACTATTTTGGCGGTCTGATCCGGCCCTGACCTAGCCGACCGAGCCTGGCGCGGTGTTGGCGCCGCAGAGCACGACGCAGACGCGCTCATCTGCGGCCGGGCGATAGGCGCCCGAGAGCAATGCGGCAAAGGCCGCGGCGCCGCCGGGCTCGGCAACGATACGCAGGACGTTCCACAGCGCCTTCTGTGCAGCGATGATGGCCTCGTCCGAAACCAGAACGGCGCTGTCGATATGGCCTCGCAACGCAAAGCAACTGGCGCCGATGCGGCGGGCGCCGAGGCTGTCGGCGGCGACACCGCTGACCGGCACATCGACCGGTTCGCCGGCTGCCAACGCGTGGTGGAGGGTCGGCGCGGTCTCGGGCTCGACGCCGATGAGTTTTGCCTGGCCACCATAGTAAGCAGCCGCGCCGGCGATCAGGCCACCGCCGCCAACGGCGATCAGCACCGTGTCGAGTTTGGGCGCGTCCGCGGACAGTTCGGCCGCCATGGTGCCCTGCCCGGCGACGGTCTCAAAACTGTCATAGGCATGCAGTTCCAGCCCACCATGGGCCTTGGCCCAGTCGCGGCTCGCCGCCAGCGCATCGACATAGCTTGCACCGCCGACGACGATTTCGGCGCCATAGGACCGGATCCGCTCTATCTTGGCCGGGCTCGAAATCGTCGGCACGAAGATGTGGGCCGGATGCCCGAGCTTTTGCGCCGCGTAGGCGACCGCGGCGCCGTGATTGCCGCCAGACGCAGCGACAACGCCCTGTCCTGGCGTCGCCCGGCTCAGCAGGTTGTTGAACGCGCCACGCGCCTTGAACGTCCCCGAATGCTGCAAAAACTCCAGCTTGAAGCTGATCGGTGCCCCCGGAAGGCCGAAATCGGCCGCGTCCACCGTCAGGATTGGCGTGTGCCGGATGTACGGGGCAATGCGGGTTGCGGTGGCGAGGATGTCGGCGCGGGTGGGGAGGAGTGCGGTCATGACGCCCATGTAGACCTCCAGCTTTTGTCCAGCAAGACCATCGCATTGAATTGCGCATCATCCGATGCTATTTTTGATGCAAAGGAGTATTTGCGTTGCGCACAACGGTTACGATCGATGACGAGCTTTTGGAGAAGGCTCACAAATATACGGGCATCAAAGAACGTTCGGCGCTGCTCAACGAGGCATTGTCGTTCTTGATCGCGCGTGAGGCCGGTCGACGTCTGGCGGCGCTCGGCGGCACGGAACCAGACTTCGTCGCCCCTCCCCGTCGGCGTTTCCCTGCCGAATGATCCTCGCCGATACCTCGGTCTGGGCGGACCACCTGCGCATCTCGGAGCCGATTTTGGCGGAGCTGTTGGTGAGGGGGGAGGTTGTCATGCATCCTTTCGTGCTCGGCGAAATCGCCCTTGGCTACATCCGCAAGCGAAGCCACTGGATGCTCGCCTTGTCCGAACTGCCCGCAGTTCACGTGGCCGATCCTGAGGAGGTGCTCCAGATGATCGACCAGAGGGACTTGATTGCAAAGGGTGTCGGCTATGTCGACGTGCACCTGCTGGCGACGACTCTGACCTCGCCAGGCGTCAGGCTATGGTCGCGTGACAAGCGACTGAGAGACATCGCATCAGAGTTCGGCATTGCTGCGCGGCTGGACCATTAGACACCCCCCACCCTTGCCTTCCCGTGGCTTTTCCCCTACACACCGCCTCGCATTCGTTCGGCCGGGGGCTGAACGGAGGGTTTTGCTTTTTGCAAAATAGGGTTTTGGCCCGGCCTCCCGTGTTCCCGCTCTTTGCAAGACTGCTTTGTCGCCTTTCCGGCTTCAAAGGGGCTCCGCGCCGAAAGAGAGCAGTGTGAAACCACTCGAAAAGGAAGGCGCTACATGGCCCTCTACGAGCATATCTATCTGGCGCGCCAGGACGTTTCGGCCCAGCAGGTCGAAGAACTGACCAACGCGCTCACCGAAGTCCTGACCCAGGGCGGCGGCAAGGTGACCAAGAACGAGTACTGGGGCCTCAAGTCGCTCTCGTACCGCATCAAGAAGAACCGCAAGGCCCATTACAGCCTGCTCAACATCGACGCTCCGGCCGCTGCCGTGGCCGAGATGGAGCGCCAGATGCGCATCAATGAAGACATCCTGCGCTTCATGACCGTGCGCGTCGACGAGCTGGAAGAAGGCCCGTCGGCCATGATGCAGAAGCGCGATCGCGATGACCGCGATGGCGATCGTCCGGGTGGCCCGGGTGGCCGCGGCGGCTTTGATCGTGGCGATCGTCGCCCGCGTCGTTTCTAATTCTCGAAAGGATCAAATCTCATGGCCATTCGTGACCTGACCACCTCGCAGGCTCGCCGTCCCTTCCAGCGCCGGCGCAAGACCTGCCCGTTCTCGGGCGCCAACGCCCCCAAGATCGACTACAAGGACGTGCGCCTGCTGCAGCGCTACGTGTCCGAGCGCGGCAAGATCGTGCCGTCGCGCATCACTGCCGTGTCGGCGCTCAAGCAGCGCGAGCTGGCCCGCGCCATCAAGCGCGCCCGCTTCATCGGCATCATGCCCTACGCCGTCGCCTAAGGCGCACACCATTCGTTGGGGTGGCGGGATCCTCCGCCGCTCCTAACCGGACCCCTTCCCGGGACAGCACAGAAAGAACCTGAAATGAAAGTCATTCTGCTCGAGCGCGTCGGTCGCATGGGCCATATCGGCGACGAAGTCACCGTCAAGGACGGCTTTGCCCGCAACTTCCTGCTGCCGCAGCAGAAGGCACTGCGCGCCACCGAAGCGAACCGCGCCAAGTTCGAGCGCGATCGCGCCCAGATCGAAACGCGCAACCAGGAACGCCGCGAGGCCGCTGCCGGCATCGCCGTGGGCCTGAACGGCAAGACCGTGGTGATCATCCGCCAGGCCGGCGAAACCGGCCAGCTCTACGGCTCGGTGAGCTCGCGTGACATTGCCGAGGCGCTCAGCGCCGATGGCACCACCGTCGCCCGCTCGCAGGTCGTGCTCGCCGATCCGATCAAGACCATCGGCATCCACAGCGTGCCGCTGCACCTGCATGCCGAAGTCGACGTGACGGTCAACGTCAACGTCGCCCGTTCGGAAGCCGAGGCCGAGCGCCAGTCCAAGGGTGAAGACCTCACCGTCAGCACCTTCGACGACGAAGCCGCCGAAGAATTCGCCGCCAGCCAGGCGGAAGTCGGCTCGGCTGCCGCCGACGGTTTCGGCGACGACGAGTAAGCGTTTCGCACCATCGACGATCTTGAAGGCCGGGAGCGATCCCGGCCTTTTTGTTTTCAGGCATGGCGCGGGCGGCGGCCAATGCCTTGTATCCTTTCGCATTCGTGATGACCGATACCCCAAACGAGTCATTGTCGCACACCCCCACTTGCGCCAGCATTTCTACGAGGCTTGAGGGAGCCTTGGCTCAGCTTGCCCGCCTGTCACTGCGCTGACGACCATGCGTTTCAGGTGATCACCTGATGGCGCGGTGCGGCCGGGCATGGGACCAGCTTGATCGTACGAATGACCTGGGGGCGATGTACGTGGCTGTGCTTGATCGAGACATCTCCGACACTGGGGTGGTCCCCCCCGAGCTTGCGCACTATGCCAATGCCCTGATCGGCGCCGTGCTGGAGCGGACGGATGCGCCCGTCCTGCTGCTCGACAGGCGGCTCGCCATTGTCTATGTCGCGCCGCAGGCCGAGGACGTTCTGAGGGACGGCCGCCATATTGCGCGGCGCGCCGACGGCCACCTGCTCTGCAGCTCGGACGTGTCGGCCGAGGCGATGCGCCGGTATCTTGCCGATCTTGATGCCGAAGCCCAAGTCGACATCGTCCTGCACGGCGCGGTGGGCGACGCGCCGCTCTTTGCATCACTGGTGGCGCTGCAGCCGCCCGCTTTCGGCCTGCTGCCGCCGCCGCCGCTGCTGATCCTCATGCGCATTCGCAATGTGTCGAAGCTGGAAGTCATCGAGGTGGCGCGGACGCTCTACGACCTGAGCAAGGCCGAGGCCGAAACGGTGCGCGCCATTGTCTCGGGCATCTCGATCAAGCAGCACGCCGAGCAAAGACAGGTCAGTGTGCACACGGTGCGCAAGCAATTGAACGCGGCGATGCGAAAGACCCGCGTTTCAAGCCAGCTCGAACTGCAGACCCTGATCCACGACCTGACCCGTCGCCCGGAGTCTGCGGTTCGAGGCTGATTTGGCCGGCCATGCGGCAAAATTCCCACATAATTGCGCTGAATCGCGTGCCGATCACCCAAGCGATTCATTGTGCCCCTCGGTAAATACCTAGTAACTTTCCGTTAACGAATGTTTGGGGGCGTATGTTTGGGGGGCGTTATGTCTATGCTGAAGAATTTCCGCGCTTTGGCGCGCTACCATGTGCTGACGCCGGTGGCGGTGCTGGCCGCGCTCGCGGCGGGGCCGACGGTTGCCGCCGACAAGGTCAATAACGGCACGCTGGTGACCGACACGGTCGACATCAATTCGAGCTACACCAACAATGGCACGATTGCCGCGACGGGTGTGATTGCGCTCAATGCTGCGCAAAACCCCGTGACCTTCATTCTCAATTCCACTGGGGCGCGGATTACAACAACGACAGGAAATATTGCTGTCCGTATCAACCCCGGCGTCACCCTGCAAAGCTTCCGCAATGACGGCACCATCATTGGAGGGTTCACCGGCATTTGGGCGGGCGGCCGGATGTCTGCCTTTATGAACACCGGCACGATAACTTCGACGGACGCCGGCGGTGATGCTGTTTACACCACTGCGGGCGGCGACACATTTGTGAACTCTGGTGTTATCAGCGGCGGGCAAAGAGGCGTAGCCTATACCACCAATCCAATTCTAGATTTCAACAATAGCGGCACGATAACTGGCTCATTTTTTGGCGTCACGTCCGTCGGCACAACTAATCGTTTCGTAAACACTGGAACAGTTAGCAGTGCAAACATTGCTGTTTCTGTTGAAACGAGTGCCAATACCATTAACTCAGGCACTGTGTCTGGCGGCAACACCTCCTTCCGATTCGGTAATAGTTCGGACCGACTTACTTTGCTGACTGGCTCTGATGTTCGCGGTCAGATTAGATTCCAAGGTGGCACCGACACGCTCGACTTCTCCGGATTTTATGGCACGACCGTCCTGACCACCGACGGTTTTCTCGAAACTCTTGTTTCGGGCAATCGCGCTTTCGCTGCGACCGCCAACAACGCCAGCATCACCATCTTCGACCAGACCGGCGCATCCTCGATGGGCAGCGTCACCTCGGGCTCGCTCGGCTCGATCCAGACCGCGCTGGCCAATGAACTGGGGGGGGGATCGGCCGGCAACCTGTTTGATCCCAGCGCCGTCTCCGGCTATGCCGCCGCGCCGCGCCAGACCAGTGCCGAAAAGGCCGCCAACGAGGCCGTGCTCTCCGACCTCGACGTCTCCGACCCGTCGCAGGGCAAGGTCTGGGGCGCCGCCTTTGGCGGGTTCAGCGGCGACAGCGCCCCGGTAGCGCTCAGCAATGTCTATGGCGGCATCGTCGCCGGCACGCATTTCCAGCTCGATGCGCAGACCCGGCTAGGCGGCCTCGTGGGCTATTCGATGTCGAAGTTCAACGTCGCCAATGGCCAGCAGGTCATCGACAGCCACACCGGCACGCTCGGCGTCTATGGCAAGACGGACCTGGGCATGATCGAGCTCAACTATGCCCTGCTCGGCGGCGGCTCCAGCCACTCGTCCAGCCGCCAGGTGGTGGTGGCAGCCAACAAGGAAAACGCCACGGCGAGCTTTGCCAGCTGGTTCATCAACCCCAGCCTCGGCCTCTCGATCCCGGTCATGTCGGACGATACCTCCGAGATCAATGTCGCGGCCTCGGCCAGCTACATCTATGGCGGCGTGGGCAGCTATACCGAGAGCTCGGCCAACTTCACCGCCGCCGTCGGCGCCGTGCCGATCAGCGTCTTTGAGGCGCGGCTTGAGCTCAACGGCGAAAAGATCATGGCGCCGACCGCTCATGGCGATGTGCGCATCCGCGGCAAGGTGGGCGTGCTGGCCGAAGCCAATATGGGCTCGTCCAACATCCCGCTGACGCTGAACGGCACGGCCACCACCTTCGCCAACCCGGGCACCACCACCTATGGCGCCTATGCGGGCGCCGGCCTCTCGGCCGACATCGGCTCGGGCCTCGTGCTCGATGCGGGCGTCGATTTCACCGCGCGCGCCGACGGCAACAACGCCGCCTCCGGCAAGGTCAGCCTGATCGGCAGCTTCTAGGCGTTCCCCAACGCACCGCAGATGACAAAGGCCGGGAGCGATCCCGGCCTTTTTATTGCGCGAGACTCAGCGCATGAGCAGGCGGCACGAATGCAAGTGGGCGAGACGATTTTGCCCGCTATTCGTTGCAGTGTGCACAGGGCGCCCGCTGCGGCTTAGAAGGGACTCGCAAGGGCGCGCGTCCGCGTGGTTAAGAAGACGTTAACCCCATAAGAGGAGACTCGCTGCCACCATGGCTGAGAACGTCCGGCGACTGCACCCCGAGGAAGACAAGAGCTTTCGCCTCGCCCCCCACAATGTGGAGGCCGAGCAGGCGCTGCTGGGCGCCGTGCTGGTCAATAACGAGGCGCTCTACCGGGTGTCGGATTTCCTGATTCCCGAGCATTTTTACGAGCCGATCCACCGCGAGATCTACGAAGTGCTGGCCAAGGTGATCCGGGCCGGCCGCACGGCGACGCCGATCACCCTCAAGACCCACCTGCCCGAGGCGCTCACGGCCGAAATGAGCATGCCGCAATATCTGGCGCGACTGGCGGCGGAAGCCACCACGGTGCTCAACGCGGCCGATTACGGGCAGACCATCTACGACCTCGCCATCCGCCGGAACCTGATCCAGATCGGCGAGGAGATGGTCTCGACCGCCTATCACTCCGACGTCGAGGAGACCGCCAACAAGCAGATCGAGGAAGCCGAAAAGCAGCTCTTCGACCTCGCGGAAAAGGGCCGCTACGATGGCGGCTTCCAGCCCTTCAACGAGGCGCTGAAGCAGGCCATCACCATGGCCGGCGAAGCCTATTCGCGCGATGGCACGCTGAGCGGCACCGCCACCGGGCTTTCCGACCTCGACCGGCTGATGGGCGGCCTGCAGCGCTCGGACCTCATCATCCTTGCGGCGCGTCCCGCCATGGGCAAGACCTCGCTTGCCACCAACATCGCCTTCCATGTTGCCAAGCACTGGAAGGGCGACGTGACGCCGGACGGACATCGCAAGACGGTCGATGGCGGTCAGGTCGGCTTCTTTTCGCTCGAAATGAGCGCCGAGCAGCTGGCAACGCGTATTCTGGCCGAACAGGCGGAAATCTCCTCGTCCGATATCCGCCGCGGCAATATCCACGAGAGCCAGTTTTCGCGTCTCGTCGATGTCTCCAACCTGATGGCGGCAGTGCCGCTCTATATCGACGATACCGGCGGCATCTCGGTGCAGCAGCTGGCAGCGCGGGCCCGTCGCCTGAAGCGCCAGAAGGGCCTCGACCTCCTGATCGTCGACTATTTGCAGCTGCTCACCGGCTCGTCGCGCAAGGCGAGCGAAAACCGTGTGCAGGAACTGACCGAGATCACCACGACGCTCAAGGCGCTGGCCAAGGAACTGGAAGTGCCGATCATCGCGCTCAGCCAGCTCTCCCGTCAGGTGGAAAACCGCGACGACAAGCATCCGCAGCTCGCCGACTTGCGTGAATCGGGCTCGATCGAGCAGGACGCCGACGTGGTACTGTTTGTTTATCGCGAAGAATACTATCTGAAGAACAAGGAGCCCAAGGAAGGTACGCCAGAACATCTGGCGTGGCAGGGCGAAATGGAACAGGTCCACGGCAAAGCCGAAGTGATCATCGGCAAGCAGCGCCATGGTCCCACCGGTACGGTACAGCTCAGTTTCGAGGCGCAGTACACGCGCTTCGGCAACCTGGCCAAGGCCGACTACCTGCCGGAGAGGATGGAGTAATGATGCCGGCACCTGCCGTCGCGACGGGCTATGGCGCGCGCCTCACGTCGACCTGGGGGCGCTCAAGCGCAACTGGCAGGCGCTCGACAAGGTGAGCCGCGGCGCGCTGACCGGCGCGGCTGTGAAGGCCGATGCCTATGGCATCGGTCTGGTGCAGGCCTCGCGCGCGCTCTACGAAGCGGGCACACGGTTCTTCTTCGTGGCCTCGCCCGACGAGGGCATCGCGGTGCGCGCCGCCCTGCCCGAGGACACGCATATCTTCATCCTCAATGGGCTGTTTCCCGGCGCCGCGCCGCTCTATGTCGGCGAGCGGCTGATGCCCTGCCTCTGCTCGATCCCGATGCTGGAAGAATGGCTGCAGGCGTGCCTGTCGCGCAACGAGTCGCTGCCAGCGGCCCTGCATTTCGATACCGGCATCAACCGGCTCGGCTTCCGGCTCAACGAGGCGCCGGTGGTCAAGCGCATGGTCGACCAGCTCGGCTACTCGCCGCAGATGATCATGAGCCACTTCGCCTGTGCCGATCAGCCGGCGCATGAGAAGAACCGCACGCAGCTGGCGCTCTTTTCCTCGGTGCTGGCGCAGTTCCCCAATGTCCCCGCCTCGATGGCCAATTCGGCCGCGCTGATGACCGGCCGCGAGAACCATTTCCAGATGGTCCGCCCCGGCATTGCGCTCTATGGCGGCCGCGCCGTGCAGGGCCGCCGCAACCCGATGGCCCCGGTGGTGACGCTCGAAGCGCCGATCCTGCAGGTCAAGGAAATCCGCACCGGCGAGTCGCTGGGCTATGGCGCGCTGCAGACTGTGGCGCGCGACAGCCGCATCGCGGTGGTCGGCATCGGCTATGCCGACGGCTTTTTCCGCCATCAGTCGGGCACCAATTCGCGCGCCGGCGGCCGCGTGGTGATCGGCAACCAGTTCGCGCCGGTGCTCGGCCGGGTGTCGATGGACATGATCCAGGTCGACATCACCGACCTGCGCGAGATGCCCAAGCCGGGCGACATGGTGGAAGTGCTGGGCCCCAATATCTCGGTCGACGACCAAGCCGATGTGGGCAACACAATTGGCTACGAGATCCTCACCAGTCTCAAGGGCCGCTATTCCCGAAGCTATGTGGAAAGCCCCACGCCGAGCAATAGTTAGGGGTTTGTTCGTATTTTGTTCTTGTCGGACTTTGGCGCTCTGCTAGGTTCCGAGTCGACCAGAATTCACGGACAAGACCATGGCGCGATCGCATCCCGGTCAGCTTTCGCTGTTTGACGACCTTTCCCACCCTGGCCTGCTTGCCGGTAGTGCGATGCCTGCCGAACCGGCGCCGGTAGAGGCTGATCAACTGCTGCTGGCGCTGCTGGCTGGCGGCAAGTCGGCAGGAGCGATCCTGGGGCTCGCTGAGTCGCTGGCGGCGCGGCACGGGCTGACGGACCACCTGCTGGTGGCTGACCTCTTTCACGTCCCCCTGCTCCACATTGGCGCCGCCGACGATCTCGACGATGCCGAGCTGGCGCGGATCGCGAGTTGCGGCGCAGCGGTCGAGATGCGGCGGTTTTCGATTCATCTGGGCGATGTGGAAAGCCAGATCGGCACCGAGGGGCTGCACCCCATCCTCGTCGGCCTCAAGGGCACGGACGAGGTCGACATGCTGGCCGACCTGCTGCATCGGGGTTTGCGCGAACGCGGCCTCGTCGGTGAACCGGCTGAGGGCTTTACCCTGCTGCTCGGGGAGAGCCCGAGTCTTGTGCCCTACGCGCCGATCGCCCGACCGATCGAGGTGCCGGTGCGCGAATTCGCGCTGGTCCGCCATGTGGTCAGCCAGGGGCTCCACGAGGTCTTGCAGAAATGGACGCTGACCGCCTGAGTTCACTTTTTGTTCTTGCGCAGGCGCTATCGTCGCTCTAGACAGATTTCTTTCGGGGACGCCTGATGGCCAAGACCAAGACCTCCTATGTTTGCCAGGCCTGCGGGGCCGTCTCGCCGCGCTGGGTGGGCCGCTGCGAGGCATGCGGCGAGTGGAACACCATTGTCGAGGAGATCGTCGACTCAGGCGTCGGCGCTGGTCCCAAGTCAGCCACGGCCGGCGGTCGGCCGACGCAGCTGGTGCCGCTGGCGGGGGAAACCGAAAGCGCGGCGCGCGTCGTTTCCGGCATGGCCGAACTCGATCGCGTCACGGGCGGCGGTTTCGTCAAAGGCTCGGCCGTGCTGATGGCCGGCGACCCCGGGATCGGCAAATCCACCCTGCTGCTGCAGGCGGTGGCGGCGATGGCAGACCTCGGCAAACGCGTCATCTATGTCACGGGCGAAGAGGCCGTCGGCCAGGTGCGCCTGCGCGCCCAGCGCCTGGGGCTCGGTGATCGCGACGTGTCGCTGGCCAGCGAAACCAATGTCGAGATCATCCTCGCCACCCTGCAGCAGGGCCCAGCCCCGGACCTCGTCATCATTGATTCCATCCAGACCCTCTGGACCGACCGCGTCGATTCGGCGCCCGGCACCGTCACCCAGGTGCGCACCTCGGCGCAGGCGCTGACCCGCTTTGCCAAAAAATCCGGCGCGGCCGTGGTGCTGGTGGGGCATGTCACCAAGGACGGGCAGATCGCCGGCCCGCGCGTCGTCGAGCACATGGTCGACGCGGTGCTCTATTTCGAGGGCGACGCCAGCCACACTTTCCGCATCCTGCGCGGGGTGAAGAACCGCTATGGCGCCACTGACGAGATCGGCGTCTTCGAGATGACGACGCTGGGGCTCAAGGAAGTCTCCAACCCCTCGGCGATGTTCCTCGACCAGCGCGACAAGGATGCAGCCGGCTCGGCCGTCTTTGCCGGCATGGAAGGCACCCGCCCGGTGCTCTGCGAAATTCAGGCGCTCGTTGCCCCCTCCCCGCTGGGCACGCCGCGGCGCGCCGTGGTCGGCTGGGATTCGTCGCGCCTCTCCATGGTCCTGGCCGTGCTCGAAACCCGCTGCGGCGTGCGCATCGGCGCCAATGACATCTACCTCAACGTTGCGGGCGGTCTGAAGATCAACGAGCCGGCGGCCGACCTCGCGGTCGCGGCCGCGCTGATTTCGTCGCTCACCGGGTCGCCCCTGCCGCCCGACGCGGTCTATTTCGGCGAAATCTCGCTCGCCGGTGGCGTCCGTCCAGTGGTGCATGCCTCACAGCGGCTGCGCGAAGCGCAAAAACTCGGCTTCCGCTCCGCCGTCACTGGCCGCCTCGGCGCCGGTGACAAGTCCAATGGCCTTGACGTGTCGGAGTATACCGATCTCGCGACCCTGATCGGCCAGATCGCCGCTAAGGGCAAACCGCGCAAGGCCGCCGAGTAGTTGACGACCTATTGGACGCGATAGAGCCGTACCGGCGCGCCGTCAGCCCGGCGGATCAAGCCTTTCTTTTCAAGATCGAGCTGTACAGCCTTGAGCCACCAGCCGGCCTTTTGGCCGCCGGGGAAGTGCTCCTCCGACAGCACCCTGAGCAGCGCAGTCTTGGCTGCGAGGACGGTGAGACCCGGCGCCTCGGTCGGCAGAACGCCGAGCAAGGCCTCGCGCATCGCCATGTACTTGGCGCGATCGACGCGCTGCACATGGGCCGAGGTGATGCTCTCGATGGTGATGCGGTCGGCGTCCTCAGGCATCGATGCTCCCCTTGATGAAATCGAGTTGCGGCACGGCAAAGCCCATCGCCACCCAGGCGCCGAGCAGCGCAGCAAAGAACCCGAGGTTCTGCTGTTTAGCGTTCGGCAGACGATCGTCGAGCGTTACGTCAGGCGGGAGATCCGAGATCATGGTCCGCAGCTGCATGGCCGGCGCGTCACTGGCGGGCCAGAGACCGGCATAGAGGCTGAGCCAGTGCCCGTTCTGGAACTCGACAAATACCGGCGTGTTGCAGCAGGTCGCAACCACCCGGCGGGTGTGCGATTTGGGCGTCAGGCGATGCTCGGCGAGCTTTTCGGTCCCCTTGGTGAACCGCACCCGATCCTTGCGATAGAGCGCATAAGGCGTGCCACCCTCGGCGTTGCGGATGGTTGGGGCGCCGGGCAATGCCTGCAGTTTGGCGCCCGCCGTGCGGCAGCTGGTGCAGTAGCATTCGGCGCCGATGATCGGGGCCCCCTCGATCTCCATCTTCAGGTCGCCGCAACGGCAAGTGAGCGTCTTATGCATCCGGTGTCGGCTCCGATTGTCGGTTGAAGATCAGCCGGACATAGCGCTCGAGATGATCGAGCCCTTCTCGCGCCAGTGCCGGGTTGTTCGCCGCCTTGGCCAGCACGAAGGCGCCCTGAATGACCGTCTGGGTATGGCGCGCGAGGCTCTGGGCCGTCAGGCCGACGACCCGGTACTGCCGGATGGCGGCGTCGAAATTGGCCTCCAGCGTTGCGGCATGGCCAAAAATGCTGGCGCCGCAGGCATCGCGAATGGCGGGCGCGGTGGCATAGACCTCCTGCACCATGGTGCCGACCAGGCAGGTGAATTCAGGCAGATTGTCGCTGATCAGCGCCCGGCGGAACGCAATATAGGCCAGCACGCGGTCCAGCGGATCGGACGGCCATGGTAGGGCGCGGCGGCAAAAAACGCCGATGTCGTTTCCTGCCAGAACTCCGCCGCCGCCACTCCCAGTGCCTGCTTGCTCTCGAAATGGTAGAAAAACGCTCCTTTGGTTACCGCCGCAGCGGCGCAAAGATCGTCGACCGAGGTCGCGGCAAAACCCTTCTCGCGAATGACATCGCGGGCGGCTTCCAGCAGGCGAAGCCTGGCGTTCCCGCGTTCGGGATGTGCTCTGGTTGGTCGTGACATAGCCATAACATACCATCTGGTTGGTATCTTGCAAGGGCGATGGAGCGATCTTGGGGGCCATAGGACAGGCCGGCGGCTCGGTCTCACCCACCCATCAGTTGTCACCCCAGCGAACGCTGGGGTCCATCTCTTTGCCAGCGCGAGACGAGACGTGGATCCCTGCGTTCGCAGGGATGACACCTGTAGTTGTGGCAAGATGGTGCGTTCATTACCCGTCGCCGCTTCGCCCCCAGCTTTCCGTGAAGATCGTTCCGGCGGCCGGTGCGGCGGCTTGGCATTGGGCGCAGAAGCGGCGTAAACGGGGGCATAGTTCCCTAGGGGCGGGCCTGAATTCCATGTTGACCGCATTCGACGTCGGCGTCGGCGTACTCGTTTTGATTTCGGCGATCCTGGCGACAGCGCGCGGTCTCACCCGCGAAGTGCTCTCGTTGGCGACCTGGGCCGGATCGGCAGCAATTGCCGCCTATATGTACTTCAACCATCTCGATTTCGCCCGGCAGTACATCCAGGAAGAAATCGTCGCGGACGTCGCGACCGTGGTGGGCAGCTTCATCATTGCGCTGATCGTGCTGCACCTGATCACCATGCGGATCGCGGACTTCGTCGTCGACAGCAAGATCGGGCCGCTCGACCGCACGCTGGGTTTCATCTTCGGGGTGGCGCGTGGCGCGCTGATCGCCGTGGTGGTGGTGGTGTTCGGCCAGTGGCTGCTCAACACCAACGGCCCGGGCGGCGAGGACAAGCTGCCCAGCTGGGCCAAGGACTCAAGATCACTGCCCTTCCTGCAGGATATGGGCGAGCGGCTGATCACAGCGCTGCCTGACGATGTGGAACAGCAGGTCACCAAGCTGCTGCAACGCGGCGGCGACGCCGAAGAATCGCCGGCGGATCAGTCGGCGCCTGCTGAAGAAGGTACCGATGCGGGCGAGGACAGCTCGCCGCTGCCGGCCGATCCGGCGGCACCGGCTGCCGGGGCCCTGCCGCAGGCGAATACCTGACGATTGCTTGAAAGCATTGCAAAAACTCGACGGGGGCCGCATATGCGGTCCCTATCGCTTTCAGAAGGTGCGCCATGACTGAGATGTCCCGCGACCCGTTCGACTTCGACGGCGACACGCTGCATGAGGAATGCGGGGTGTTCGGCATCCTCGGTCATCCGGAAGCGGCGACCCTCACGGCGCTGGGCCTGCATGCCCTGCAGCATCGCGGCCAGGAAGCGGCGGGCATCGTCAGCTTCGACGGCCGCCAGTTCCACACCGAAAAGCGCATGGGTCTGGTCGGCGACCACTATACCGACCCGGCGACGCTGGCCCGCCTCCCCGGCTCGATCTCGATCGGCCACACCCGCTACTCGACCACCGGCGAAGTGGCGCTGCGCAATGTGCAGCCGCTGTTTGCCGAGCTCGAGGAAGGCGGCATCGCCATCGCGCACAATGGCAATTTTACCAACGGCCTGACGATGCGGCGGCAGATCATCGCCACCGGCGGCATCTGCCAGTCGACCTCCGATACCGAGGTGGTACTGCACCTCGTCGCCCGCTCGCGCCACACGTCCACTTCCGACCGCTTCATCGATGCCATCCGGCAGATGGAAGGCGGCTATTCGATGCTGGCGATGACGCGCACCAAGCTGATCGCGGCGCGCGATCCCATCGGCATCCGCCCGTTGGTGATGGGCGATCTCGACGGCAAGCCGATCTTCTGCTCGGAAACCTGTGCCCTCGACATCATCGGCGCCAAATATGTGCGCGACGTCGAGAACGGCGAGGTCATCATCTGCGAGATCCAGCCGGACGGCTCGATCAGCATCGATGCGCGCAAGCCGGAAAAGCCGACGCCGGAGCGGCTCTGCCTCTTCGAATATGTCTACTTTGCCCGACCCGACTCGGTTGTCGGTGGACGCAGCGTCTACGTGACGCGCAAGAACATGGGCCAGAACCTCGCCAAGGAAGCGCCGGTGGATGCGGACGTCGTGGTCCCGGTGCCCGATGGCGGTACGCCCGCCGCGATCGGCTATGCGCAGCAGAGCGGCATTCCGTTCGAGCTCGGCATCATCCGCAACCACTATGTCGGCCGCACCTTTATCGAGCCGACACAGTCGATCCGTGCCTTCGGGGTCAAGCTCAAGCATTCGGCCAACCGCGCGATGATCGCCGGCAAGCGCGTCGTGCTGATCGACGATTCGATCGTGCGCGGCA
>JACDQI010000204.1 GCA_015657675.1 Devosia sp.
CAAGGGGGGGAGGTGACACAACCGCCGTGCCTAAACCGGCAAACCGCAAAACTTGCCCTTTTCGCCTCGGTTCATTAGGTTGCGCGCCAATCCCAAAGCATGTTTGCGGGAACATGCCAGCAGCAAGACGGGGCGCTTCCCATAATGCAGTTCATCTCGACGCGCGGCAGGGCGGCTGCGCTAGGTTTCTCCGATGCCGTTCTGGCCGGTCTGGCGAGTGATGGCGGGCTCTATGTGCCGCAGACCTGGCCTCAGGTGACCCCGGCCGAAATCGCCGGCTTTGCCAACAAGCCTTATCCGGTCGTCGCCTTCGACATCATCTCGCGCTTCGTCGACGGCGAAATCCCCGATGCGGCGCTGAAAAAGATCATCGACGAGGCCTATGCCAGCTTCCGCCACCCCTCGGTGGCGCCGCTGGTCGAGATCGAGCCAGGTCACTTCATCCTGGAACTCTTCCATGGCCCCACCTTGGCCTTCAAGGACGTGGCGATGCAGTTCCTCGCCCGCACCATGGATCACATCCTTGCTGCCCGCGGCGCCCGCGCCACCATTGTCGGCGCCACCTCGGGCGATACCGGTTCGGCCGCCATCGAGGCCTTCCGTGGCCGCGAGACCACCGACATCTTCATCCTGCATCCCGAAAACCGCACCTCGCCGGTGCAGCGCCGGCAGATGACCACGGTGCTCGACGCCAATGTGCACAACATCGCCCTGCGCGGCACGTTTGACGACTGCCAGAACATCGTCAAAGGCCTGTTCAACAACCACCGCTTCCGCGACGGCGTAAAGCTCTCGGGCGTCAATTCGATCAACTGGGGCCGCATCGTCGCCCAGATCGTCTACTACTTCACCTCGGCTGCGGCACTTGGCAGCCCGCACCGCGAAGTGACCTTCGTCGTCCCCACTGGCAATTTCGGCGACATCTTCGCCGGCTATTGCGCCCAGCGCATGGGCCTGCCGGTGCACACCCTGGTCATCGCCACCAATTCCAACGACATCCTCGCGCGCACGCTGGAATCCGGCCGCTACGAGACCGGGGTCGTCACCCCCACCATCTCGCCCTCTATGGACATCCAGGTCAGCTCGAATTTCGAGCGCCTGCTGTTCGAGAGCCTTGATCGTGACGCCACGACCCTGCAGGCCTGATGTCGGGCCTCGGCCAGTCTGGCAGCTTCACGGTCCCCGGAAAGGGCCTCGCCGCCATCCGGAAACTCTTCCGCGCCGACCGCGCCAACGAGAGCCAGACCAGCGGCACCATTGCGGGCACGCAGCAGGCCTCGGCCTATCTGCTCGATCCGCATACCGCCGTCGGCGTGTCCGTCGCACGCCCGCTGCTGGGCGGCGATACGCCCGTCATCACCCTTGCAACTGCCCATCCGGCCAAGTTCCCCGCCGCTGTCGCAGCGGCTACAGGCATTGAACCGGCTCTGCCGGTGTGGTTGGCTGACCTTTACGAGCGTGAGGAGCGGTTGACCGTGCTCGACAACGATCAGGGTGAAGTGGAACGCTTCATCTCGGCCCGTACGCGGGTGCTGGAGGAAGTAAAGTGAGCGTGAGATCCACCACCCTGGACAACGGCATGATCGTTCTGACCGACGACATGCCGCATTTGGAGAGCGCCTCGCTCGGCATCTGGGTCAAGGCCGGCTCGCGGAGCGAGACCAAGGCCGAGCACGGCATTTCGCACATGCTCGAGCACATGGCCTTCAAGGGCACCAAGACCCGCAACGCCCGCGAAATCGCTGAAGCCATCGAAAATGTCGGCGGCGATCTCAATGCCGCGACCTCGGTGGAACACACCGGCTATTTCGCCCGCGTGCTCAAGGAAGACGTTGGCCTTGCCGCCGACATTCTCTCTGACATCCTGCAGAATTCCATGCTCGATCAGGACGAACTCGACCGCGAGCAGCAGGTCATCGTCCAGGAGATCGGCGCCGCCCGCGACAATCCCGACGATCACGTGTTCGATCTCTTCCAGTCCGCTGCCTACCCCGACCAGCCGATCGGCAGGACCATTCTGGGCACCGTCGACAGCGTCAAGAGCTTTGGCCCGGAGTCGATCCGCTCCTATATGGACCGCAACTATGTCGGCGATCAGATGGTCCTCTGCGCTGCCGGCAATGTCGATCACGAGTCGCTGGTCGATATCGCCAACGACCGCTTCCACGACCTGCGCCGCAGCGGCGCCCCCGAGCCGCAGAAGGCCAGCTATCAGGGCGGCGAGGAGCGTCTCCTCTCCGACCATGAACAGGCCCACATCGTCCTCGGCTTTGAGGGCCGCGCCTACAATTCCGATGGCTTTTATGCCGCGCAGATCCTCGCCTCCATCCTGGGCGGCGGCATGTCCTCCCGGCTCTTTCAGGAAGTGCGCGAAAAGCGCGGCCTCTGCTACTCGGTCTATGCCTTCCACTGGGCCTTTGCCGACAGCGGCATTTTTGGCGTCGCCGCCTCCACTGGCGAGGAAGAAGTCGCCGACCTGATGCCGGTCGTGGTCGAAGAACTGCGCCGGGCCACCGAAACCATCAGCGACGAGGAAGTCATCCGCGTCCGCAACCAGATCCGCGCTGGCCTCCTGATGTCGCTCGAGAGCCCGTCGTCCCGCGCCGGCCAGCTCGCCCGCCAGCAGATCCTCTGGGGTCGCACCATCCCGCTGGCCGAAACCGTCGAGCGCATCAACCGCATCACCGCCGATCGGGTGAAACAGGTCGCCAAGCAGATCTTCTCCTCGGGCGAAGTCTCGCTGGCCGGCATCGGCCCGGTCGCTCATCTCCCTGATTTCCGCTCTCTTTCGGCGGAGCTCAAGAACTAGGGGAGCGCCTGCCGTGATGCTCACATGGTTCGCGCGCGACGATACCCCCGTTCTGGTGGGCTCCCGCGTCACCTTGCGGGCGCCGCGGGCTCACGATTTCCAGGCCTGGCAGAGCTTGCGCAAGTCGAGCCGTGCCTTCCTGAAACCCTTCGAGCCGCGCTGGACCGAGGCTGATCTTGCACGCTCGGTCTATCGCGAGCGGCTCCGCCGCGGCCACCAGGAAGCCCTAAGCGGTACCGATTTCACCTTCTTCATCTTCTTCGATGATAGCGGTGTTGAGCGGCTTGCCGGGGGCGTCACGCTTTCCAACATCCGCCGCCGCGCTGCCCAGTTCGCCACTCTGGGCTACTGGATGGGCGAGCCCTATGCCGGCCGCGGCTTGATGACTGAGGCCGTCGGGCTGGTCGTCGCCCACGCCTTTGACGGCCTGTTACTGCACCGCCTGCACGCCGCCTTCCTGCCCCACAACATGGCCAGCCGCCGAGTCCTTGAAAAGAACGGATTTCAGGAAGAGGGCTATGCCGAGAACTATCTGCAGATCGACGGCAAGTGGGCAGATCACGTGCTTTTCGGCCTGACCCGCGAACGTTATGAAACGGTCATTAAGCAGGCCAGACGCTGAATGCTTGTCGCCACGGGGAAACCCCGATACCTAGGTTCCCGATTGATGACCGCGGCAGGACAAATTTGCCTCTAATGCGCTTGCTTCGTTGCCTCGCGATGTGTCTCGGGTTCGCGCTGGCCACAGTCTTGCCGGCTGCGGCCTTTGACGTCATCACCGTGCCCGAGGACGTCAACGCCGTGAACCTCACCGGCGTCGTCGACGTCGTGCCTTCGGTCGAGGGCAAGGTGCAGCTTTCCACGGCGCCCGGCGAAGATGGTATCATCCGCCGCATCGAAGTGCTGGCCTCCACTGGCGGCACCAACCCAAATTGGGCGCTGTTTGCGCTGCGCAACGATGGCGACGCCCAGATCGAGCGTCTGCTGGTTGCTCCCTATTTCCGCTTGCCCGGTTCAGGGGTGTTCAATCCTGACCTCGGCGCGCTGCGCATCAAGGTGCTCACGCCCAGCGCCGGCCTGCGGCCGATCCGCGTCACCGACCGCGAAGCCGACGTCTTCGAGGTCACCATCGACCCCGGCGCCACCGTCACCTTCGTTGCCGAACTCTCCAACGGCCGGCTGCCCGAACTCTATATGTGGAAGCCCGACGCCTACCGCGACTACGTGAACTCGTTCACCCTGTTCCGCGGCACCGTGCTCGGCGTCTCCTCGCTGGCGGCGGTGTTCCTCACCATCATGTTCGTGGTGCGGGGCAGGGGCATTTTCCCGGCTACGGCTGCCTTTTCCTGGGCCGTGCTGACCTATCTGTTGATCGATTTCGGCGTGCTCGGCCCGCTGCTGGGCATCTCCAACGGCGCCGTGCAGCCTTTTCGCGCCGCCGCCGAGGCCGGCATCGCCACGACTCTGTTTGCGTTCCTCTTCATCTATCTCAACCTCCATCGCTGGCACTTGCGCTTCATTCACCTGGCGTTGGCGCTGGTTGTGGTGTTCCTGGCGCTGTTCGGCTTTGCCTTCTTCCAGCCGGCGATCGCCGCCACCGTCGCCCGCATCGTGCTGGCACTGCTCGGCGTTACCGGCTTCTTCCTGATCCTTCTCCTGGCGCTGCGCGGCTACGATCGCGCCGTGCTGCTGGTCCCCACCTGGATCATCTATATCGCCTGGCTCTTCTACGCCTGGCTGGTGGTCACCGGTCAGGTCTCCAACGACGTCGCCCAGCCCGCCGTCGCCGGCGGCCTGGTGCTGACCGTCATGCTCCTGGGCTTTACGTCGGTGCAGCACGCCTTCTCCGAAGGCCAGGTCTCCATCGGCACCCTCTCCGAAGTCGAACGCCGTGCCCTGGCGCTCACCGGCTCGGGCGATTTCGTCTTTGACTGGAACATCGAGCGCGACCGCGTCGCCGTCTCCGACGAACTCGGCACCCGCCTCGGCGAACGCCGCGGTGCCCTGCGCGGCTCCATCAAGCGCTGGCTCGACCGCGTCCACCCCGAAGACCGCGACCGCTTCCGCACCGCCTTCGATACCCTCGTCGAACTCCGCCGCGGCAAGGTCTCGGCCGACATGCGCCTCGTCGCTCATGACGGCAGCTTCCGCACTTTCCGCATGCGGGTCAAACCCGTGCTCGGCGGCGATGGTCAGGTCAACCGCATCGTCGGCACCCTGCAGGACGTCAACGAGGATCGCGCCAGCCGTGACCGCTTGCTGCACGACGCCGTGCACGACAGCCTCACCGGCCTGCCCAACAAGCAGCTGCTGCTGGACCGGCTGGAGCGCGCACTGGTCCGCGCCCGCCTTCCCAACGGCATCAAACCGGCCGTCTTCCTCATCGATATCGACCGCTTCATGGAGCTCGAGGAGCGCGTCGGCCATTCCGCCGCCGATTCCGTGCTGCTCGCCATTTCGCGCCGCATTGCCCGTATCATGCGCCCGCTCGATACCGTCGCGCGCCTCGGCGGCG
>JACDQI010000205.1 GCA_015657675.1 Devosia sp.
GCACGCATGCCGGGCCGGTCCCCTAAACTGCTCCCGCTGTGCAGATAGCGACTTGCACGCGCCCAATCTATTTCAACCGCTGCTACCCCCTGCCTGCCGGTTCACGCCGTTTCTGGGAGCGCCCAAATGTCCACGACAAGCACTCGCGCCGCCGCCCGCTTAATGGTGGCGCCCTCGGTCATCCTCCTCTTCATCTGGATGATCGTGCCATTGGCGATGACCATCTACTTCTCGTTCCGGCTGTATCGGCTGCTGTCGCCTGATCGGACGGGCTGGGTCGGGTTCAACAACTACATGTGGTTCCTGAACTCGCCCGACTTTTGGGTAGCCATCGTCAACACCCTGCTGCTCGTGGGCGGCGTGCTGATCATTACCGTGGTGTTGGGTGTGCTCATCGCCATTCTGATCGACCAGCCGATCTGGGGACAGGGTCCCCTGCGCATTCTTGTGATCTCTCCCTTCTTCGTCATGCCGCCGGTGGCCGCCTCGATCTGGGAGAACCTCTTCATGCATCCGCAAAACGGGTTGTTCGCGGCTGCATCACTGGGGCTGGGCCTCAAGCCCATCCTATTTCTCGAGTCCTATCCGTTGACCTCGGTTATCTTGATCACAGCCTGGGAGTGGCTGCCCTTTGCCACGCTAATCCTTCTGACTGCGCTGCAGTCGATGTCGTCCGAGCAGATCGAGGCCGCCGAGATGGACGGTGCGTCGGCGCTGTCGCGCTTCCGCTATCTGGTGCTGCCGCATCTGAGCCGCGCCATTACGGTCGTGATCCTGATCCAGACCATCTTCCTCCTTGGCATTTTCGGCGAGATCTTCACCACCACCCAGGGCGGGCCTGGCAATGCGTCCACCACGCTGCCCTACATGATCTACAAGCAGGCGCTGATCGCCAAGGACATCGGCCGCGCCGCCGCCGGCGGCATCATCGCAGTCATCCTCGCCAATATCGTCGCCATCTTCATGATGCGCGGCATCGGCAAGCACCTCGACGCCTGAGGGAGACAGCACCATGGCCCGCGCCGCCAGCATTCAGAAAAAGCTCTTCTTCACCGCCGCCGCCTGGGCAGTGGGCCTTTTGATCTTCTTCCCGGTTCTGTGGACAATCCTCACCAGCTTCAAGACCGAGGCCAGCGCCGTGGCATCCCCGCCGCAGTTCTTCGACGCTGACTGGACGCTCGATAACTACGCCGAAGTCTGGCAGCGCTCCGACTATCCTCGGTTCTTCTGGAACTCGGTGATCATCTCGGTCGGCTCGACCCTCTTGGGCCTCGCCATCGCGATCCCTGCCGCCTGGTCAATGGCCTTCGTGCCGGGGAAGAAGACTAAGGACCTCCTGATGTGGATGCTCTCGACCAAGATGATGCCCGCCGTCGGCGTGCTCATCCCGATGTATCTGCTGTTCCAGCGCACGGGTCTGTTCGACACCCATATTGGCCTCATACTGGCGCTGATGCTGATGAACCTGCCGATCATCATCTGGATGCTCTACACTTACTTCAAGGAAATCCCCGGCGAGATCCTCGAAGCGGCGCGCATGGACGGCGCGTCCCTGCGCAATGAAATCGTTCATGTGCTGACTCCGATGGCCATTCCCGGCATCGCCTCGACCCTGTTGCTCAACATCATCCTGTCCTGGAACGAGGCGTTCTGGACGATAACGCTGACCACAGTTGATGCCGCACCCTTGTCGGCCTTCATCGCCAGCTTCTCGGCTCCACAGGGCCTGTTCTACGCAAAACTCAGTGCTGCCAGCACCATGGCCATCGCACCGATCCTGATAGTCGGCTGGTTCAGTCAGAAACAGCTGGTGCGCGGATTGACCTTCGGCGCCGTGAAATAGGGGAAAGACTATGGGCTCGATCACGCTCGAAAACGTCAACAAGTCATTCGGCGGTCACGCAGTGATACCGGATGCATCGCTCCAGATCGAAGACGGCGCGTTCGTCGTCTTCGTCGGGCCATCGGGGTGCGGCAAATCTACCCTCCTCAGACTGATTGCCGGCCTTGAGGACACGACCTCGGGCGTCATCAAGCTCGATGGCCTCGATGTCACAAGCAAGGGCCCCGCTCATCGCGGTCTTGCCATGGTGTTCCAGTCCTATGCGCTCTATCCGCACATGACGGTGCGCGAGAACATCAACTTCCCGCTCAAGATGGCCAAGACCGACAAGGCCGTCGCTGACAAGAAGGTGGCGGATGCGGCGCGGGTTCTCAACCTGACCGACTACCTCGACCGCAAGCCGGGCATGCTCTCGGGCGGCCAGCGCCAGCGCGTCGCCATCGGCCGCGCCATAGTGCGCGAGCCCAAGGCCTTCCTCTTTGATGAGCCGCTTTCCAATCTCGACGCGGCGCTGCGCGTCAACATGCGGCTCGAAATCACCGAGCTGCACCAGCAGCTCAAGACCACCATGGTCTACGTCACGCATGACCAGGTCGAGGCTATGACCATGGCGGACAAGATCGTGGTGCTCAACGCCGGCCGCATCGAGCAGTATGGCACGCCGATGGAGCTCTACCGCACACCGGCCAACCGCTTCGTCGCCGGCTTCATCGGCTCGCCGCGGATGAACTTTCTCGAGGGCGCGGCGGCCGAGCCGTATCGTGCGCATTCGATCGGTGTCCGCCCCGAGCACCTTGGCATTTCCAAGGAAAGCGGCGCCTGGAAGGGCACCGTGGGGGTGGCCGAACATCTGGGCTCCGACACCTTCCTCCACGTCCATCTCGAGGGCAGCGGGACCCATACCGTGCGCACCGATGGCGAGCGCGATTTCCACCATGGCGATGTGGTCTGGCTAACGCCGGATGCCTCGCGTATCTACCGCTTCGATGCCGAGGGCCAGGCGCTTCGCGGCGCCTGATCTTCGCGATCACAAGGACCACGCCGATGCCGATCACTCTCTCGGATGCCCGTCTCGCCGAGATCGCCCGCACCGCCGCCGTGCCGCGCTATGCGCGCGCCGCGCTCAGCGCCGGCATCGTTCATTTCGGCGTTGGCAACTTCCATCGCGCGCACCAGGCGGTCTATCTCGACGCGCTGTTCAACCTTGGGCTCGACCAGGATTTTGCGCTGATCGGCGCCGGCGTGCGCGCCACCGATGCCGACATGCGGCAAAAGCTCTTGGCACAGGATCTTCTCACCACCGTAGTCGAGCAGGAGGCCGGCCAGTCGCAGGCGCGGGTCACCGGCGCGCTGATCGACTTTCTCCCGATCGGCGATCCCGACGCCATAATCGCGCAGCTGGCCGACCCAAAAATCCGCATCGTCTCGATGACGGTCACCGAAGGCGGCTACTATATCGATCCGGCCTCGCAGCGCTTCGATCCGACGCATCCCGACATCGTCGCCGACGCGGCAAATCCCACCGCACCCAAGACCGCCTTTGGCCTCATCCTCGCTGGCCTCAACCGCCGCCGCGAGGCCGACATCATCCCCTTTACGGTGATGAGCTGCGACAACATTCCCGGCAATGGCCACGTGACTCAGAACGCCGTTGTCGGCCTCGCCGAACTTTTCGACCGCGACCTCGCCGCCTGGGTGCGCGCCTCGGTCGCCTTCCCCAATGGAATGGTCGACCGCATCACCCCGGCCACCTCGCAACGCGAGCGCGACACGCTGGCCCGCGACTTCGACATTGCCGACGGCTGGCCGGTGTTCTGCGAAGAGTTCAAGCAGTGGGTGCTCGAGGATCATTTCCCCGCCGGTCGCCCGGCGCTCGAAAAGGTCGGTGTACAGTTCGTGCCCGACGTGGCGCCCTTCGAGTTCATGAAGATCCGCATCCTCAACGGCGGGCACGCCACCATCGCCTATCCGGCGGGCCTGCTCGACATTCACTTCGTCCATGACGCGATGGCCGAGCCTCTGATCCGGCGCTTTCTCGACAAGATCGAGCGCGAGGAGATCATCCCCACCGTACCACCGGTGCCCGGCACCGATCTCGATGACTATTTCGCGCTGATTGACCGCCGTTTCTCCAACCCCAAGATCGGCGACACCATCAACCGGCTCTGCCTCGACGGCTCGAACCGGCAGCCCAAGTTCATCCTCCCCACCGCCGCCGACCGCCTCAAGGCCGGCGCCTCGGTCACCGGCCTCGCACTGGTCTCCGCCCTCTGGGCCCGCTACTGCTTTGGCGTCAGCGACAGTGGCAAGCCGATCCCGCCCAACGACCCCAACTGGGACCGCCTCACGGCGCTGGCCGCCAAGGCCAAGATCGATCCTGCAGCCTGGCTCACGATGACCGACATCTTCGGTTCCCTCGCCAGCAACCCCACCTACGTCACCGCCTTCATTACTGCCCTCGCCGCCCTCTGGCGCGACGGCACCCGAGCGACGCTGACGCGGTATCTGGAAAGCGGGCTCTGAGGGCTTCAGCATCCCTGGCCCTCGATCTCGCCCCCCCAACCGTTCATACTGCTCCCCGTCTTGCCCCCGACACCCGAGGCCTCTACGCATAGGTGTTGAGGAGAATACCCGTGTCCAGTTCCTACGCCGGTCGCCACGTCTGATGGCGCCGATCCAGCTCATCATCTTCGATTGTGACGGCGTGCTGGTGGACAGCGAGCCGCTGGCGATGCGCGTCCTGCTCAAGACCATTGCGGATCACGGCATCGAGATTGACCGCGCCACCGCCTTTCGGGATTTTCTCGGGCGCAGCCTTGCGTCCATTTCTGAAAGCCTGCGCGCCCGCCACGGCAGAGCGCTCAGCGACACAGGCGTGGCGCAAATGCGCGAGAACCTCTTCGCTCTCTATCGGCGCGAGCTGCGACCCACGCCCTGGCTGACGCATGTGCTCGATCAGCTCAGCCTGCCGTTCTGCGTCGCCTCGTCGAGCCAGCTCGATCGCGTGCGTCTCA
>JACDQI010000206.1 GCA_015657675.1 Devosia sp.
ATCAGGCCGACGCTGGCCACCGACATGGTGCCCTGCAGGAGCGCATCACCACGACCGACAAGGGCTCGATCACCTCGGTGCAGGCCATTTACGTGCCCGCCGACGACTTGACCGACCCGGCGCCGGCGACCTCGTTCGCGCACCTTGACTCGACCACGACGCTCAACCGCTCGATCTCGGAAAAGGGTATCTACCCGGCCGTGGATCCCCTTGACTCGACCTCGCGCATGCTCTCGGCCAACATCGTTGGCGAGGATCATTACAACACCGCCCGTGCGGTGCAGCAGATCCTGCAGCGCTACAAGGCGCTCCAGGACATCATCGCCATCCTCGGCATGGACGAACTGAGCGAAGAGGACAAGCTCACCGTGGCGCGCGCCCGCAAGGTCGAACGCTTCATGAGCCAGCCCTTCCACGTGGCCGAAGCCTTCACCGGCGCTCCGGGCGTGTTCGTGGCCCTCGAAGACACCATCAAGGGCTTCAAGGGTCTGGTCGAAGGCCAGTATGACCATCTTCCGGAAGCTGCCTTCTACATGGTCGGCACCATCGAAGACGCGGTCAAGAAGGCCCAGAAGCTGGCTGCTCAGGCAGCCTAAGTACCAAAGCCTGCCCGGTGACGGGCAGGTCCTTTGTCTCAGCAAGGACCGGATAATATGGCCGAAGGCACAAAGCTCGAAATCGTCTCGCCGGAACGGCTGGTCATCTCCGAGGTCGTCAAGTCGGTGGTCGTGCCGGGCGCCGAAGGCTATTTCACCGTGCTGGGCGATCACGCGCCGATGATGACGACGCTCAAGCGCGGCTTCATTACCGTCGAGGACAATAGCGGGGTCAGCCACGTCTATTACGTGCGCGGCGGCTTTGCAGACGTGTCGACGGAAGGCCTCACCATCCTGGCCGAAGAGGCGCGTCCGGTGGCCGAGTTCAGACGCGAAGAAATCGAAGCGCTAATCGCCACCGGCATGAGCGCGCTCGAGGCTGCGGCAACGGCCGAAGAAGAGCAGCGGCTGCAGACCGAGCTCGACGCCTGGCGCAACCTGCTGCTCGAGTCGACCTCGAACACCACAGCGCACTGATTTCGTTCAATCGACTGTCAAAAGGCGTCCTTCGGGGCGCCTTTTTGCGTTTTGGGCCCGTTTCCGGGAGTTGGGCGAGTTTTCGGCCACCCTTCACACAGAATTAATGTGGTCTGGGCATAAATTGCCCTCGGGAATGCATGATTGTCGCCAACGGATTCGACTTTGGTCGGATCGACGTGGGTCGGTAGAGTCGCTGGGGGACTGTTCTCTAACGAGGACGGTCGCGCATTTCCAAGGCGCCGTCGACGGCCGGGCAGACCATTGTGCGCCACATCGACTGCAACTGGCGACGGGAATGTGACCCCCGCTGCCTCAACCGGAGTACCCCCATGACTGTTTCGCTGCCGCGCCTTGGCAAAGCCTTCCTCGTTCTTGGTACCGTTGCCGCTCTGAGCGCGCCGCTGGCCGTTTATGCCCAAGACAATGAATACACTGCCCCGCTGACCGAGCTGGCCAATGGCAAGCTCAAGGAAATCGCCCAGAATCCGGCGATCGTTGCCGCCGTTGAAACCCAGAACGCCGTCACCGGTGCCTATGACCAGGCCAAGCTCGATGAACTGGACACGCAGTGGCGCGCTGAAGTGAGCGCTGCCGCCAAGCCGCTGATCGATGCCACCCTCGGCAATGACGCCTCCAAGGCGCTGCTCGCCGCGCAGGAAGCCAGCGCCGGCCTGTTCACCGAAATCTTCGTGATGGATGCCAAGGGCCTCAACGTCGGCCAGTCCGGTGTCACTTCCGACTACTGGCAGGGCGATGAAGACAAGTGGTCGCAGACCTATTCGGTCGGCGCCGGTGCCGTGCATCTGGGCGAAATCGAGCAGGACGAGTCGACCCAGGCGTTCCAGAGCCAGGTGAGCATCACCATCGTGGACGCCTCGGGCAAGCCGATCGGTGCGATCACCGCCGGCGTTGATCTCGCGGCTCTCTAAGACTTGCCGAGGGCGCCGGCCAGAACAGCCGGCGCCTCTTCCGCCCCTTTGCTGAAATAGGCGCCCCCCATGAAAACCCGCATCCCGCTGTCCCTCGCGATCCTGATTCCTGTCGCTACCACCATCCTCGCGGTGGTCGGCCTGACGATGGTTCTTTCGGCCTCGAGCAACATTGCGACTGTCGAGAAGACCCTGCGGGATCGGCAGAAGGAAATGATCCAGGTGCTGACCGCGCAGTTCGCCGGCAGCGTCAAGTTCGGCAAGATGGAGGCGGTCGAGGCTTCCTTCGCGGGCTATAAGGCGGACCCGGATTTCGGTCTGGCAGCGGCTGGCGCGGTCAACGCCGCCGGCGAGCCGATCCTCAAGTTCGGTGACAACCAGACACTGGTCGACCAGGGCATCGCGCTTGCCGTTGAAGCGACCAAGACCGATACACTGGCAACACTGTCGTCGGGCGACTTCCATCTCGCTGCCTACCCGGCGCATTTCGGCAAGGAAAACGAGCTGGTCGGCGCCGTGGTCATGACCTGGGACCTCTCCATTCATCGTGGCGCCATTATCAGCCAGCAGCTGCTCAACGGCCTGATCGGACTTGGCATCGCGGCGGCCGGCATGGTGGCCCTGGCCGTACTGCTGATGCTCTATGTGACCAAACCGCTGCAGAACCTGACGCAGGTCTCGACGCGCCTTGCCAAGGGCGAGCTCGAGGCCGAAATCCGCGGTGCGCAGCGCAAGGACGAACTGGGTGATCTCGCCCGCGCCGTCGAAGTCTTCCGCGACAACTCGCTCAAGGTCCGCAACATGACGGCGGCCGAAGCGGCCCGCATCATTTCCGACCAGGAAGCGCGGCAGGTGATGATGAAGGAGCTGCAGAGCGCGTTCGGCGAAGTGGTCGATGCAGCGATTGCCGGCGACTTCTCCCGTCGCGTCGGTGCGCAGTTCCCCGATGCCGAGCTCAACAGCCTTGCGGGCAGCGTCAACTCCCTGGTCGAGACGGTGGATCGCGGCCTCAATGAAACCGGTACGGTGCTCGCGGCGCTGGCTGAGACCGATCTCACCAAGCGGATGGTCGGCGACTATTCGGGCGCCTTCGCGCAGCTGCAGACCGACACCAATCGCGTTGCCGACAGCCTCACCGAGATCGTGACGCGGCTGCGCTCCACGTCGGCGGGTCTGAAGACCGCGACAGGCGAAATCCTTGCCGGCGCCAACGATCTCTCTGAGCGGACCACCAAGCAGGCCGCGACGATCGAGGAAACCTCGGCGACGATGGAACAGCTGGCGGCGACCGTGGTGCAGAATGCCGAGCGCGCCAACGAAGCCAGCCAGGTGGCCAACACGGTGACGCAGACGGCCGAAGAGGGCGGGCAGGTGATGACCCAGGCCAATACCGCCATGGAGCGGATCACCACGTCGTCAGGCAAGATCTCCAACATTATCGGGTTGATCGACGACATCGCCTTCCAGACCAATCTCCTGGCGCTCAACGCCTCGGTGGAAGCGGCGCGTGCCGGCGAAGCGGGCAAGGGCTTTGCGGTGGTTGCCGTGGAAGTGCGGCGACTGGCGCAATCGGCCGCCGAAGCCTCGGCCGAGGTCAAGGTGCTGATCGAGCAGAGCGCCGAGGAAGTGCGGGGCGGCTCGCGACTGGTCGCCGATGCGGCGGCCAAGCTCGAAGCCATGCTGGTGGCGGCGCGCTCGTCCAACCAGCTGATGACCAATATCGCCCGCGAAAGTCGGGCGCAGGCCAACTCGATCGAAGAGGTCAATGCCGCGGTTCGCACCATGGACGAGATGACCCAACACAACGCTGCGCTCGTCGAAGAGACCAATGCGGCCATCGAGCAAACTGAGGCGCAGGCGGTCGAACTCGACAATATCGTGGACGTCTTCACCGTGGCGGGCGGCAACGCCCGCGCCGTGTCGAACGATGCTGCGCCAGCCAAGCCAAACGGCATCAAGGCGGTGCAGGCCAAGCTCAAGACCGCGGCCAAGTCCTATCTCAGCCACGGCAATGCCGCCGTAAAGGATGACTGGTCGGAGTTCTAGTCCGGTCAGACATCTAGACCAGCTGTCGATGCCGGGCCGAAAGGTCCGGCATTTTTTGCTTTCCACCTGAGCAAATTATGATCCAGAGTACACTGCGCTTTACTCAAAATTAAGCACGCTGATCCAAAGTTGAGGTTGCTACGGGGTCAGTGGACGGGCCTCGTACCAGGTGCAGCCTGCCGAACCGGAGCAGTTCATGACCGTCCACACTTCTGCTACGCCCAGTGGATCCGTGCCCGTCGTTCCGACGCGGCTTCTGGTGATCTTCCTTTGTGCCATCATCGTCGGCACCGGTGTGCTCTTCGCCGGCATGAGCATGCTGGTTTCCAGCACCTACAAGGACCTGTCGAAGCAATCGGGCGATCTGATGAGCTCGATGCGGTCGCACATGACGGCCGACATGCTGCATGACGGCCTCCGTGGCGTCGTCTTCCGCGCGATGTACGCGGGCCAATCGCTCGATTCGGCGATGGTCGCAGACGCTCAGACGGAACTGGTCGAATACGGCACTGCGTTCCGTGAGGCAGTGGCCGCGCAGGCGACGTTGGACGTGGCGGAAAGCGTCACGGCCGCGGTCGCCGAAGTGAAGCCTGCGCTCGATACATATCTTGCCGGTGCAGAGGCGGTCATCGGCCTTGTCGCTGCTGGTGATCTGGGAAGCGCCAAGTCCGGGCTGGTGGGCTTCGATGAGGCCTTCAAGGGCCTCGAGGATCGCATGGCGGCCGTTTCTGACGCGATCGAAGCCGCCAATGTGGACCTGCACTCCGGCGGCGAGCAGGCCGCCAATTTTGCCGATATCACCATGCTGGTCAGCCTGTTGATCCTGGTGGCGTTTGCACTTGTGGTGTTTCTGCTCTCGGGCATGCTGTTTCTCAAGCCGATGGGCTCGATGACCGCCAGCTTCAAGCGGCTCTCCGATGGCCATCTGGACGTCGACATGCCAGGGCCGCAGATGGTGCGCGAGATGGGCGAGCTGGCGCAGGTGCTGGCGGCGTTCCGGCAGGCACTGAGCGGCAATGCCGAGCTGCAGCAGTCGGCGCAGCAAAACTCGGAACTGACAGCCAAGCGCGCCGAGGCGGCAGCGCTGCTCAACCGCGATATCGGCGACGCCGTCGGCGCTGCGCTCAATGGCGACTTCTCGCGCCGGATCACCGCCTCGTTCAGCGACCCCGATCTCTCCGGCCTGGCGCAGAGCGTCAATGGCTTGCTCGATACGGTGGACCGCACCATCACCGAGACCGGGACCGTGCTTTCGGCGCTCGCAGATGCAGATCTGACCAAGCGCATGACCGGCAGCTATGCCGGGGCGCTGGCCCAGCTGCGCGACGACACCAATGCGGTGGGCGAAAAGCTCACCGAAGTGGTCACCAACCTGCAGCAGACCTCGCGGTCGCTGAAGACGGCGACCAGCGAAATCCTCTCTGGTGCCAATGATCTTTCCGAGCGCACCACCAAGCAGGCAGCGACCATCGAGGAAACCTCGGCCACGATGGAGCAGTTGGCGTCGACGGTGATTCAGAATGCCAAGCGCGCCGAAGAGGCGAGCGTCAACGCGGCCAACGTGTCGCAAACCGCCGAAGAGGGCGGGCAAGTGATGAACGAGGCCAACTCGGCGATGGAGCGCATCACCACGTCGTCGGGCAAGATTTCCAACATCATCGGGCTGATCGACGACATTGCCTTCCAGACCAATCTGGCTGGCAGCTCAACGCATCGGTCGAAGCGGCGCGCGCCGGCGAGGCAGGCAAGGGCTTTGCGGTGGTGGCGGTCGAGGTGCGGCGCCTCGCCCAATCGGCAGCGGAAGCGTCCGCCGAGGTCAAGACACTGATCGAGCAATCCGGCACTGAAGTGGCCGGCGGCTCGCGGCTGGTGGCCGAGGCGGCACGCAAGCTCGAAGCCATGCTCGACGGCGCGCGCAAGAACTACGAGTTACTGCAGGGCATTGCCCGCGACAGCCGAGCACAGGCGACGACCATTGACGAGGTGAGCGCCGCCGTTCGGGTGATGGACGAAATGACCCAGCACAATGCTGCGCTGGTGGAAGAAACCAACGCAGCCATCGAGCAGACAGAAGCGCAGGCTAGCCAGCTCGACACGATCGTGGCGAGCTTTACCATCGCGGGTCGACCCGGGGCGACAGCCGCCCGCAGCCACACGCCCGCGGTAGAGCGGTCGCGGCCAGCGCATCGGCCGCACGCTTCCAGCCATGGCAATGCAGCGGTCAAGCAGGACTGGTCCGAGTTCTAGATCGCCCTCGGACTCGCGATCGACCAGGGGCGCTGCGGCGCCCCTCGGCTTTTGGAGCACCCAGCGATCATCGTTAACTCGCGCTTAAGAGCGCAGAGTTATTATTGATCTTGGGAATGCGATTCGTGACCGAAACGGAACCAAACTGGTTCTGCAATGCACCGGAGCGAGTGTGCGTCCCACCTCCCCGATGACTGAGAGAGCCGGACGCTGCGCACCCCTATGCGGCTCCCCCCGTCCATGGTGCGCTCGTCTTCCGAGCTGGCCCCTCCCTCCCGCTCGGGATCGTCGTCCGGCTCTCCAGTTGCCTCTCCTTGGTCGATGCGAGCGCCCACCAAATCCGCCACAATGGCGGCGCTGATAGCGGCGGATTTGCTATGGTTCAGCGGTTGATTCGGAGTATTGGCGCGGCATGCCGGGTTTGTCCCGCACCACCAGGGGTTTGATGGCGGGCAGCCTGCTGCTCAGTTTCGCCGCCCCGTTGCTGGCGCAGACCGCGCCGACGCCGCAGGTGCCCGCCGAACAGGCGGCGCCGGTCGAGGGCCTGCCTGGCGTATCGACCACCACCGCGCCTGCCGACACAGCACCGGCAGCACCGGTCGACCTCCGCCCCGGTGTCGATGTTCCTCAAGCCGATCCGCCTGTGGCAGCCGAGCAGCAGCGCGAGCTCGAGCAGGTCGAAGGGACGATTACCCTCACCAATGAGCGGGTAACGGCGCTCAAGCAGGAAATCGAGGCGATGCAGGGCGATCGGGCCCAGCAGAACGCTGCCCTGATCGCGGCCGCGCAGCGGGTCAAGATCGCCGAGGCCGATGTCGTGGCGATCGAGGACCGGCTGGATGAGCTGATCGTTTCGGAGTTTGAAGTGCGCGGCCGGGTCGACGGCAGCAATGCCACCATCTCGAACGTGCTGGCGGCGCTTGAACGAATCTCGCGCAATCCGCCACCCGCGCTGATCGTTGATCCGTCCGATGCGCTGGGTTCGGCGCGCAGCGCCATCCTGATCTCCGCCATCCTGCCCGAACTGCAGGCCAAGGCCGATGCGGTGATGGCGGACCTCAGGCGTCTCGGCGAAATCAAGGCGGCAGCGCTCGAGGAAGAGGCGAACCTGCGGGCCAACCTTGCCATTCTGGAAGAAGAGCAGCTGCGTATCGGCACGCTTATCGCGGCGCGCAAGCAGGGCGAGCAGCTGGTTGGAGCAGAGCTCGCGGCCGAGCAGAAGCAGGCCGAAGAACTCGCCGCCAAGGCGTCCTCGCTCAAGCAGCTGATCGCTGAACTCAGCAAGCAGGCTGGCGCAGTGGCCGTGGCGGCGCAGGCGACGGCGGCTGCCAATGCGGGCGGCGATGCGCCAAGTCTCGACCCGGAGACCATCCGGTTGGCCCTGGCCAATACCGATCGCAAGGAACCGGCGGTGCCGTTTGCGCAGGCCAAGGGTTTTCTCACGCTGCCCTCGAGCGGCGTGCGGGTGATCGAATATGGTGCCGGGGATGGCTTTGGCGGTATCTCGCAGGGGCTCTCGGTGGTCACCCGAGCGGACGCCACGGTGGTGGCGCCGGCTGATGGCTGGGTGCTCTACAAGGGCGACTACCTCAATTATGGCCAAATCATCATTCTGAGTACGGGGCAGAACTACACCGTCTTGCTGGCGGGCCTTGAACGGGTGACCGCCGAGATTGGCCAGTTCGTATTGATGGGCGAACCATTGGGTACCATGGGTTCACGCACAATTGGTCGGACGGTGACCACCAGCGCTGGCGTATCGAGGCCAACGCTTTATATTGAGATGCGAAAAGACAACGAGCCTGTCGATCCGACCGGATGGTGGGCCAACACAGAAACTCCGACCCAAAGTGGATAGACCCTTGATGCGATTCACGCCTGCCCGCGCTGCCGTTGTCGTGCTCGCCCTGGCCTTGTTCGGCGTTCCGGCGCTGATCGCCCAGGAAGAGCCGGCGCCGCCCGCTCCGGCCGCAGCTGACGCGCCCGAGCCGCGTACGCCCGATGAAATCTATTCCGACCTGACGCTCTTTGGCGAAATCTTCGACCGGATCCGCGCCGAGTATGTGGATGCGCCGGACGAGCGCCAGCTGATCCACGCGGCCATCCAGGGCATGCTGACCTCGCTCGACCCGCATTCGGGTTATCTCGAGCCGGTCGACTATGCCGACGTGCAGGAGGATACCTCCGGCCAGTTCGGTGGCCTTGGCATCGAAGTGACGATGGAGGAGGGCATCATCAAGGTGGTGTCGCCGATCGACGATACCCCGGCGGCCAAGGCCGGCATTCTGTCGAACGACTTCATCGTGCAGCTCGACGGCCAGCAGGTGCTGGGCCTGACGCTCGACGAGGCGGTTGGCAAGATGAAGGGCCCGGTCGGGACCAAGATCAAGCTCACCATCGTGCGCGACGGCGTTGCCGACCCTCTGGAGATGGAACTCACCCGCGACGTGGTGGCGATGCGCGCTGTCCGCTGGAGCATGGAAGGCGATGTCGGCGTGATGCGGCTCAGCCGCTTCTCCGAGCAGGCTTTTGTCGGCATCCAGAAGGCGATCGAAGACATCTACGAAGCCAATGAGGGCAAGGCGCCCAAAGGGTTGATCCTCGACCTGCGCAACAATCCGGGTGGTCTGGTCGATCAGGCGGTCTATGTCTCGGACGCCTTCCTCAAGCAGGGCGCCGTGGTGCTGACGCGCGGCCGTGTCGACAGCGAAAGCGCGCGCTACGATGCGCGTCCGGATGATCTGGACGCCAAGATCGCCGATGTGCCGCTGGTGGTGCTGATCAACGGCGGCTCGGCCTCGGCGGCCGAAATCGTCGCCGGTGCGCTGCAGGACCACAAGCGCGCCACGCTGGTGGGTACGCGCTCGTTCGGCAAGGGTTCGGTGCAGTCGATCATCAATCTGGGGCCGGATGGCGCCATGCGGCTGACGACGGCGCGCTACTACACGCCCAACAACCGCTCGATCCAGGCGTCTGGCATCCATCCCGACATCACCGTCACGCAGGACGTGCCCGACGAGTTCAAGGGCAAGGACGAGCTGATCGGCGAAGCCGGGCTTGCCGGCCAGATCGGTGGCGGCAGCGAAGAGCAGGCGACGGTCGGGTCCTCGGTTTATGTGCCGAGCGACAAGGCCAAGGACAACCAGCTGCAATACGCGATCAAGCTGATCGACGGGGTCGAGACCAACGAGGCCTTCCCGCCCAAGCCGATGGGCTGAGCTGCAAGCGACAAGACGCATCCAGATCCCCGGCCTCGCGCCGGGGATTTTGTTTGGCGCCTGTGGCAGGAGCAAAGCTTACCCGCAGATGAAGCGACGCGGTTAACAATCCATTACCCCTTGGGCGCTACAACTCTAGGCGAGCGGCAGATTCGCCGTGGCGTGGATGAGATGACGAGCGAACTGAGCGCACCGCTGGGCCGCAGGCGCGCCCGTGCCGCCAAGGCACAGGCCGGCAAGACGCCCTTGCGTCTGCCGATCGCGCGGCTGGCGATGGGCGGCATCGCGCTGCTGCTGGCGAGCGTGGCGCTACGGGTGATGCTGGTCGAAACCCCCGATGGCGGGCGTCCCTTCGTCGAGGTGGCGATCAACACCACCACCGAAGGCGGCACGATGCTGGGTACCGTGCCCGACACCGGGCTGGCGACCATCGATGTCGGGCCGGAAGTGCCGACGGACGGCTCGGGCTCGATCATGACGCTGGATGCGCCGGGCAGCGGGCTCTCGAGCGGCGACGGCGCGCCGGAACTGATCGCCGACAGCCGCACCGGCATTATCGCCGACCTTTCCGAAGAGACCGAGCATGGGCCGATCCCGCGCATGTCGGCCACCGGGCAGCGCCCCTTCGATCTCTACGCGCGGCCCTCGATCGGCATTGCCGGCGCCGAAGGCAAGCCGCTGGTGGCGGTGGTGCTGACCGGGCTGGGGATCAATCCGACCACGTCGGTTGAAGCGGCTGCGGCGCTGCCCGAGGGCGTCACCATGGCCTTTGCGCCTTATGGCAAGGACCTTGCCGGGAGTGCTGCGGCGGCCCGCAATGGCGGGCACGAGCTCTTCCTCGAAGTGCCGCTCGAACCCTTCGACTATCCCGACAACGACCCGGGCCCGGATACGCTGCTCACCGGCAAGCCGCCGCGCGAAAACCTCGACAAGCTGTTTTCCGTGATGGGGAGCTTTGGCGGCTATGTCGGGCTGATCAACAACATGGGCGCGCGCTTCACCGCCTCGGGCGCCGATTTCGGGCCGATGATGGAGGAACTGGGCGCCCGCGGTCTCGGCTATCTCGACGATGGCTCGTCCAACCGGTCGCTGGCGGAGCAACTGTCCACCGCCAACCGCGTGCCCTTTGCGCGCGCTCAGATGACGCTCGACGCCAACCCGACGCGTGCCGATATCCTGGCGCAACTGACGGCCCTCGAAGAGCAGGCCAAGAGCAATGGCTCGGCGATCGGGGTGATCTCGGCGCTGCCGATTTCCATCTCCACCCTTGCGGAATGGACGCAGACATTGGAGTCTCGCGGGATTGTTCTTGTCCCCGCCAGCGCCCTGATGAAATGACCCACAAAATGCCCGATCGAGAAAAGATGCCGTATCGCGATTGCGTCGGCGTCGCGGTGTTCAATGCGCAGGGTCAGGTGTTCGTCGGCCGGCGCAAGCCGCAGGGCGATTCCGAGGCCTCGGCCGCGCATGGATCGCCCTGGCAGATGCCGCAAGGCGGAATGGACAAGGGCGAGGCGCCGCTCGACACGGCGCTGCGCGAACTCTTTGAAGAGACCTCGATCACCTCGGTCGAGGTGCTCGCGGAGGCGCCCGACTGGATCCTTTACGACGTGCCCGATGATGTGCTGGGCATTGCGCTCAAGGGCAAGTATCGCGGGCAGCGGCAGCGCTGGTTCGCGGTGCGCTTTACCGGTCGCGACAGCGAGATCAACGTCTTGGCGCCAGGTGGTGGCAAGCATCCGGCCGAGTTCGACAGCTGGCGCTGGGCCGAGCTCGAGACGCTCCCCGAGCTGATCGTGCCGTTCAAGAAAAAGGCCTATCAGGATATCGTCGTAGCCTTCCGCGACATTCCCGCCCGCGTCCGCGCGGAGTCGTAGGCCGATGAAGACCATCGGCCTGATCGGCGGCATGAGCTGGGAATCCTCGGCGCACTACTACGCCATCCTGAACCGCGAGACGGCGCGCCTGCGCGGCGGGCTGCATTCGGCGCCGTGGTGCTGCATTCGGTGGATTTTGCGCCGATTGAAGCCATGCAGCGGGCCGGCGACTGGCTAGGTGCCGGCGCGGTGCTGGCGGGCATTGCGGCCGGGCTCGAACAGCAGGGCTGTGGCGTCATCGGGCTGGCTACCAACACCATGCATATCTGCGCGCCGCAGATCACGGCGGCGCTCTCGGTGCCGTTCGTGCATATCGCCATGCCAACAGCCGCGGCGCTCAAGGCCGATGGCATCTCCAGGGTCGGGTTGCTGGGCACCCGCTTCACCATGGAAAAGCCGTTCTATATGGACGTGCTGAAGGCCGAAGGGCTGGAGGTGGTGGTCCCCGATGTCGGCATCACCAATCTCAATGGCATCATCTACGAAGAGCTCTGTCTCGGGATCGTGCGGGACGAGTCCCGGCAGATCTATGTCGAGGCGATCGGCCGCCTGCAGGCCCGCGGTGCCGAAGCGGTGATTCTCGGGTGCACCGAAATCGGCATGCTAATCGACGATTCCGTCAGCCCGTTGCCCACCTATGATACGACGGACCTGCACGCCAAGGCGCTCGTCGCGGCAGCGCTGGGTTAGGGCGTCGAGCCCCGGCTCTTTCTATCCCCACAGCTGTCACCCCAGCGAAAGCTGGGGTCCATTGTTCCGCTTGCGCGAGTTGAGAGGTGGATCCCTGCTTTCGCAGGGATGACACCGGGGATGGGGGTAAGTGCTGCGGTAACC
Source organism: Devosia sp. (assembly GCA_015657675.1). Taxonomy (GTDB): domain Bacteria; phylum Pseudomonadota; class Alphaproteobacteria; order Rhizobiales; family Devosiaceae; genus Devosia_A. Next base: position 12,228 of record JACDQI010000206.1, read on the forward strand.
GCCCTTAAGCCGCTCGGCGTGCGGCGGGGCGACCAATCTGGAAGATGTCGACGATGCGGTCGAGTTCGACCGCTTGGGCCTCGGTCTGCTCGATGGCGGCGTTGGTCTCTTCGACGAGGGCGGCATTGTGCTGGGTCATCTCGTCCATCACTCGCACGGCGCCGCTGATCTCCTCGATGGAGACGGCCTGGGTGCGGCTGTCGCGGGCGATGCTGGCCATCAGTTCGTTGGAGGAGCGGGCAGCAGCCAGCATGGCATTGAGGCGGCTGGCAGCAGCGGCGACGAGTTGCGAGCCGCCGGCGACCTCGGTGCCGGACTGCTGGATCAGCACCTTGATCTCTGCAGAGGCTTCGGCGGCCGACTGGGCGAGGCGACGCACTTCAACGGCGACCACCGCAAAGCCCTTGCCGGCCTCGCCGGCACGTGCGGCTTCAACCGAGGCGTTGAGCGCCAGCAGGTTGGTCTGGAAGGCGATATCGTCGATCAGGCCGATGATGTTGGAGATCTTGCCCGAGGAGGTGGTGATGCGCTCCATCGCCTGGGTGGCTTCGGCCATCACGGCGCCGCTCTCTTCGGCCGAACGGGTCAGGCTGCCGGCCATTTCGCTGGCGTCCTTGGCGCGCTGGGCGCTGGAGAGCACGTTGGCGGCGAGCTGCTCCATGGTGGCCGAGGTCTCCTCGACGGTGGCGGCCTGGCGGGTGGTGCGCTCGGAAAGGTCGTTGGCACCTGACAGGATCTCGCCAGTCGCGGTCTTGAGCGCCCGCGACGTGTCGCGCAGCCGGCTGACGATCTCGGTCAGTTTTTCGGCGACGGCGTTGGTGTCGTCCTTGAGCTGGCCGAAGGCGCCGGAATAGTCACCGGTGACGCGCTGGGTGAGGTCGGTATTGGCGAGCGCCGAAAGCACGCCGGCGGTTTCGGAGATGCCGCGATCGACGGTCTCGACCAGTGCGTTGACGCTGCCGGCGAGGGTGTTGAGTTCGGCATCGGCAAAGCGTGCGGGCACGCGCTGGCTGAAATCGCCGGAGCTTGCCGCATCGACCACCCTGCCGAAGGCGGACTGCAGCTGCTGCATCATGTCGGTGCGGTCGATGCGACGCTGCTGGGCGGCGACCCGCTCCTCCTCGGTCATCTGCGTGACCTTGAGGGCATTCTCCTTGAATACTTCGACGGCCTTGGCCATGGCGCCGAGCTCGTCGGCGCGGCTGGTGCCGGGGACGGCAGCTTCGAGATCGCCCTGCGCCAGCGCCTGCATGGTGCTGGTGAGCCGTGAGATCGGGGTGGTGATGGTGCGCGAGAAGACAAAGCCGGCGACGGCAACGACGCCGAGGAGCAGCGCGGCAACCAGCAGCATGCCGTTACGGATCTCGGCGATCGGGGCAAAGACCTCGGCCGACTGCATGACGGCAGCGAGTGACCAGTTGATGCCCGGCACGGTCACAGGGACCGCGGCAATCAGGCTTTCGGCGCCACGCAGGTTGGGCAGAGTATCGACGGTCGGGGTGCCGGCAAGCGCTGCGTCGATAGCCGTGCTCTTGAAGACCTGGGTGAGAATGTCGCTCTCAGCCGTAAAGGGCGAGTCCGAGCGCACGATGCCGTCAGCGCCGACAATCACCATCTCGCCGGTCTGGCCAAGGCCAGTGCGGTGGTCGATGACAGGTGCCAGCTTGCTGGCTGGCAGGCCGAAGGCGAGCACGCCGACCTTGCGGCCCTGGGCGTTGAACACCGGCTTGGCGAAGAAGGCGACCGGTGCGTTGGCGACCGGATAGATGGAAAAGTCAGCGACGGCGATGTCGGTCGGGGTCTCGATCGCCTGGGCGCGGGTCATGACGTCGGCAAGCGCGGTGGCGAAGTAGGGGCCATCGACGAAGCTCGTCGCAAAGTCATCCTGCTTGGCGGTCGAGTAAACCAGGAACCCCTTGGGGTCGAAGAGGTAGAGGTCGCTGTAGCCGGCTGCGGTGATCTGGGCGCGGAAGTGGGGCTGCACCTTGGTGTGCGGGGTGGCATAGGTGTACTTGGTCTCGGCAGTATCGAGCAGCAGGCGCTGGTCGGCCGGATTGGGGTTGGACGCCACATAGACGTAGCGGAGGGCGGCCGCCGGATCGGGTTCCTTGATCTGCAGCATGGCGCCGGTGAAGTCGCGCAGCGCCTGGATGGTCGCATCGGCCTGGGCGGTGGCCACCAGATCGGCCTGAACGCTCGAGAGATATGCGGCGAGCTGGTTGCCGCGCTCGAAGGCCAGGGTCGAGAGGTTCTGCCGCGCCTGCTTGTCCATGGCGCTGGCGCCGATGATGTAGCTGGCAATGCCCACGCCGGCACTGACCAGCACTGCTGACAGCATCAGGGCCATTGGCAGCTTGCGCGCAATGGTGAAGCCCTTGAACCCGGCCATGTATTATCCCCCAGAAAACAGATGCGCTGCAGAGCAATGATTCCCGAGCGCACGCGACAATGGGCAGATATTGAGCAGGCTTGTTTAAGTCGGGGTTAAGCCTGGAACAGTCGATGCCCCGTACTATTCCCGATGATAGGGGTGTCCCGAGAGGATAGTTGTCGCCCTATACAGTTGTTCCGCCAGCATGATTCGGACCAACTGGTGCGGCCAGGTGAGTGGCGAGAAGCTCAGCGTCAGGTCGGCGGCGCGCACAAAGTCCGGGTCGAGGCCGTCGGCGCCCCCGATGACGAAACTGGCGGCGGGCCGTCCATCGTCGCGCCAGCGGGCGAGCTGGGTAGCAAAGGCTTCCGAACCTATGGTCTTGCCGCGTTCGTCCAGTGCCACGATGATCCCCTCGGGCAGGGCGGCACGTAGCGCCTTGGCCTCGTCGGCCTTGCGGGACGGCGCGGAGGTGGAACGGGACTCGGTGAGTTCGGTAACCTCGAAGCCGGTGAGGGCGAGCGGCTTGCCGCTCAGCACGGCGCGATCGAGGTAGCGGGCGACGAGCTCGCGCTCGGGCCCCTGTTTCATGCGGCCGACCGCGGCGACGTGGATCTTCATCGCCGGCGGTTCAGGTTACTCGTGCGCGTCGGCAGCGAAGTCGGCGGCCCACATCTTTTCGAGATTGTAGAACTCGCGCACTTCGGGCCGGAAGATGTGGACGATCACATCGCCACCATCGACCAGCACCCAGTCGGCATGCGGCAGGCCTTCGACGCGCGGCTTGGAAAAGCCGTTCTCGCGCAGCGCCTTGACCACCTGGTCGGCGACAGCGCTGACATGGCGGTTGGAGCGGCCGGAGGTCACGACCATGTGGTCGGACAGCGACGACTTGCCGGTAATGTCGATGGCAACGGTCTGCTCAGCCTTGGCGTCGTCAAGGCTCTGCAGCACGATGTCGATCATCTGGGGCTCGGGCGCGGCGACCGGCGCAGGCTCGGCCGCCTTGATCTTCTTTTTGGGAGCCGATGCCATCAGTTGGCCTCAGCCCACGCTATTACAGCATGAGTCATGCGTATTTCAGCTTGTCCTTGGTTGATGGGGCGATGTCGCGAGAAGCTGCGATAGTCGTTTTCCCGTTCAAGAGTGACGCTAATCACTCGCATAGTAATATGACGCCTCGACCCCGATTTCGCAAGTGAAGCATCACTTTCAATTTGTTCGAGCGTAGCTGGCGCGGATGGCGGTGGAGGACATGGCCGACATGATGCCGCGCAGATAGACCCAGGCGGGCGGGTCGCGATCGGCCAAGGTCTCCGCCTGTTCTTCCGGAATCCTGAAGGATTTGAGGGTGATGGCGGCTTTTGACGCGGTGGCCCGACGGATTGAGCCGGGGCGCGCGTAGACGGCGATAGGCATGAGTTCGGCCATGTCGCGCCAGCGTTCCCACTGCTCGAACTGGATGAGGTTGTCGGCGCCCATGATCCAGACGAACTTCACGCCGGTGCAGGTCTGGCGCAAAAAACTCAGCGTATCGTACGAGTAACGGAAGCCATGCTCGGCCTCAAAGCCGGTCACTTCGATGCGCGGATGGTCCATCAGCGCACGGGTGGCGCGGACGCGATCGGCCAGCGGCGGCAGCCTGGAGTTTTCCTTGAGCGGATTGCCGGGCGAGGCCAGCAGCCAGACGGCATCGAGCTGCAGCCGCTTCAGGCACTGCATGGCGACCAGCCGATGCCCCTCATGCGCCGGATTGAAGCTGCCGCCGAAGAGCCCGATGCGCATGCCGGGCGTGTGAATCGGCAGTTCGGTGATGCCGGGGATGCGGGTCATGGTCCCACCAGGGTGAGTCCCCCCCTCCCAGCCTCCCCCACAAGGGGGGGAGGTGCCGATCGAGCATGGGGCGCGATCCTGCCTCATCCGCCAGCAGACACCCTCCCCCTCTGTGGGGAGGGTTGGGG
>JACDQI010000207.1 GCA_015657675.1 Devosia sp.
CCCCCTGCGGTCCGGCGAGCACCTGGTGCACGCCATGCCCGAGTTCATGCGCCAGCGTCATCACGTCGCGCGCTTTGCCCAGATAGTTGAGCATCAGGTAGGGGTGCGCGCTCGGCACGGTCGGATGCGCAAAGGCGCCGGGCGACTTGCCGTCCTTGACAGGCGCATCGATCCAGCCTTTTTCGAAGAACGGCGCCGCGACCTCCGCCAGTTTCGGCGAGAAGCGCGAATAGGCCTCCATCACCGTGGTCTTGGCGGTTTCCCAGTCGAAGAAGCGCTCGTCGCTCGAGGGCAGCGGCGCATTGCGGTCCCAGGCGTTCAGCGTTGGCTTGCCGAACCACTTGGCCTTCATCTTGTAGTAGCGGTGGCTCAAACGCGGATAGGCATCGCGCACGGCCTTCTCGAGCGCATCCACCACCTCGCGCTCCACCGAATTGTCGAGGTGCCGGCTGTCGGCAATGTCCTCGAAATGGTGCCAGCGGTCGGAGATTTCCTTGTCCTTGGCGAGCACGTTGGTGATGTGGGTAAAGAGCCGCGCATTGCTGGCCAGCGTCTTACTGAGCCCGCCGAACGCCGCCTCGCGCTTTTTCTCGTCGCGATCCGAGAGCAGGTTCAGCGTGGCTTCCAGCCCCAGCTCCTCGCCCTCGACCGGGAACTTGAGGCTCGCCATCGTCTCGTCGAACAGCCGGTTCCAGGCCTGCGCCCCGGTCACCGACTTTTCGTGGAACAGCTCTTCGATCTTTTCGTCGAGCTGATGCGGCTTGGCCTTCCGCACTTCGTCGAACCACGGCTTGTAGCGCGCCAGCGCCGCGTCGGCGGCGAAAGCCGCGTTCAGAATGCGTTCATCAATGCGGTTGAGTTCGAGCGAAAAGAAGATCAGCCCGGTCGACAGGTCGGTCAGCGCCTGGCTGGTATCGCCCAGAAACTTGACCTTTTCCGGCTCATTTGTGTTCCGCACATATTGCAGGAAAGCATAGGAGCCGATCTTGCCGGTGAGGTCGTTGAGCGCCTCTATCCGCTTGATCGCCTTGAGCAATCCGCCCGACTGCGCCAGCGCGGAGAGCTTGCCCTTATAGTCCGCCTCGAACGCCTTGGCTTCCTTGCGGGCCGTCTCGATATCAGCCTTCAGCTCGGGCGCATCATTGCCCGAATAGAGATCGGCAAGGTCCCAGACCGGCAGGCTTCCGAGCAGGTTATGTCCTTGCTGGGCAACGGCTTTCTCGGCGGTCATGGGCAACTCTCTTTGCAATTGTGGCGGCGGCGACCATAGCCAGCACGCCCCGTCCTGCCAAGCGCGCGACAAATTCCTTAGGATTAATCGCCTCTTAACCCCCTCAAACCATGCTGGGTCAAAACGGCACAGCACGATTCGGACGACGCAGGTCCCACGTGCAAGAACCATCCTGGGGTAGTATGACGCGCGTCCTGATAGTCGATGATGATCCGGTGCAGCTCCGTCTCACCGCCGAAGTGGCCCGTCGCGCGGACTTCGTTCCCGTGACCGCGACCGGCGGCCGGCAGGCGCTCGATATGCTGCGCGCCGATCCCGGCATCGGCGTCATGGTGCTCGACCTGGTGATGCCAGAGCTCGACGGCATGGCCGTGCTCGAAGCAATGCGCCGCGACAACATTACCACGCCCGTCGTCGTGCAGACCGCCAATTCATCGCTGGAAACAGTCGTCACCGCCATGCGCCATGGCGCCGCGGACTTCTTCGTCAAGCCGGTAGCACCCGAGCGGCTGATCATCTCGCTGCGCAATGCGCTCAAGCTCGATCAGCTCGAAACCCTTGTCCGCACCGACCGCAACCGCCGCTCTGGCACGCTCGGGCTCTCCGACATCATCACCAATTCCTCGGCCATGGACCGCGTCATCGCGCTCTGCGGCAAGGCCGCCCGCTCGCCCATTCCGGTGCTGATCGAAGGCGAAACCGGCGTCGGCAAGGAAATGATCGCCCGCGTCATCCAGGGCACCGGCGACCGCGCCGGCAAGCCGTTCGTCACGGTGAACTGCGGCGCCATTCCAGCAAATCTGGTTGAATCCATCCTCTTCGGGCACAAGAAGGGCGCCTTCACCGGCGCCGTTTCCGACCATGTCGGCAAGTTCTCCGAAGCCCATGGCGGTACGCTGTTCCTCGATGAAGTCGGCGAACTGCCGCTCGACACGCAGGTGAAACTCCTGCGCGCCATCCAGGAAGGCGAGATCGAGCCGGTCGGCTCCAACAAGGTCGAGCGCGTCAATGTCCGGCTGATCTCGGCCACCAACCAGCGCCTGCTCAACCTCGCCAAGTCCGGCGCCTTCCGCGAAGACCTCTATTACCGGCTCAATGTCTTCCCGATTTACGTGCCGCCACTGCGCGAGCGCCTCGAGGACATCCCCCTGCTGGTGAGCCACTTCATCGCCCGCCTCTCGGCCGAAGCCGGCAAGCGCGTCGTCGGCATTTCCCCGCCGGCGATCGAGATGCTGCGCAGTTACAACTGGCCTGGCAACATCCGGCAGCTCGAAAACGCCGTCTATCGCGCCGTAGTGCTCTCGGACTCGGCTTACCTCGAATCCGTCGATTTCCCACAGATTGTCGCCAGCTGGGCGGTCGTGCCGACGCCATCCGGCTCACCGAGAACCTGCCCACCCCTTCAGCACCCGTTCATGTTGACCAGCTTAGCGTCCGTCTTCGTGAAGTTGAAAAGGTAGAGGCAGTACCCGATCGCTTCATCGATTCCCGCGGCGAAGTCACCGCCCTGGCCGATCTCGAGCGCGACCTCATCGCGTTCGCCCTCAAGCACTATGGCGGGCGCATGTCGCGCGTCGCCCGTGCGCTGGGGATCGGCCGGTCGACGCTCTACCGCAAGCTGCGGGAATATGGTCTGGACGATGGGATTGAGAGCGAGGCCGCCTAGCCGTTCCGTTGCAACCGGGACACAGCCGAGCCTCACAAAATCGTGTGGAATTGTCAGTGTTAAGGGATGTGAGGTAAGCCAGCCTCATATTGGTCGCCCGTGAGGGGCTCGGAGATATTATGCGCAACTTGATGGCCGCTTTGCTTGCTGGTGTCGTGTTGGTCGGGGCCGCTGTCCCGAGCCTGGCGCAGGAAGTGGTCAGGGTCGCCGGCATCGACGCGACGCGCGTCGTCATCGCGCCGCCGCAGTCCGAACTGGCCCGCATCATCAAGACCGGGCTTTCGACCGCCTATCAGGATGCCGCCAAGGACAGCCGGGCCTATACCCAGGCGCAAAAGCTCTATTTCTTCTACGGCGCCCGCCACTTCGAGCCGCTCTGGCTCCAGGAAGGCGACAACGGCAAGGTGAGCTTTGCCCCCTCCGCCGAAAAGATCATGGCCGCCTTCAAGGCTTCCGCCGCCGAAGGCTTCCGCACCAGCGACTACCTGACCCCCGAGCTCGACCTGGCCGCGGCCGGCGCCGACCCGGCCAAGCTCGCTGCAGTCGAAACGGCCTTCTCCAATGCCGCTGTCAAGTACGCCCAGGACATCTATGGCGGCCGCATCGCGCCCACCGCGGTCAACTCGGCCTGGACCATCACGCCCAAGCGCATCAATGAAGCCGAGATGCTGGTCAAGCTGGCCTCCTCGGATGACCCCGCCAAGATCTTTGCTGATCTCGAGCCCAAGCATGCTGAATTCCAGCGGCTGAAGGCAGCGCTGCTCAAGTTCGACGACAGCGAGGCCATCGACCAGGTCGCCATTCCCGACGGCAAGACCCTAAAGCTCGGGATGACCGACGAGCGCGTGCCCCTGCTCCGCCAGCGCCTCGGCGTCGCCGAGCCGGACGTGCCGGAAACAGCCGGTGCCGCCGCCGCTCCGGACCTGACTTATGACGACGCCCTGGTGGCGGCCGTTAAAGCTTTCCAGGAAAGCCTCGACCTCACCGCCGACGGCGTCGCCGGCCCGGCGACGATTGCGGCCCTCAATGGCGGCGGTACGGCCACCAAGGACGACATCATCGCCAATATGGAGCGCTGGCGCTGGGAACCCGAGGAATTCGGCAAGTTCCACGTCTTCGTCAACCTGCCCGAGTTCCGCCTGCGCATCATGGACGACGGTAAGGAAGCTTATACCACCCGCGTCGTCATCGGTACGACCAAGCACCAGACGCCGGTGTTCTCCGACGAGATCGAGCACATCGTCGTCAACCCGTACTGGAACGTGCCCGCTTCAATCGCGACCAACGAGATCAAGCCGCATTTGCTGGCCAACCCCGGATATCTGGCCGGCCAGAACATGGAAATGCTCTCGGGCGGCAAGGTGATCAACGCCTCGGCGATCGACTGGACCTCCACCAACATCAACAAGTTCCACATCCGGCAGCGGCCGGGTGGCGGCAATGCGCTGGGCCGGGTGAAATTCCTGTTCCCCAACCAGCATGATGTCTATCTCCATGATACGCCGTCGAAATCCCTCTTCGCCCGGTCGTTCCGCGCCTATAGCCACGGTTGCGTCCGCGTCGAGAACCCGATGGAATTTGCCGGGGCGCTGGTCCAGCACGAAGCCAAGATCAGCCAGGCATCGCTCGAAGGCCTTTTCGGCGATCGGGAAGCCTGGGTGAACCTCGACACCCACATTCCGGTGCATCTCTCCTATTTCACCCTGCGCATCGACGAGGACGGCACCATCCGCTCCTATGGTGACGTCTACGGCGCCAACAAGAAGCTGATCGCCCTGCTCAACGAGTAGCGACGCGACACTTTCTGCGATTCTCTTGTCAGGCCCGGCCGCCACAAGCGCCGGGTCTTGTCATTGATCCAGGGCAAAAACCGAGCATTTACTTCCGCTTAGGAAATTGGCCTTGGTTCAGCCGCGATTATTGCCTAGATATAGGGGGTGAGGCTGGTGGCAACGCGCCTTGCAGGATTTGTTAGCGTTAATCGACTGTAATGGTCTTGGCGCTATCTTTTCCGTTCCTGGGTAGTTGCAAGGGTCGGGGCGTGTCGGGCAAAACTGGTTTGATTGTGCAGCGTCTGTTGCGGCTTGCCTTTGCCGCCATCGTCGCGCTGACCACTCTGCTTCCCGCAGCAACCGTCTCGGTTTCTGCCGCTTCGAGCGGCGATCGCACCCTGTACCTGCGCCACACCCACACCGGCGACGTCGGCCGCTTCACCTTCAAGCGTAACGGCGAGTACGACCGCAAGGTCCTCCAGCAGCTCAACGTGTTCCTCGCCGACTGGCGCACCAAGGAACCCACCAAGATGGACCCGGCGCTGTTCGACCTGCTCTGGTCGGTCTATCGCGAAGTCGGTGCCAGCCAGCCCATAAACATCGTCTCGTCCTACCGGGCGCCCAAGACCAACGCCATGCTCCGCTCGAAATCCTCCGGCGTCGCCGAGAATTCGCAGCACACAAAGGGCAAGGCGATCGACTTCTTCATTCCGGGCATCAAGCTGGCGACGGTGCGCGAAGCTGTGATGCGCCACCAGGTCGGCGGCATCGGCTACTATCCCACCTCCGGCAGCCCGTTCGTGCATGCCGATACCGGCTCGGTGCGCGCCTGGCCGCGCATGACCCGTGCCCAGCTCAAGAAGGTCTTCCCGGACGGCAGGACGCTGCATCTGCCGACCGACGGCAAGCCGCTCTCTGCGTCCGGTCGTGCCTATGCCGAAGCCGAGTGGAAAAAGTGCCGTACCGTGCCCTGCAACGGCGCGCTGCCCCCGGCATCGCCCGCCATCATGGTGGCCGAGGATACCGGTACCGGCCTGTCGCTGGCGCCCACGCCGCTCAGCCGCCCGCAGCGCCTCTATGGATCCGAGAGCGAGGGCATCATGCTCGCCGCGCTCGCAGAGCCGACCCAGCGCAGCGTCTCGACCTTCGCGGTCGCCCCGCAGCCGCTGCTGCGCCCGGGCGCCACGGCGACCGCTGTCGCGTCGGTCTCGCCCGACCTCATTGCCCCGATTCCGGCCACCCGCCCGGCGCGCCTGATGGTCGCCACCCGCTCCGGCAGCACCGGCGCGCTCGACGCTATCGACAGTTCCGTGCCGCAGCCGCGCGTCCTAATGACGCCGCGCGACGGCAGTGGCGACCTCGTCACCGCCTATGCGCCGGGCAATACCGCGCTCAAGATGCTGATCGAGGACGAGGCCGCTACCCCGCTGGCCGACGCACTGGCCGCTGGCCCAGGTATCGATCTGGGCATGCAGACCGCTTCGCTCGGTGGTGACTCGCTGCGCGGCATGTTCGACTCGACCTTCAGTGCCGTCAGCGGCGCTGTACCGGTCGGTACCGCCGCCGCCGTACGCCAGGCTGTCCTCGACCTGCAGCCGATCCAGTCGATCAAGGCCCGCCATATCGAACTGGTGGCGCCCGAGATCGACCATGTCAACGAGACGCTGACCACGCCCGTTCTGATGTCGGCCAGCCACTTTGCCGAGTTCTATGAAGCCGAAGGCTATCTCGACAAGGAAGCCGAGCTTGGGCCCCTCGCCGGCCGGATGGAATTCCTTCCCGATTTCGGCCAACCGCTCGATTACGATCAATTTGTGACCAATGCGCCACTCCTCGTGGCGTCTCGCTGAGTCTTTCGGTTTGCATTGGCAGCGGCTAGTCTCTAAGCCAGAGAGAACAACAAGTGCCGCAAGGCTTGCCGCGTGTCCGACAAACCGCTTACTCCCCATCTCGACAAGGTCCGCTCGCCGGACGACCTGAAGGCTTTGAGCCGCGAGGAACTGCGCGTTCTCGCCGATGAGCTGCGCGCCGAGGTGATCGACGCCGTCTCGGTCACCGGGGGGCATCTCGGTGCTGGCCTCGGCGTGATCGAGCTGACCGTCGCCATCCACGCCGTCTTCAATACGCCCAACGACCGTCTGATCTGGGATGTCGGCCACCAGGCCTATCCGCACAAGGTGCTCACCGGCCGCCGCGACCGCATCCGCACACTGCGCCAGCGCGATGGTCTTTCCGGCTTTACCCGCCGCGCCGAAAGCGAATTCGATCCGTTCGGCGCAGGCCACTCATCCACCTCGATCTCGGCCGGCCTCGGCATGGCCGTGGCGTCGGATCTGAAGGGCGAGAAGCGCCACGTCATCGCCGTGATCGGCGACGGCGCCATGTCGGCCGGCATGGCATATGAGGCGATGAACAACGCTGGCGCCATGGACGCCAAGCTGATCGTCATCCTCAACGATAACGACATGTCGATCGCGCCGCCCACCGGCGCACTGCGCTCCTACCTCGCCAAGCTGGTCTCCGGCCCCGCCTACCAGGGGTTCCGCGATACCGCCAAGTCGATCACCCACAAAATGCCGCGTTTCATCCATGAGGCGGCGCGCAAGACCGAAGAGTTCACCCGCGCCTTCCTCACTGGCGGCACGCTGTTCGAGGAGCTGGGCTTTTTCTATGTGGGGCCGATCGACGGCCACAACCTCAACGATCTCGTCGATGTGCTGGAAAACGTCCGCGAGGCCGAGTCCGGCCCGGTGATGATCCATGTCGTGACCAAGAAGGGCAAGGGCTACGGCCCCGCCGAGTCCTCGGCCGACAAGTACCATGGCGTCACCAAGTTCAACGTCATCACCGGCGCCCAGTCCAAGGCGCCCTCGAACGCCCCGAGCTACACCAACGTCTTTGCCGAAAGCCTGATCCAGGAAGCCGAGGCCGACGAGCGCGTCGTCGCCATCACGGCCGCCATGCCTTCGGGCACAGGCCTCGACAAGTTCGCCGAACTGTTCCCAAGCCGCATCTTCGATGTGGGCATCGCCGAGCAACACGCCGTGACCTTCGCGGCCGGCATGGCGACCGAGGGCATGAAGCCGTTCTGCGCCATCTACTCGACCTTCCTGCAGCGCGGCTATGACCAGGTGGTGCACGACGTCGCCGTGCAGAACCTGCCGGTCCGCTTTGCCATCGACCGCGCCGGCTATGTCGGCGCCGACGGCCCCACCCATGCCGGCAACTATGATGCGGCATTCCTCGGCGCCATTCCCAATATGGTCCTGATGGCTGCCGCGGACGAAGCCGACCTGCGCCACATGGTGGCGACCGCCGCGGCCTACGATAACGGCCCCATCGCGTTCCGCTATCCGCGTGGCGATGGCCTCGGTGTCGAGATGCCGGCGCGCGGCGTGCCGCTGCAGATCGGCAAGGGCCGCGTGCTGCGCGAAGGCTCGACCGTCGCCATTCTCTCCTACGGCACGCGCCTCGGCGAAGTGCTGGCCGCGGCCGAAAAGCTTGCTGCCTTCGGGCTGACGCCCACCATTGCCGACGCGCGCTTCATGAAGCCGCTCGACGAGGAACTGCTCGCCCGCCTGGCGCAGACCCATGATGCCATGCTGACGGTGGAAGAGAGCGGCATTGGCGGCTTCGGCAGCCATGTGGCCACCTTCCTTGCCCGTAACGGCCTGCTCGACGGCAAGCTGCGCTTCCGGCCCCTGATGATCCCGGATGTGTTCACCGAACAGGCGAGCGTCAACGACATGTACGCCGCCGCCGGTCTCGACCGCGCCGGCATCGTCGCCACGGTACTCGGCACGCTGGGGATCGACTCTGATGCCCAGCGTCTGGCCCGGCCGAAGGCTTAGGGCAAAGCCCGCCCTCTGCTGCGACTACGCTTTGCTGATCGCAAAGCTAGTCTCGCCTCCCCCCCTCAAGGGGGGGGAGAGGGACAAGAACCGAGAGCCCTCAGTCGGGACCTCTCTCCCCTTGAGGAAGAGAAAGCGAGACTTGTGAGCGCAGAGAGCTAGTCGCAGCAAGAGAGGGGTATGCCCCCTTCCCTAGAACAGCAGCACATCATCTTCGACGACGCCGAGCGGCTCGTCGTTTGCGGCCTTGGTGTCCTCTGCGGTGATCGGGCCCGCGATGCTGTCGAAATCCTCGAAGGTGTCGAGGCCGTCGCCGTCATTGACCGAGACCAGCACCGGCGCCGCCGCAGCCGCCGGCTTGCCGAACATCCGGTCGTGGATCTGCCGCTCGGATTCCATCGTATAGGTCTTACGGATCTCTTCGAGCAGGCTGGCCATCTCGCTCCCCGGTTCGGGCTTTTGCACGCTGCCAGCGCCCAGCGCCACCAGCTGCATCTGCGCGTCTGAAAGGGTTTCGGAGATGTCCTGGTGGTTGGAAAAGCCGCCGCTGGCGCCATCGAGATAGCGCGCCACCTGGGGCGCAGCATCCTCGAGCACGAGGAGCGCGTCGCGGATGCGCACTTCCACGCTTTCCATGAGCTTGAGCCCGTCAGCAGCGTCCTGCTCGAGCTGCTCCATCTGCTGCGTGGCTTCGTCGCCTGAGGCTGCGCTGAAGGCCAGCGCCAGTTCGGCGGCTTCGGCCAGCCGCTCGGCCGCCGCTTCGGCAGCCTTGACAGTATCGGTGGTCAGGCTCCGCAACTGCCGTGCGATGACGTTGAGGGCCGCGCCCTCAGGTCCCAATTGCGCACACTTGATCGCGGCATTCAGGCTTACGAGCCGCATGTTGGCTTCAATCGCCTGCACGGCCGCCACGTGCTCGAGCAGAACCTTGACCGTGTTCTCCACCTCGCCGGCGACAATTCCCAGCTGCTTGCGCTCGCGCTCGCAGTCCTGCAGCACCGCCGTGGCGTGGCGCATTTCCTGGTTGAGCCGGCTCAAGGCCGAACTGTCCTGCCCGCCCGAGCCATAGATCTCACGGCTGCGCGCCGAAATGGTCTGGGCGTCGCGCGCCAGTTGGCCCAGCGCCTGCTCGGCCTCGGCCACGTCATTGTCCAGCGTGGCAATGGTGTCGAAAAGCTGCGCTGCAGCGAGTTCGGCCACGACGCTGAGCACGTCCGGCGCCATCTCGCTGGCCTTGCGCAAACCGGTCTCGATATGTTCGACGCGCTGGCGGGTCGCGTCGCCCACCTGCAGCGCCATGACGGCCGTCATCACCCGCTGGCCGATGGCCCGCGACATCTGCACGGTCTCGGCACTGCCGTCTGACGAACGTTTCCGCTGCCGCGTCACGGCATCCAGACTTGTTCCAATCCGGGTCGCTAGGCCAGAGAGCGTGCCGCTCTGGCTCTGCTCGAACTTGTCCCGCGCTGCCGCTGCGGCCTGCACTTCCTGCCCGAGCTTTTCGTAGATCGCCGTGAATGCCGCAATAGTCTTGGCCGCGCTGCTCGAAAGCGTCGCGATGTCGGTGGTAAAGACGTCGGAGTCTTCCAGATTGGGCACCGTGGCGGCCACCACGCGGGCGTTCACCGAGAGAATGCCCATCATCCGGATGGTCTTGCGCAGCTCGGTGATCGGCCGGTTGGCCTTGGCCACCACGTCGACCAATCGCAGAATGTCCTGCTGCTCCTGAGCAAAGGAATCCGAGATCTCCTGCGCCTTGGAACCCACCTGGGTCAGACGCGCCGTCGCTTCATTGACCTCTGGTCGGTCGAGGTCGCGTGGCAGCGTCTCGAAGGTCGAGCCGATCTGGTCGAGCAGGCCCGCCGACCTGCTAAGCAGGTCGCCGACATTGAGGAAGGCGGCCTCGATTTCCTGCCGAGGCCCGGCAAGGCTTTGAACGATCTCGGGGACCGATGACGGCGGAACGTGCGGGACTTCCGCCAGCGCAATGCTCACTTGCCACCTGCCATGCGCGCATAGGTAGTAATCTCGTTCGCCACGCGGCTGAGCGGCAGCACCTTGGCGGCAGCGCCGCGCTGGATCGCCTCCTTGGGCATGCCGAAGACCACCGAACTCTCTTCGTCCTGCGCCACGGTGTGGCTGCCGGCTTCGCGCATTTCGAGGAGACCGCGCGCGCCATCATCACCCATGCCGGTGAGGATAACTCCCATGGCATTGCGCCCCGCCATCTGCGAGGCCGAACGGAACATCACGTCCACAGAGGGGCGATGCCGCGACACGTGCGGACCGTCCACGATATGCACGGTGTAGCGCGAGCCGGCGCGATGCAGCGTCATGTGCTTGGCGCCCGGCGCGATCAATACCAGGCCCTGGCGCACCACGTCGCCCTCTTCGGCTTCCTTGACCTCGACCCTGCAAAGGCTGTCGAGCCGGCGCGCAAAGGCATTGGTGAACTTTTCCGGCATGTGCTGCACGATGAGCACGCCGGGCGTATCGGCCGGCAGAGCTTCCAGCACTTCGCGCAGCGCTTCGGTGCACCGGTGGAGGCGCCGATGCAGATGATCGGATCGGTGACCGGCATGTTGAGCTTGACCGACGCAAGCCGCGCAGCACTCAGCGGCGGCACCACGGCATCGGCAGTCAACTTGGCTTCGACCTTGAGCGGCGGCGGCGCCGCCTTCTGCACACCCTTGAACTTGGCATGCGCAGCCGCCTTGGCGGCATCGCAGATCCGCATGCTCGAATCCTGCAGCCACTGCGCAGTGTCGACCCGCGGCTTGGTCACCACCTCGACAGCGCCCGCTTCCAGTGCCTGCATCAGCGCATCGGACCCGTCCTCGGTCATCGACGAGCAGATCACTGTCGGGATCGGCCGCTGAGACATCATCTTGCGCAGGAAGGTGAGCCCGTCCATGCGGGGCATTTCGAGATCGAGGAACATCACGTCCGGCACTTCCTGCCGGATGCGCTCCACCGCGACATAGGGGTCGCTGGCTGTCGCCATCACCTCGAGGTCCGGGTCAGCCGAGATGATCTCGCTCAGTGTCGTACGGACCGAAGCCGAGTCATCGACGATGAGTACGCGGATCTTCTTGCTGGACATTCTAAACCTTCTGGAACACGGCAGGCGCCACCTGGCGCATGGTGATCGATGTGCCGATCATGGACTCGGAATGACCAAGAAGAAGATAACCGCGGGGCCGTAAATGTCCCACGAGGCGGTTGATGACCGCTTCCTGGTCCGACTTTTCGAAGTAGATGAGCACGTTGCGCAGGAAGATGAGGTCGACGTCGCGGTCGAACGGGTAGCTCTTGTCCATCAGGTTGAGATGGGCGAACTGCACCCGCTTGCGCAGCTCCGGCGCGATCCGCACCTCGGCCCGCAGGCCTGGCTTGCGGGGTTGCATGATGTAGCGCGCGCTCAGTTCGGCCGGCACCGCATCGGCCATCTCGGCCGGAAACACCGCTCGCGCGGCCTGTTCGAGCACATTGGTGTCGATGTCGGTGCCAAGGATCGCGTAACTCAGATCGCGGCGCTGCGCCTCGAGATCGTTCATCACCATGGCAATGGTATAGGCCTCGGCGCCGGTCGAGGACGCCGCGCTCCAGATCTTGAGCAGCGGCTTGCGCTCACCCCGGCGCTCGGCCAATAGCGCCGGTACCAGTTTGTTGACCATCACCTCGAAATGTTCCGGCTCGCGGAAAAAGTCGGTCTTGTTGGTGGTCACCGCATTGATCAGGTGCACCAGTTCTTCGTCGAGGCCGTTGCGCTCGAACAAGTGTGCCGTGTAGTCGGCAAAGTCGACGAGTCCCAGGCTGCGGACCCGCTTGCGAAGTCGGCCCTCCACCATGATCCGCTTGGCCGGCGGCAGCTTGATGCCCACCTTGTCGCCGATCAGCGTAGCGATGCGCTCAAAGTCGCGGGGCGTAAGGTGGTCGTCGTCGTCGGGTCCTGCAAAGGGCAGCGATAGCGCACTAGCAGCCAAGATACTCTCCGGGGTACGCATCCGGCCGACAGCCGTCGGCCGCTTACTGGAACGGAACGAAAGAACTCAGGCGGCCTTCTCGGTCGCCAGAGCAGGCTTGAGGCCAGGGATCCTGATCCCCGCCAGCAGCCGGTCGAGATCGAGTACCGTGACGAAGGCGCCGTTGCGGCGACCGATCCCGGCGATCGAATGGGTATCCCAGGTGTCGCTGATCGCTGGCGGCGGATCGAGCTCCTCCTGGTCGAGCACGGTGACTTCGAACACCCGGTCGGCCCGCAAGCCCACCGTCAGTTCCTTCTCACCGCTGCCCATGCGCAGCACCACGATGCGGGTATTCTCGCTATCGGCCGCTTCTTCGAGCCCCAGCGTCCGCCGCAGGTCGAGCACCGGAATGCCCTGCCCGCGCACATCGATCATACCCAGCAGGTTCTCCGGCGCCTGCGGTAAACGGGCGATGGGCCGCATGTCCAGGATCTCCTGCACTTTGGTCACCGGTGCGGCAAAGATCTCCTTGGCCACACCGAGTGTCACATATTGAATGCGTTCGGCCATTGTCGTCTCACTCAGGCTGCGCCGCGGCGCGTGAAGTCATTGTCGA
>JACDQI010000208.1 GCA_015657675.1 Devosia sp.
CTGATTGCCATCGCCCGAAAGCTTCTTGTCATCGCAAACGCCGTTCTCAGAGACCAAACTCCCTTCAGAACCTGACAACAAAAACACAGTTGCTCGCGTCAAGCGCGAGGATGACGGTGCGTGGGGGGAGGGTGTTGTACCTAGAGAGATCCAGAAGAAGCGGTGAACCTGCTACTGCAGGTCCACCGCCCAATTTATCAGCTGACTTTATCGAGCGCCTGCGAGACGTCGGCGATGATGTCGTCGATGTGCTCGATGCCCACCGAGATGCGCACCAGGTCTTCCGAAACGCCGGCGGTCTTGAGCTCTTCGGGCGAGAGCTGGCGGTGGGTGGTGGAGGCCGGGTGGCAGGCCAGCGACTTGGCGTCGCCGATATTGACCAGCCGCAGGATCATCTGCAGCGCGTCGATGAACTGCGCGCCAGCTGCGGCGCCGCCCTTGATGCCGAAGCTGATGATGCCAGACGCCTTGCCGCCAGTGATCTTCTTGGCGGTGGCGTTGTACGTGCTGTCGGGCAGGGCGGCGTAGTTCACCCAGGTGATCTTGGGGTGCTTTTTCAGCCAGGCAGCCAGCGCCTCGGCATTGGCGCAGTGGCGTTCCATGCGGAGCGCCAGGGTTTCAAGGCCCATCAGCAGCAGGAAGGCGCTGTGCGGCGCAAGCGCGGCGCCGGTATTGCGCAGCGGCACCACGCGGCAGCGGCCGATATAGGCGGCAGGCCCGAGCGCGGCGGTGTAGACCACGCCGTGGTAGGACGGATCGGGTTCGTTCAGGACCTTGAAGCGGTCCTTGTTCTTGACCCAGTCGAACTTGCCCGAGTCGACGATGACGCCGCCGATCGAGTTGCCGTGGCCGCCGATATACTTGGTCAGCGAGTGCACGACGATGTCGGCGCCATGGGCGATCGGCTTGCAGAGCACGGGGGTGGCGACGGTGTTGTCGACGATCAGCGGTACGCCGTGCTTGTGGGCGATCTCGGCGAGGCGGGCGATGTCGACGACATTGCCGGCCGGGTTGCCGATGGATTCGCAGAACACCGCCTTGGTGTTCTTGTCGATGAGCTTTTCGAGCCCGTCGAAATCGGCCTGGTCGGCGAGGCGGACCTCGATGCCCTGGCGCGGGAAGGTGTGGACGAAGAGGTTATAGGTGCCGCCGTAGAGCTGGCTCACCGACACGATGTTATCGCCGACCCCGGCAATGGCCTGGATGGCATAGGTGATGGCCGCCATGCCCGAGGAAACGCAAAGGCCGGCGATGCCGCCTTCCATCTCGGCGACGCGTTGCTCGAGCACCGCGGTCGTGGGGTTCATGATGCGCGTATAGATGTTGCCGGCAACCGCGAGGTTGAACAGGTCAGCGCCGTGCTGGGTATTGTCGAACACATAGGAGGTGGTCTGGTAGATGGGGACCGCCGCTGCCTTGGTGGTTTCCTCCGCCTTATAGCCGTGGTGGAGCGCGATGGATTCGAGCTTCATTGTTCTTCCTTTCGAGTGGTCCGGCGGCCCGAGGGTCACGCCGCCGGGAGGCTAGCATGCCGAAGGCGCGTGGAAACGCCGCCGGCGGGAAAAGTGTTTGCGCCAGTTTCCACTCTGGCGCCAAAGCAGTCCCACGCGGCTCAGCGTCACCATTGCCCTCGCGTGGCCGGGGTGTCTCGGTTATCGAACGCCTGCCGTGCTGTGTCGATGTCGGCACGGTTCTCCGTCGCCCAGGCGGCAAGCGGTGACAATCTCTGGAAAAGGCTCTTTCCCATCGGAAGCAGGCGATAATCCACCCGCGGTGGCGTAGTCGGGGTGACGATCCGCTCGAGCAAACCGTCGCGCTCCAGCTTGCGCAGGGTGTGGGTCAGCATCTTCTGCGACACGTCAGGAATGTCGCGGCGCAGTTCGGAGAACCGCCGTGACGAGCCATTCAGGGCTGTCAGCACCAGGATGGACCACTTGTCGCCGATCCCGTCGAGCACCTGCCGAACGGGGCAGCTCAAGGGGTCAAGCGGGATCATGACAGAAGTGGTGATGTCAAGCTTTCCGGGCATTTGAGGGTCCTCAAGGGCGAAAGTCAGGAATTTTGCGGTTACCAAAAAGTGCCGTCTTCCAGGTCAGGAAGGTGCTGGTTATATGGCATGGTATCAAAAAGATACCGGACATACAAAGGAAACCGACATGGAACTTCTCAACCGTAGGACAGTCCTGAAAGCTGCTGCCGCAGCCGGAGTCCTGCTTCCGGGCCTCGCCCGTGCAGCGTCATCGGGCACCGAGGTCTTTACCTCCGACGAGGCGGGTCTGCTTGTGGACAGCACCGTGATCCTTGGCGAAACCTCTGCCGTCGTGATCGACGCGCAGTTTACCGCAGGCAGTGCCGCCGCACTGGCGGACCTGATCGCCAGCACGGGCCGATCTGTGGAGACCATCCTGATCACCCACTATCACCCCGACCACGTGCTGGGTCTGCCGATCCTGCTTGATCGCTTTCCGGGCTCCAGGGCGGTGGCGCACAAGGATGTGCAGGCGATGATTGCGCGGACCGTGCAACCCATCTGGGACCGCATCGCGGCCAATAGCCCGGCAGGAGTGTTTGCCGACCGCGCGGTCATTCCAGAGGCTCTTGAGGCCGATCACCTGCTCCTTGACGGTGCTCGGATCGACATCTTGGGGCCCATGCACGGAGACACCGATTTGATCACCCCGGTGCATATCCCGTCGCTGGACACGCTGATCACCTCGGACGTTGCCTATGTCGACACCCATCTTTGGCTGGAAGAAAATACCAGCCCCGAGCGGACCGCGTTGTGGCGGGCCAGCATCGACGCGCTCGAGGCGATCGGCGCGGGCACGATCATTCCGGGCCACCGCCAGGCGTCCAGCCCCAATGATACTTCGGCTTTCGCGGCGACCCGCGCCTACCTTGATCGTTGGGACAAGGCCCTGGCCGAGACGACGTCCGCGGCTGAGCTGAAAGCGGCGCTGCTGGCGGGAACCGAAGGGCTGGGCTTCGCACTCGCCGTCGACCGCTCCGTGGCGGCGATCTACCCGGGCTGACCGACTGGCCCACTGCCCCGGAGACCCCGGGGCCGTGGGCAAAGGGGCGCCGCCCGGATCAGATCTCGGGCGGGCCGGGAATGGGTACCGGTTCGGGCTGGGCGCCGTGCTTGCGGGCACGGTACTCGGCGAAGCGGCCGGCGAGGCGGGCGCGGGCGCCATCCGAGAAGATGCCGGTGATGCCGGCAACGACCACCACTGCAAGCCCGGCGAGCGAGAGGGCATCGGGCAGTTCGGCGAAGAACACGGCGCCCAGGATCAGGGCCCAGACGATCTGGCTATACTGGATCGGCGCAACACGGCTGGCGGGGGAGTGGGTGATGGCGGCGATCTGCAGTAGGTAGCCGATGCCGCCGCAGAGCCCGCAGAGCAGCATCAGGCCCAGTTCCCACCAGCCCGGCATGGCGCCGCCGAAGGCCAGCACCATCGCGGCGTTAAAGGCGATGGCATAGAGGGTGGGCATGAGGAACAGGCTCAGGCGGCTCTCGCTGCCGGCGCTTTGTCGCGTCAGCACTGCCGCAAAGCCCGCCGAGATGGCGCAGCCGAGCGCCGTCAGGTGCCCCAGTTCGAGTTCACGGAAGCCGGGCCGCACCACCAGCACGACGCCGACAAAGCTCACGAGGATCAGTAACCAGCGGTCGAGGCCGACCTCTTCCTTAAGCACCAGTACCGACAGGATGGTGATGAAGACGGGGATGAGGAAGACGATGCAATAGGCTTCGGCCAGCGGGATGGTGATGAACGAGTAGGTGATCATCACGCTCGAGTTGAGGCGCAGCGCGGCGATCAGGTGCATGCGCCAGGGGCTTGCGAGCTTCAGACTGGTGCGCCACCTCTCGGTGCGCGGCTTGGCAAACAGCGCCGGGATCATGCCGAAGATCGTGGTGATCAGCCCGATCTCGAACATGCCGACGGTCTGGCCCCAGGCCCTTGATGATGGCATCGCCCCACGAATAGGTGGCGTAGGAGCCAATCGCCAGCAGCACACCAAATTGCACCAGCGCCGGGCGTGGTGGAGCGGTTGTCATCACTTGTCCTTGCCCGGAGCAATGGCATCATCACCCAGCGGCGGGCTCTTTTCCGACATGACGGTGGCGGGACCCGCGCCGGCCGACAGGCGCGAGAAGATGCGGATGCGGGTCTCGTCGGAAATGACGTTGAGCGTGCCGCCGACAGCGACCACCGCCAGGCCCACATAGGTGATGAGGTCGGGAAACTCGCGGAAGAAGACGGCGCCAAAAATGATGGCCCAGGCGATCTGGCTATATTGCCCGGGCGCGATCTGGCTGGCTGGCACGCGCCGGGTGGCGGCAATGAACAGCAGGTTGCCGGTGCCACCGAGCCCACCGATGGTCAGCAACAGCAGAAATTCCTGCCAGGTCGGCCACTGGAAACCGGGCAGCATGAGGAGCCCATTGGCGACCACGACATAACCCAGCGGGATGCCGATCAGGCTGACGCGCTTTTCCACCGGCGCGACCTTGCGGAGCACCGTGGTGGTGATGGCGCCGAAAAACGCCGCGGCCAGCGCGGCGAGGTGCCCCAGGCTGAGTTCGCGGAAACCCGGGCGGACCACCAGCAGCACGCCGGCAAAGCTGGCGGCGAGGAACAGCCACCGCTGCCAGGTCACCTGTTCCTTGAGGAAGTGCGAGGAGAGGAAGACGATGAAGATCGGCGCCAGGAAGGCGATGGAATAGGCCTCGGCCAGCGGAATGTGCACGAAGGCATAGATGATGCACATGTTGCCGAGGAGGCCGGTGACGGCGCGCAGGTTCACCAGAAATGGGTGGCGCATGCGCAGGCCCTCGCGCCAGTGCTCGCCTCGGCTGGTGAAATGGCTGGCAGGAAGGAAAAGAGCGCCGTCCAGAAGGCAATCTCGAAGACGGCAAGGTCTGTGCCGAAACCCTTGATGATGGCGTCGCAGCACGAATAGAGCAGGTAAGCGGAGAGCGCGAAAATGACGCCAGTCGGCATCGCAAAAATATCCGGAAATCAGGGACTCAGAACAAGCCCCTCGTGTCTATGCTCTAGCCGATGAGGCGTCGATGCTCCATGCACAAAAAGTCGGCAGTGACGTTTTGCAGCGTTGCGGGAGATGGAAAAGGCGCCTTCGCGGGAAGGCGCCCCTAGTTCTGTCAGCAGGCGGAAAGAATGCGGCCGCCGCGCGGCAAGTGCAGGAGCAGTTTGCGCAGGTCGAGCACGGCACACCCGCCACCCGGCGCGACCGGCGGCGGTGCTTCAGCTGCGGGTGCCGTCGAGGTCACCGGCAGGGCCAGCGTGTCGGTCCTGGTGCGGATGTCGCAGAAGCCGCCGGGGCGCTTCATGCTCTCCGGGGCTGCGTCGGAACACTGCACGGCGGAGGCCGACGTCGCGATCACGGGAAGGGGCGCCACCAGTGTCGAACTGGCAAGGATGAAGGCGACAACGGTACGTCGGAACACGACTGACTCCTGAAAGGTCCAGCCATGGAAGTGACCGGAACGGGACAGAAATCACTCCATCGCAAAAACCTTACGAGCCGCTAAAGCATACGGCTGGCGTTTGAGGTTTGTTGCTGCGGTCGGCCTCAGGCTCAGCCGCAGCCGCCCAGTCTGAGACCCTGAAACTCGGCGGCGCACTGGATCGACAGCAGCAGGTCGGCCTGTTCGGGCGTTGCCGGCGTCCCGTCCTCGTTGACGATGAAGGCGTGAATGACCGTTGCGGCGTCGCCATTGGCAAAGCCGAAGCGGGTGAAGGGCGTGCCGTCCGGATAGGTGCCCTGGCGGATAAAGCCGCTGTCGTTGCCGCTGTTGTTGATCAAGGTCAGGCCGGTGTCCGGATCGGCCACGGCGCTCTCGAACAGCAGGCGTGGGCCGGTCTGCTCGAAGACCCAGACATTGCCGTTTCGGGAGATACGGCGAGTCGGGGTGGCTTCGGTGACGACGACGTTGGGATCCATCGTCGGCAGGGCTGGGGGGAACTCGGTGAAGAAGCGGTTCTTGAGGATCTCGAATTCACCGGGCAGTTCCAGGCTGTCGACAGTGACCCCGACCGGCAGCCAGTAGTGGTTCATCGGCCCCTTCTGCAGGATGCGCTTGACCGGGTTGTGGCCGCGACCGGCGGTCGACCAGCCCTCCTGGACATAGTTGAAAGTGGTGTCGGCATTGATGGTGCCGTCAATACCTGGCGTAAAGTACATCGACACCTGCATTTTGGCGGTCACGCCATTGGCTGCATCGGGCATGCCGCACGAGCCGATATCAAGCAGACGGTCGCTCCAGTGGTAGCCCGAAATCATGCGGCCACGGCTGTCGAGACCGAGATTTTCCTCATAGGGCATGTCGAAGAAGTTGCGGTAGGCCAGCGGATCGGCACGCTCGTCAATGGCGAGCAGGCGCATGCAGGCGTGCTTGATGGCAGTGGGCAGGTCGTGATCCAGCCCTGCGCCGGCGTCGGCGGCAGCGCGGCCCGCACGAGGTAGTAGTCGTCGGCGGCGACGATGTCGTAGGTTTTGTCCGGACCCATGCCGAGCATGTAGTGGATGATCTCCGGATCGACGTTCCACTTGACCAGTTCCTTGACCATGCGGGAGAGCGCATCACGGTTCTCGCCCATCAACTCGTTAGCGCCGCGTTCTTCCAGCGCCTGCAGGAACGAGGCTTCGTCGCGATAGGGGGAGTGGAAGCCGACGATGCCGCCCGGTTCGATCTGGCGGTCGATATAGGTGCCAAACCCATCCATGGATGAGTAGCCTGAGCCGCCCAGGAAGGCGAAAGCACAGGCCGAGTAGCAGCCGGCGCCGCGTTCAACGACCGCGGCGATGTGGTTTTCGCGCAGGAAGTCAGCCAGCGCCAGGCCTTCGAAATAGGCGCCGCCCGGCCCATCGAGCGTCAACACCGCGGTGGATGCGCCCCACGGGCCAAGGCACTCGATGCGGCACTTTACGAATTTGTCGAAGACGCCGCGCAGCGTCTCGACATCGCCGGGCTCTGTTGCGCCGGAATAGTGGATGTGGGGAACGGGCTGTGCGGCGGAATACTGCATCGAAACGATCGAGATCGACGCTGCCTGCACTCCGGCCACACCGCAGAAGATCGCCAGTGCGGCCACTATCAGTCTGATCATTGCATAACCCCCATCTGCCTCATGGCATTTCTAGGGGGTAAGACGGCGCCCGGGCAATCATCCTTGGGGCGGCGGGGCAAAAAATGATCGTTTGCAGAGGCCTGCTGGCGACCGACCCGGATTTTTGCCAGGGGCGACGTGCGGCGCGTGAATGCCGTCAGGCCAGCAGGTAGTTGATCTCGGTGACCCGGCGCGCCGGTTCATCGTCCCAGAAGTGGATCATGACCACGGTGCCGCTGATGGTATGGCCGTGCGCCGCGCACCAGTCGCGGATCAGCTGGTGCGTATCGCGAATGGTGCCCTCATTGCCAACGTGACGGGCCATGGCGGCACGGCCGCCCGGCGAGGTCAGCGCGGCGAGGACGGGGTCGCTGATGGACGTATCGACCTCGATGCCGATATCGACCGGCACCCCGGGGGGCTCGAAAAAGGCATCGCCGGCCGCCTCGTGGAGCACGATGACCGGCCGGCCATGCCTGATGGCATTGGCATAAGCCCGCTCCCAGAGCGGTGCGGCCGCGGCAGCCGCGGTCAGTGTGGCAAGGCTTGCCTGCCGTCGAACAGATGCCAGTTGGCGGGGGGCGCACTCGACGATGGTGACCGACTGCGCCCCGTTCATCAGGCCGCCATGGCTTTCTTGAGGTTGGCGTCGATGGCGTCGAGGAAGCCGAGCGTGGAGAGCCACTTCTGGTCCGGGCCGACGAGCAGCGCCAGGTCCTTGGTCATCAGGCCGGACTCGACGGTGTCGACGCAGACCTTTTCCAGGGTTTCGGAGAACTTCATCAGTTCGGCATTGTTGTCGAGAGTGGCGCGGTGCGCGAGGCCACGGGTCCAGGCAAAGATCGAGGCGATGGAGTTGGTCGATGTCTCCTTGCCCTGCTGGTGCTGGCGATAGTGGCGGGTGACGGTGCCGTGCGCGGCCTCGGCCTCGACGATCTTGCCATCGGGGGTCATCAGCACCGAGGTCA
>JACDQI010000209.1 GCA_015657675.1 Devosia sp.
CATCCTCGCGCTTGACGCGAGTACCCATCTCTCCTGCTCGCCACCGCTAGTCGATCCGCGCGAGGATGACGGCGCGGAGGATGGTCCCTTGACCCATCCAACCCCTCAGTCGGGACATCTCTCCCTTTGAGGGAGAGAGGGCGAGACTTACGAGCGCAGCGAGTTAGTCGCAGCAGAGAGTTTGCGGTGGGTCCGTCACCTCCCAAATCCGTGCAACCCGCGCCGTCATCCCCGCGAGGCGAGCGATCACTTTTCCTCCGCCCTCTGTTGCCCGTTCCCAGGCTTTTTGGGGCTCTCCGGCAATTGCCTACAATTTGAACTAAATCTCCGCCTTCACTTTCAGACGGCAAACGCATCTTGGCGCGCAGGCTCCCATCCCAGTCGTGGCAGAAGGCCAAAGGGGAATTGAGATGCGTGAGATGAATGAAGGGGCACGAGCCTTTTCGACCTTCCGAGTTCTGAACGGCGACGCCAATGTCGCGGAGCGCGACCAGCTGTTCCGGAACATGGCCCAGCTCTACTCCTACGTTTCGGATCGCTGTGACGACGAGCAGGTCGCCCAGTATGACGAAGTGCTCTGCCAATTGGCCGAGCTGGTGGAGGTCGAGGCCCGTTCCCATGTGGCCAAACTGCTGGCGCCGCTGGAGCGCGCGCCAGGCAACGTCGTGGTCCGGCTCGCCAATGACACCATAGAGGTCGCCGCGCCGCTGCTTGAGTTCTCCAACGTGCTCAGCGACGATGACCTCATCGAAATCATCACCAACCGGACCGAGGCGCACCGCGTCGCCATTGCCGGCCGCGCCATCGTGGCCGCCCGCGTCGGCGATGCCATCGTCGAACACGGCGGCACCTCTTCGGTCATTCGCCTCGTTCGCAACCCCAATGCCGAACTGGCGCAGGGCACCGTTGAACGCCTCGTCGTCCGCGCCAGCCACGACGCCGAAATTGCCGCCGACCTTCGCGGCCGCACTGATATCGACTGGAAGGGACTGCGCGGCGAGATCCATGCCGCCGGCGACAAGGTGCTGCAGTCGGTCGCCGAGATCGACGCCCAGCTCGACCCGGTCACCATGGGCAAGGTCTCTTCGGTCGTTTACACCCGCATGAAGAACCGCGCGGGCTTCTCCAGCCAGGAGTGGCGCGTCGCCTACAATCAGGTCAAGGCGCTGGCCGACCGCAAGCAGCTCGACGACAGGGCGCTGATGCGCTTTGCCCGCTTCGGCTATGGCCACCACACGGCCGCCGCGCTCACCGTGCTGCTGCAGGTGGCCCCGGAAGTCTTCGTCAAATGGCTCGCCATGCAGGACTATGTCGCCCTCACCGTGGCGCTGCGCGCCCTCGGGGTGAACCCGGACCTGTTCCAGACCATGATCGCCAGCATGCCGTGGCGCGATATGCCGACCGAGGCCGACAAGGCCAATGTCCGCCGTCGCTTCGAGGCCCTCAGCCAGGACGAGGCTGTTGGCATCTTTGAACTCTGGCGTGCACACGCCTTCCGCAAGCGCCCCGAAGACCGGGTCGCGGGCGTCGCCTGATCACTTTCCCTGACGCCTCCAACTTATCCGGGCGGCTCGCAAGAGCCGCCCGTTTTCATTGTCGGGGCAGGTAGATGGCCACTAGACCGCAAGCGACATCACATATAAAGATATGTTTATGTCTCGTGGACGAGAGATGACGTGGCTGATTCAGAAGTTTTGATTGAGATCCTGCGCGCAGCAGGCGAGGGCACGCGCTTGCGGCTGCTATCGCTTCTGAGCGATGGCGAGCATTCGGTCAAGGATCTGACCGAAATCCTTGGCCAGAGCCAGCCGCGCGTCTCCCGCCACCTCAAACTCCTCGCCGATGCCGGGCTCATTGTCCGCAACGCCGAGGGCGCTTGGGCCTACTATGGCCTTGCGCCCAGCGGGGTCGGGGGCGACCTGGCGCGATGGCTCATTGGCCAGCTGGAGCCCGACGACCCAGATCGCCTGCGTGACCTCAACCGGCTGCGCCTTGTGCGTGCCGCCCAGCAGGAGCAGGCCGCCGCCTACTTCGCCAAGGTGGCCGAGAGCTGGGATCTGCTGCGCAGCCTGCACGTCCCGGAGGAAGCCGTCGAAGCTGCCATTGTCGAGGCGGTAGGCGACCGCGATTTCGAGGTCATGCTCGACCTTGGCACCGGCACGGGCCGCATGCTCGAACTGCTGGCGCCGCACTTTAAGCGCGGCATTGGGCTCGATTCCAGCCGTGAGATGATCGCCGTGGCGCGGGCGAGGTTGGCCTCGGCCGGCGTCGGCCACGCGCAGGTCCGGCTGGGCGATATCGGGGATATCGACAGCTCCATCGGCTCGGCCGATCTCATCGTCATCCACCAGGTGCTGCATTATTTCGATGATCCGGGCCGCATGCTGACGCAGGCGCGCCGCGCGTTGCGGCCGGACGGGCGGATGCTGATCGTCGATTTCGCGCCGCACGAGCTCGAATTCTTGCGCAGCCATCACGCGCATCGCCGCCTCGGCCTCTCCGAGGCGCAGATGCAGCAATGGGCGCGCGCCGCGGGCCTGCAGGTCCAGGCGCTCAAGACCTTTCCACCCCTCAGCGCGACCGAGGGGCTCACCGTCTGCCTCTGGCAGCTGGGCGAATGAACCGGGGACTTTTGTCATGACTGCCCATTCCGATCCGCGCATGAGCCGCCAGATCACGCCCGGCGCGGCGCCGTTCCAGGTGTCGTTCGAGTTCTTTCCGCCCAAGACCGACGTCATGGAAGAGCGGTTCTGGGATTCCATCGGCAAGCTCGCCCCGCTGCATCCGCGCTTCGTTTCCGTCACCTACGGCGCCGGCGGCACCACGCGCGAACGCACATTGCGCATGGTTTCGCGCATCAAGTCCGATACCGGCGTGGACGCGGCTGCGCACCTCACCTGCGTCGGCGCCTCGCGTGACGAGGTCGACGCCGTCGTGCGCGGCTATCAGGCCGTCGGGGTCAACCGTATCGTGGCGCTGCGCGGTGATCCGCCGGAAGGCACCGGGCAGCCGTTCGTGGCGCATCCCGAGGGCTATCAGAACGCTGCCGAGCTGGTTGCGGGCATCCGCCGCATTGGCGATTTCGACATCTCGGTCTCGGCCTATCCGGAAAAGCACCCGCAGAGCCCAAACTGGGACGCCGAGATCGATAACCTCAAACGCAAGCTCGGGGCAGGGGCGTCGCGGGCCATCACCCAGATGTTCTTCGACAATGACGACTATTTCCGCCTTCTCGATCGGGCAGAGAAAGCCGGCATCACCGCGCCGATCGTGCCGGGCATCCAGCCGATCCATTCGTTCAAGCAGATTTCGAGCTTTGCCGCCCGGTGCGGCGCCACCATTCCAAACTGGGTGGCGCAGCGCTTCGAGGGGCTCGACGAGGATCCCGAGACCCATGCGCTGGTCGCCTCGGCGGTCGCTGCCGAGCAGGTGCTCGAACTGGTCGACCAGGGGATCACCGAGTTCCATTTCTACACGCTCAACCGCGCCAATCTGGTGTTGGCGCTGGCGCGGCTGCTCGGGGTGCGTCCCTCCTGACGCCTGAAGCCGTTCAGGTGACGTTCATCGAGAGGGCAATAGTCTGGCAAAGGAGCGGGTTCACAAAACGGCCCCATTGATTACATCAGGTCCTCTTGCTGCGCAGAAGCGCTCGGACCGAGGACAAGATCCATGAAACTGAACCCGAAAGTCACCGGCGCCCTGGCCTGGACCGGGCTCGTCCTGGTGCTGGCTGTTCCTGCAGCGAACATGCTGATCGACCAGCCCGAAGCCAAGATCGCGCTGACTTCGGACACCGATCAGGTCAAGACCTCCATCACCAAACCGGCGCAAACCGCCCCGGCAAAGCCGGTGGCCAAGCCTGCTGTCGGTGACGATGTGGTTGAGGAATTCGTCAAGTCCGGCAAGAAGTTGCCGTCATACATCTCGGGCTCGGATACCCCCGCGACGGACGAGGCCAACGTCCCCAAGACGCCGGTCAAGAAGCCGGGAACGGTGACCATCAACCCCGATGGCACCATCGACAAGCCGGCCGCCACGACGGCACCGGCCACCGATGTTGCGATCCTCCCCAAGACCCCGGTCGTTGCTCCCGTGCCGCTGCCGGCCTCAGCGCGACCCAAGGTCGTTGCGCCCGTGGACTCCCCGCTCATTCTCGACGAAGAGCAGGTCGCCGCGCGCGATCCGAATACCAGCCCGGTGATCATTCCCCCCGAGCCAATCCCTGAGGACACCTTCGTCGATGGCGATCAGCTCGAAGAGTGGGACAGCGGCTCGCTTGCCGATTATCTGCGCCGCAAGGGGCTGATGGAGGACTCGGCACAAACCTCTGACAGTTTTGGACAATATGACGCAAACGGCTTCTTCCTCAGCGACGGCCCCAACCGTTCGCGCTCGAACGTCGTGATCATCGGTAACTGATCCTGGCCGCCGCGTGCGGCATGCCACCCTTACGGAAACGTCACTTTCCATTTGGCCGGCAGGGTCTATTGTGCGCCGCTGAATCGGAGAGTTGCCGTGTCTGTCTGGGATCGCCTCAGTTCCATTGTCGGTTCGTTCTCCCAGCGGACCGGCGTGGCCGGCTCGCTGGCGAATGCGCTCGACCCGGACAATTGGCTCCCGGGCGGCAAAGACGCGGCTTTCACCCTCGCCCTGATTGCCCTTTCCGCGAAGATGGCGGTGTCCGATGGCGTGGTGCAAGCGTCGGAGCTGCGGGCATTCCAGCGCACCGTCGACATCCCCTCGGCGATCGAGCACCAAGTGCAGAAGGTATTCGAACTCGCCCAGCAGGATGTGGCCGGCTACGAGTTCTACGCCCGCAAGATCGGTCGGTTCTTCTTCGATAGTCCGGAAACCTTGGAGCATGTCCTCGATGGGCTGTTCCACATTGCGTCAGCGGACGGCATGATCCACGAGTCCGAACTGGATTATCTCAAGTCCGTCAGCAGCATATTTGGCTTTGACGCTGCTCGTTTCGAGCAGATCGCCAGCCAGCATGTGGTGCTCGATACCGGCGTCGACCCCTATATGGTGCTCGGCCTTGCGCCCAACGCGCCGGCCGCCGAAGTGCGCCGCGTCTACCGGCTGCTGGTGGCTGAACACCATCCCGACCGGCTGATTGCCAAGGGCGTGCCAGAGGAGCTGATCGACGTCGCAACGGCCCGCATGGCCGCGATCAACCAGGCCTATGGCAAGCTGACCCGTATCCAGGTTCCGGCGCTCGCCAGCTAGCCCTATCTGCTGCGGCGCTTGACGCCGGGCGCCCGGCCCCCTACATGCGCCGGCCAGTCGACCGGGTGGCCGCTCCTTTTGGGGTAACTCAAGGGAGAGGAAAGTCCGGGCTCCATCGAAATACGGTGACGGCTAACGGCCGCCGGGGGCGACCCCAGGGAAAGTGCCACAGAAAGCAAACCGCCGACTTTCGGGTCGGTAAGGGTGAAAGGGTGCGGTAAGAGCGCACCGCGGACCTGGCAACAGGGACGGCACGGCAAACCCCACCGGGAGCAAGACCAAATAGGGGTGACGCGGCGGAGGGCAACTTCTGCCGGCCGGTTTTCGAGGCTTGTCACCCGGGTTGGTTGCATGAAGGCGTCAGCAATGGCGTCTCAAGATGAATGGCCGCCACGTCCATGCCTCGGCATGGGCCCTACAGAACCCGGCTTACAGGTCGACTGGCGTTTTGACCTACGGATCGATCGGCGTGGTCGCTTCTCTGTTGAGGGCGGTTTTTTGCCTGGATTGCGGCCGCCAGCTTCCCGGAAGGAACCGTAATTGCTCCAGTTTTGGCGGTGTCGGAGCCGATGGCTTTCGCGGTGTGCTCAATAGAATCTTAAACCTAGACGTCCAAAGTGGTCGAAATGCCCTCCCTCCCGGAGGGTGCAGTGTTTTCCGGCTTCTGCCGGGTTGGAGTTTGGGCGGAGAATGGGCAAGCCGTTGGCCAGCGAGCAGACTGGGCCGCATGTGCCGGTGTTGCTTGCAGAGGTGCTCAAGGCCCTGCAGCCGCTGGAGGGTGCCCGCATCGTCGATGGCACTTTCGGGGCCGGCGGATACTCGCGTGCGCTGCTGGAAGCCGGTGCGAGCGTGGTGGCGATCGATCGCGACCCCTCCGTGGCGCCGCACGTTGCGCAACTGCACGCTGCTTATCCGAAGACGTTCAACTTCGTTGCCGGCGAGTTCGCCAATCTCGACCAACTCGTTGAAACCCCGGTCGATGGCGTGGTCCTCGATATTGGCGTGTCGTCCATGCAGCTCGATCAGGCCGAGCGCGGATTCTCGTTTATGCGAGAAGGGCCGTTGGACATGCGCATGTCTGGTTCGGGCGAAAGCGCTGCCGATCTGGTCAACACGCTGGAGGAATCCCAGCTCGCCAATCTGCTCTTTGCCTATGGTGAGGAGCGCAAGTCGCGACGCATCGCCCATTCGGTCGTCGCGGCCCGCGCCGAGGCGCCCATCACGACCACGACGCAACTGGCGCGGCTGATCGAAAAGGCCATCGGCCGGAAGCCGGGCGACAGCCATCCGGCAACACGCAGCTTCCAGGCGCTTCGCATCGCGGTCAACGCCGAGTTCGATCAACTCGTCGAAGGGCTTTTTGCCAGCGAGCGCGTTCTGGGGGAGGGCGGTCGGCTGGCCGTCGTGACGTTCCACAGTCTCGAAGATCGGATCGCCAAGCGCTTTTTCGACCCTGACAAGGGCGGTCCGGCCCAGTCGCGGCATCTGCCGCAGACGGCAACCGAAGCGCTGCGCTGGCAGGTGGCCAAGGCCGTCAAACCCTCCGATGCCGAGATCGGCCGTAACCCCCGGGCGCGTTCCGCCATCTTGCGGTCTGCCGTGCGCACCGAGGTGGCGGCACGGGCCGTGAGCTTTGCCGGCCTGGCCGTTCCTTCGATCCGGGGCGCCGCATGATCAAGACGCTCAATTTTATTCTGGTGTGCACCAGCCTGGTCGGGCTCGTGGGCGTTTATGCCCTCAAGTTCCACGTCGAGGACACGGCGAGCGCCAAGTCGGCGCTGGAGCGGCAGATCGAGCGCCAGCAGGCCTCGCTGTCGCTGCTTGAAGCCGAATGGGCCTATCTCAACCAGCCGACACATGTCGCGCCGATCATCGCCCGGCACAATGAAGTGCTGATGCTGCAGCCGACAAAGCCGACCCAATTTGCAGCCATCGACTCCCTGCCGATGCGGCCGGTGGTGCAGCTCGACACGACGGCGCTCGATGTGCTGTTCGAGTCGCTGGAATCGGGCGTCGATCCCATCGAACAACTGATTGAAGCGAGCGAGAATGGCACTGCTCTCTGAAGGCGCGGCGACCATCGCGCTTGATGGCGCCCGCAAGTCCCGCGGCAATCTCACCAAGGCCCGCATTCGCTGGGTGATCCTGGCGCTGCTGATCGTTTTCGGCACCGTCGCCGGGCGATTGATCCAACTGGGCTGGGTGGTCACCGACACCACGATCGAGGGGCAGGCGCGCGACATCATCACTGCCTCGCGTCCGGCACTGCTCGATCGCAATGGCCTTGAGATGGCCGTCGATATCCGCGTGCCTTCGCTCTATGCCGAGCCGCGGCGCATCATCGACGTCGAAGAAGCGGTGCAGAAGCTCCGCACCGTGCTGCCCGAGCTGGATGCCGACTGGCTGCGCAAGCGTCTCACCGGCGACAAGGGGTTTGTTTGGGTCAAGCGCGAGCTGACGCCGGCGATCGAAGACGCGATCTTTGCGCTCGGTCTGCCTGGCTTTGATTTTGTGCAGGAGAGCAAGCGCTTCTATCCCGGCGGCAAGGAAGCCTCACACATTCTGGGTGCGACCAATATCGATAATCAGGGCATTGCCGGTATCGAAAAGTACATGGACGATCAGGACGTGGCGCTGCTGCAGTCGCTCGGCCTGGCGCGCGGCAATGACCTGACCCCGGTGAACCTGTCGATCGATCTGCGCGTGCAGCACGTCCTCTATCAGCAGCTCAGCGACTCCCTGGTGCGCTACAAGGCGATCGCTGCGGCGGGGGCGATGATGGACATCAAGACCGGCGAGATCATCGGCATGGTGTCGCTGCCGGACTATGATCCGAACAATCCGCAGAGCGCCTTTGAAGACTTCATGGGCAAGAAGAACCAGCGCTTCAACCGCGTCACCTCGGGCATCTATGAGCTGGGCTCCACCTTCAAGACGGTGACCATGGCTGCGGCCCTCGACAGCGGCAAGGTCAAGATCACGGACACGTTCGACGCCCGCTATGGCGTGCGTTTTGGTCGCTTCACCATCGATGATTTCCACGGCAAGCACCGCGTGCTGACCCTGCCGGAGGTCTTCAAGTATTCATCCAACATCGGCACCATCAAGGCCATGCAGCAGATGGGCAAGGAAGATTTCCGCGCCTTCCTCACCAAGGTGGGGTTCGACACGCAAGTGACGATCGAACTGCCGGAAAAGCGCTTGCCGACTATTCCCGAGAGGTTCTCCGAGATCGTCGCGGCTACGTCCAGCTTCGGTCATGGCCTCTCGATCTCGCCGATGCATATGCTCCGGGCTGTCGCTGCGTTCGCCAATGACGGCAACATGGTGACGCCGACCCTCTTCAAGCGGAGCGAAGAGGAGGCGAGGAAGCTCTACACGCCGGTGATCTCGAGCCGGACGAGCGCCCAGATGCGATACCTGATGCGGCTCAACGCCCTTGAGGGCTCGGGCACACGCATGAACAAGGAGGCTGCGGGCTATCGGGCCGGCGGCAAGACCGGGACGGCCGAGAAGGTCGTTGGCGGACAGTACTCGGCCAACAAGACACTTACTGTCTTTTCGTCCGCCTTCCCGCTCGACAATCCGCGCTATGCCATGATCATCATGGTGGATGAGCCGCAGAAAGAAAATGCCCAGTCTGGAAATACAGCAGGCTGGAATGCCGGCGAGATAACCGGACGCGTCGTTGCGCAGGTGGCGCCGATGCTCGGCATCAGCCCTGACTTCAACGAAATGCTGGATTCAAATCTTGTCCCTGTCGAAATCCGTTAGCCCGGTTCCAGAAGGAAATACGCACGTGCCGTTCGTACTGGCAGAATTGCTCAAAGGAACGGGGGCCAGAAAGGTCCCCTCGCTGACGGTGGCCGGCGTGCATGCCGACAGCCGCGAAATCGGTGCTGGCGAGGTCTTTTTCGCCATATCGGGCACCAATGTCCATGGCGATGCCTATGCGCCTCAGGCGCGCGAGCGCGGTGCCGTGGCAATGGTCACGGACCGGGCGCCGAAGACCGATCCCGGCATTCCCGTGGTGCTCGTCAAGGATGTGCGGACCGCCTATGCCAATGCCGCGGCGCGCCAGTTTGCGTCCATTCCAGCGACTGAAGTCGCGGTGACCGGTACGAACGGCAAGTCGTCGATCGTTTCCTACGTGCGCCAGATCTGGACCTATTGCGGCATCAAGAGCGCCAGCATGGGGGACCATCGGCATCGACGACGCCGAGGGGTCGAGCCGGCCGAACTCACGACCGCGGATCCCCTGACGCTGCACCGCAACCTCGCCGACCTCAAGTCGCGCGGTGTCGATCACGTCGCCATGGAAGCCTCGAGCCAGGGCCTCGACCAGCGCCGACTGGACGGCCTGCGATTTAATGCCGTTGCCTTCAGCAACCTCAGCCGCGACCATCTCGACTACCATATCGACATGGAGACCTATCGCGAGGCCAAGCTGCGGCTCTTCCGCGACCTGCTTGCCGATGGTGGCGCGGCCGTGGTCAATGCTGATGACGAAGAGCACATGCCCTTCCTATTTGCCGCACTCGACCGTGGGGCGACCTTGCTGACGATCGGCAAGGAAGGGGCATTCTTCGAGATTGGCGACGTCGTCAACGAAGGCTATGGGCAGCGCGTCACCGGCCGCATGGTCGGTGAGCCTGTAAGCTTTCACCTGCCGCTGACCGGCGCCTTCCAGGTCAGCAACGCCGTCATGGCGCTGGCGCTGGCCATTACGACCGGCGCACCGCCCGAAAAGGCGGTCGAGGCGCTGGAAACGCTCAAGGGCGCCAAGGGCCGCATGGAGCTGGTCGGCGAGCACAATGGTGCGGCGATTTTCGTCGACTACTCGCACAAGCCCGCTGCGTTGGAGTCAGCGCTCACGTCGCTCCGCCCATTCGCCAAAAAGAAGCTGCATGTGGTGTTCGGCGCCGGCGGCGACCGCGACCGCGGCAAACGCCCGCTGATGGGCGAGGTTGCGCAGCGGCTGGCCGATGTGGTCATCGTCACTGACGACAATCCACGCACCGAAGATCCAAAGCTGATCCGCACCCAGATCATAGCCGAGGCCCCCAAGGCCAAAGAGATTCCGGATCGGCGCAAGGCCATCGAGACCGCGATCGGCCAACTCAAGCCGGGTGATGCACTGCTGATTGCAGGCAAGGGCCATGAGGATTATCAGATCATCGGAACCACCAAACACCATTTCTCCGACCACGAGGTGGTCCGGGAGATTCTAAAAGGGATGTAGCCGCGCATGAGACCACTCTGGACCGTCGCCGAGGTTGTTGCAGCCACCGGCGGACGGCCGGAAGGTCTGCTCGAAGGTCCGATCGGCTCGATTTCGATCGACTCGCGGGATATTCAGCCCGACGCTCTCTTCGTCGCCATCAAGGGCGACACGCACGATGGCCACGATTTTGTCGGCAAGGCACTGGAGCAGGGCGCCGCTGCGGCGCTGGTTTCCGAGGCCTTCCACGCCCGTAATGGTGGCAGCAAGCTCATTGTCGTTGCTGATCCGCTGGCGGCACTGACCAAGCTTGCTGTGGCCGCGCGGGCGCGCAGCCAGGCGCAGATCGTGGCTGTCACCGGCAGCGCCGGCAAGACCACCACCAAGGAGGCGATGCGGACCGTTTTAGCGGCGGTTGGCGAGACGCATGCCTCGGTCAAAAGCTTCAACAACCACTGGGGCGTTCCCCTGACGCTGGCGCGGCTGCCGCGCGAGGCACGCTTCGGCGTCTTCGAGATCGGCATGAACCACGCCGGTGAGATCACTCCGCTGGTCAAACTGGTGCGGCCGCATATCTCGGTGATCACCACCGTCGCGGCTGCGCATCTCGAGTTCTTCGCATCGGTGGCCGATATTGCCGTGGCCAAGGCAGAGATCTTTCTCGGGCTCGAGCCCGGCGGTACGGCGGTGCTCAACGGCGACCACGAATATCTTCACATTCTCTTCGGCCGCGCCCGGGAGGCGGGCGTGTCGCGCATCGTCACCTATGGCTTCGACGAGAGCTGCGACTGGCGCATCACCGGCTATGAGGCGCGCGGTGGGCGGACGCATCTCTCGGTGGTACACGACGGGCAGGTGCACGAACTGAGCTTGCAGGTGCAGGGCAGGCACATGGCTGCCAACGCCGTGGCGGCCCTCGCTGCCGCCAGCCTTGCGGGAGAGGGTCCGTCGACGGCTGCTGCTGCACTGGCTGGGTTCGGCGCGCCGGAGGGCCGTGGGGAGAGCGCACGGCTCGGACCCGCGGATCGGCCACTGCTGCTGGTCGACGAAAGCTATAACGCAAATGTGGCTTCGATGACGGCAGCGCTTGACGTCTTTGCCGGTGTTTCTGCACCTGGGGGGCGAAAAGTGTTGGTGCTGGGCGACATGCTGGAGCTTGGGCCGCTTGGTCCGGAACTTCACGCATCGCTCAAGGATGCCGTGCTAAAATCCGGGGCAGACAGGATCTATCTCGTCGGTCGGGCGATCGATGCACTGGGCAAAGCGCTGGGCGAAGGGTTCGTCACGGCTCAGGCCGCCAGTATCGACGAGATTGCCGAAGCCATTCTTTCCAGCCTTGCGCATGGCGATGCTGTTATGGTCAAAGGGTCCAATGGCGTGCGCCTGTCGAGCCTCGTGAAGCTGATCCGCGAGCGTTTCGCCTGAGCTGCCGCTGCGTCGGGGAAGCGTAGGACATGCTGTATTTTCTGGGGCAGTTGGGCGAGAGTCTCGCCGCCTTCAACGTCTTCCGGTACATCACCTTCAGAACCGCAGGCGCCGTGGTGACGGCGCTGTTCTTCGTGTTCCTGTTCGGGCCCGGCATGATCGCGTCCCTGCGCATCCGCCAGGGCAAGGGTCAACCGATCCGCGAAGATGGTCCGCAGTCGCACCTGCTGACCAAGAAGGGCACACCCACCATGGGCGGGCTGATGATCCTTTCCGGCGCCGTGATCTCGACGCTGCTCTGGTCCAACCTTTCCAACGGCTATGTCTGGTGCGTGCTGTTCGTCACCATCGGCTTTGGCGCGATCGGCTTTTATGACGACTATCTCAAGGTCAAGCGCATGTCGCATAACGGCTTTTCGGGCCGCCAGCGGCTGCTGCTGGAAGCCCTGATTGCTATCATTGCCTGCTATGTCATCTCCATTCTGGGCGAGCCGGGCTCGTCGACCTCGCTGTTCTTCCCGTTCGTAAAGGGGCTCGCGGTCAACCTGGGCTGGTTCTTCCTGCTGTTTGGCGGCTTTGTGATCGTGGCCGCGGGCAACTCGGTGAACCTCACGGATGGCCTTGATGGCCTCGCCATCGTGCCCGTGATGGTGGCGGCGGCCTGTTTCGGGCTGATCGCCTATCTCGTCGGCTCCGTGACTTTTTCGGACTACCTGCTGATCAACAACGTGCCGGGAACGGCGGAGCTTTCGGTCGTCTGTGGGGCCCTGATCGGCGCCGGCCTCGGTTTTTTGTGGTTCAACGCGCCGCCGGCGCAGATCTTTATGGGCGATACCGGCTCGCTCGCGCTGGGCGGCGCACTGGGCACCATCGCGGTCGCCACCAAGCACGAGATCGTGCTCGCCATCATCGGCGGCCTCTTCGTGCTCGAAGCGGTTTCGGTGATCGTGCAGGTCGCCTCGTTCAAGCTTACGGGCAAGCGGGTATTCCGCATGGCGCCGATTCACCACCATTTCGAGCATCTGGGCTGGACCGAGAGCCAAGTGGTGATCCGGTTCTGGATCATCTCCTTCGTCCTGGCCCTGATCGGGCTGAGCTCCCTCAAGCTGCGCTAGATTCGCAAAACGCGAAACCGGTCGGACTTTGGTAACCAAAGTCCGTCTAGAGTGCGTGCAAGTAGAGTTATCGGGAGCCGCCGGGCAGGGCGGGTCAGTTCATGTTTTCACGGGATCGCAAGACACCCATCGCCGAGTGGTGGTGGACGATCGACAAGCAATTGCTGTCGGCTTTGATCCTCCTGCTCGTTGTGGGGGTCGTCCTCAGTTTCGCCGCCAGCCCGCCGGTGGCCGAACGGCTCGGGCTCGATGCCTGGCACTTCGTGGTGCGCCACGCCATGTTCTCGCTGATTGCCCTGGGCGTGCTGGTCGCCACTTCGATGCTTCCGCATCGCAGTGCGCGCATTTTCGCCATTATGGTGCTCGCTGTCAGCATTGTCCTGCTCTGGCTCACGCTGAAGTTCGGCGTCGAGGTCAAGGGTGCCAAGCGCTGGATTTCGGCCTTTGGTCAAACCATTCAGCCCTCGGAGTTCGTCAAACCGGCCTTTGCGGTGATCGGGGCCTGGCTCTTTTCTGAAAGCATGAAGCAGAAGGGCATGCCGGCCCGCACGCTGGCGACGCTCATCATGCTTGCGATTGTCGGCGGGCTGCTGCTGCAGCCCGATATCGGACAGACGGCTCTTGTCCTTGCTACCTGGGCCGCGCTGCTGTTCCTGTCCGGCATTTCCTGGTTTGTCATCGGCGGGCTCGGGGTGGCTGCAGTCGGGCTCTTGTTCGGCGCTTATGCGTTCTTCCCGCATTTTGCCAAGCGCATCGACAGCTTCATGAACCCCGAGGAAGGCAACACCTATCAGGTCGACAAAGCGCTCTCTTCGCTGCTGGAAGGCGGCTGGTTCGGCCGTGGACCGGGTGAATCGCTGGCCAAGAAGGTCATTCCGGACGCCCATGCCGACTACGTGTTTTCCGCGGCGGCCGGCGAGTTCGGCATTCTTTTCTCGCTTTGCCTGGTCGCGCTCATCACCTTCATCGTCGTCCGGGCGCTTAATGGGGCGCAACGGCAGGCGAGCCTGTTTGCGCGGCTGGCGGCCTCGACTCTGGCTATTCAGTTCGGGTTACAGTGCAGCATTAACCTGGCGGTGAATCTCAACCTGATCCCGCCAAAAGGCATGACGCTGCCTTTCGTCTCCTACGGTGGTACCTCGATGATCGCCATTGCCTTCGGCATGGGCTTGATGCTGGCGCTGACGCGTAAGCGGCCGGAGGAACGCATGGTCTCCGGCCTGCCGCTCTATCGCGTCTCGGCTATCGCACCCGCCGAATGAGCACTTTTGTTCTCATGGCAGGCGGCACGGGAGGTCATCTCTTCCCGGCCATGTCCCTGGCGCAGGAGCTGCGGCGGCGCGGCCACATCATTCACTTGATGACCGATCATCGGGTCGAAAGCTATGGCGGCGATTTTCCTGCGCGCAGCATTGAGATCGTGCCCTCGGCAACGCCGTCAGGTCGCAATCCCGTGCAGTTCACTCTGGCGGGCTTCAAGATCCTGGGCGGCATCGGGGTCGCCCTATCGAAACTTCGCTCGCTGCGTCCCGATGGCGTCATCGGTTTTGGCGGCTATCCAACGTTTCCGCCCTTTCTGGCCGCTCGGCTGCTCGGCATTCCTGGCATGCTGCACGAGCAGAATGCCGTTATGGGCCGCGCCAATCGCGCGCTGGGCCGGTTCGCGCAGGTTCTGGCGCTGAGTTACGAGAATACCCGCTTTGCCGACACGCTTGCCGCCCGCAAGCAACTGACCGGCAATCCTGTTCGGGACAAGGTCCGGGCGCTTGCCGGCACGCCCTATCCGGCGCTCGATGACACTGGTCCGCTGCGCCTCGTGGTCGTTGCCGGCAGTCAGGGTGCGCGGGCTTTCTCCGACATCATCCCGGACGCCATCGGCCTTCTGCCTGAGCCGATGCGCAAACGGCTGCAGATCGCCCAGCAATGCCGGGCCGAGGATCTCGATCGGGTGGCCGAGACCTACCGCAAGCTCAAGATCAATGTCGAACTCGCGACCTTCTTCAACGATCTACCGGAACGCGCCGCGCGGGCGCATCTGATGATCTGTCGATCTGGCGCCTCGACCATTGCCGACGCCTGCGTTATCGGTCGGCCGATGATTCTCGTGCCGCTGCCGGGCTCGCTCGATGCGGACCAGAAGAACAATGCACTCGTGGTCGATGCAGCCGGTGGCGGCTGGATCGCCGAACAGGCCACGCTTTCGCCACCTTCGCTTGCGACTCGCCTGAGCTCACTTTTCGGTGAGCCGGAGACGCTGCGAACTGCCGCAGCCGCGGCCAAATCGCTCGGGCAGCCGAACGCGGTTGAAAAGCTCGCCGACGCGGCAGAACGCCTCGTCGTCAGGGGGAAATGAAAATATGAAAATGCCGCGCAATATCGGTCCGGTGCACTTTGTCGGCATCGGGGGCATCGGGATGAGCGGCATTGCCGAAATCCTGCACAACCAGGGCTATGTCGTCCGCGGGTCGGACAGCGCCGAAAACCCTAATGTGCAGCGCCTGCGCAAGATGGGCATCGAGGTCCAGATCGGCCAGAGCGCCGACAACCTCAAGGACGCCGCTGTCGTCGTCATCTCCTCGGCCATCAAGAAGGGCAATCCAGAACTGGCTGCGGCTCGTGCGCGCGGCCTGCCAGTGGTCCGCCGGGCCGAGATGCTGGCCGAGATCATGCGGTTCAAGAACGCCATTGCCATCGGCGGCACGCACGGCAAGACCACGACGACCACGCTGGTCGCCACGCTGCTCGATGCCGGCAACATGGACCCGACCGTCATCAACGGCGGCATCATCAATGCCTACGGCACCAATGCTCGACTGGGCGGCGGCGAGTGGATGGTGGTGGAAGCCGACGAGTCTGACGGCACTTTCGTCAAGCTCCCCGCCGACGTGGTGATCGTTACCAATGTCGATCCCGAGCATCTCGACCACTATCACGACTTCGACCACGTCAAGCAGGCGTTCCTCAACTTCGTCGAAAACGTGCCGTTCTACGGCTTTGCCGTGATGTGCCTCGACCATCCGGAAGTGCAGGCACTGGTCGGGCAGATCCGCGATCGCCGCGTCATCACCTATGGCCGCAACCCGCAGGCTGACGTTCGTCTGGTCGATCTTGAAAGCCGCGACAACGGCGTGCAGCACTTTGCCGTCGAGATCCGTGATCGTATCCGGCAGACGCATTTGCGTATCGAGGGCCTCGAATTGCCGATGCCGGGCGAGCACAATGCGCTTAATGCGACCGCCGCCATTGCCGTTGCCGACCAGCTCAAGGTGCCGGCCGAAGCCATCCGCAAGGGGCTCAAGAACTTCTCGGGCGTCAAACGCCGCTTCACTCGTACCGGGACGGTTGGTGGCATCACGGTCATCGACGACTATGGTCACCATCCCGTCGAGATCGCCTCGGTGCTCAAGGCCGCGCGGCAATCGACCAAGCGCGACGTCATCGCCGTCGTGCAGCCACACCGCTACTCGCGCCTCAACGACCTCTTCGACGACTTTGCGGCCTGCTTCAACGACGCCGATACAGTGATTGTGGCGCCGGTCTATGCGGCGGGCGAAGCGCCGATTGAAGGCGTAACGCACGAGGAACTGGTCACGCGCATCCGCGCCCGCGGCCACCGCGACGCGCGCGTCATTGATCGTGCCGAAGCGCTGGCGCCGCTGATCGCCAGCCGTGCCGCCAGCGGCGACTATGTCGTCTGCCTCGGGGCAGGGAACATTACCCAGTGGGCCGCGGCCCTGCCGGGCGAACTGGGCACGTTGCTCGGCGTGGAGCCGGAACTGCCATGAGCGATCCCGTGCTCTGGCCTGATCTGCTGCCCGGTTTCCAGCCCTGGATCGCTGAAGTCCGCGGCAAGCTGGTGCCGAACCAGCTTCTCAGCGAAGTGACCTGGTTTCGGGTCGGCGGCCCGGCGCAGCTGTTCTTCCAGCCGGCGGACGAAGCCGATCTGGCGTTTTTCCTCAAGCACCTGCCGCGCGAAATTCGCGTCACCACCATCGGCCTCGGCTCGAATCTCTTGATCCGAGATGGCGGCCTCGACGGGGTGGTGATCCGCCTCTCGGCCAAGGGTTTTGGTGGCATCGACGTGCTGGACGATCACCGCATTCGCGTCGGCACGGCGTTGCCGGACGTCAAGGTGGCGACGGCGGCGGCCGAAGCGGGGATCGACGGGCTCACCTTTTATCGCGGTATTCCCGGCGGCATCGGGGGTGCGCTTTACATGAATGCCGGCTGCTACGGCACCGAGACGCGCGACCGCATGGTCGAGCTCCGCGCTGTCACCCGCGAAGGGGAGATCGTCACCCTCAGCAATGCTGACATGGGCTACCTCTACCGCAAGTCCAACGGGCCGCGCGGCGCCGTCTATACCTCGGCGGTCTACCAGGGCTTTGCGGGGGATCCGGCCGACATCCTCGAACGCATGCGGCAGATCACCGAAAAACGCGAGGCCAGTCAGCCGACGCGCGCCAAGACCGGTGGCTCGACCTTCAAGAACCCCGAGGGCCATTCGAGCTGGAAGCTGATCGACGAGGCGGGCTGTCGCGGTCTGATCGTCGGCGGCGCGCAGATGAGTGAGCTGCACGCCAACTTCCTCCTCAACATCAATGATGCGACGGCGTTTGATATCGAGACGCTGGGTGAAACGGTGCGCAACCGGGTGCGGGCCAAGTCGGGCATCGAGCTCAAGTGGGAAATCCGGCGCATGGGTCATTTCCTGCCGGGTCGGGAAGTTCGGGAATTCATGGACGGCGACGTCTTTACGGGAGCTGTCTGATGAGCAAGCACGTCGCTGTCCTGATGGGCGGCTGGTCAAACGAGCGGCCTGTATCGCTGAAATCTGGCCGGGAATGCTCGGATGCGCTGCAGCGCGCCGGCTATCGGGTCACTGACATCGACGTGGGTCGCGACATCGCCACCGTGCTGATGGAGCTCAAGCCGGACGTTGTCTTCAATGCTCTCCACGGCCCGTTCGGCGAGAGCGGCATGATCCAGGGCCTGCTCGAACTGCTGCAACTGCCCTACACGCATTCGGGCGTGCTGGCTTCGGCGCTCGCCATGGACAAGCACCAGGCCAAGATCGTGCTCAAGGCCGCCGGCATTCCGGTCACCGATCACCTGATCATGCACCGCGCCGATGTCGCCAAGGCGCATGCGATGCCGCCGCCTTATGTGATCAAGCCGATCGCCGATGGCTCGAGCTTTGGCGTCTTCATCGTCAAGGGCGATCATGCGCATCCGCCGCAGGAGATCCTGCGCGAGGATTGGAACTCGGGTGATGAGGTGATGGTCGAGCGCTACATCCCGGGTCGCGAGCTCACCTGCGCGGTGATGGGCGACGTCGCTTTGGGCGTCACCGAGATCGTTACCGACCTGCAGTTCTACAATTATGAGGCAAAATACGCCAAAGGTGGCTCGCACCACCTAATTCCGGCGCCGCTGCAACCGAATATTTACGATAAAGTGCAGAAACTGTCGCTCAAGGCGCATGCTGCGCTTGGGTGCCGAGGCGTATCGCGGACGGATTTCCGCTTCAACGACAAGGCCGGGCCGGACGGGGAGCTCGTCTGTCTCGAGGTCAACACCCAGCCAGGCATGACTGAGACGTCGTTGGTTCCCGAACAGGCCAAGTTTGCTGGCCACTCATTCGAGGAGCTGGTCTCCTGGATGGTGGAGGATGCGAGTTGCAACAGGTAGGGGCGAGACAGTTTGCCGATGCCCAGGCCGTGCCGCTGTCGAGCCTTGCGTCCGCGCCCCCTGAGCTCCCCGCCCTGCGCCAGCCCAACAGCCTGTCGGTCAGCCGCCGGGCGCTGATCACGCTCAACCACGCCTGGGTGCTGCACCGGCGTGTCTTCATCCGCGTTGCCGGCGCCCTGCTGGCGCTGGTGTTTATTGTTGGCCTCTACCAGGCGCGCGAGCCGCTGGCCAAGGTCGGCACGAACCTCGTCAACATGGTGCAGGGCGAGTTCGCTGCCGCTGGGTTCGGCATTGATGCAATCAAGATTTCCGGCCAGACCCTCAGCCAGGACGAGCACATCATTGCCCTCCTGATGATGAGCGGCGGGTCCTCGACACTCGACTTCGATGCCCAGAAGGCGAGAAACCTGCTGCGCTGGATGCAGGCGGTCCAGAGCGCCACGGTCCGCAAGATCTACCCCGGTGAAGTTGTCGTCGACATCGTCGAAAAGACGCCGGTCGTGCGGTGGCGCGTTGGCACCACGACCTGGCTCGTCGATGAGTCCGGTCAGCGGATCGGCACCGATCCC
Organism: Devosia sp.; assembly: GCA_015657675.1. GTDB lineage: Bacteria > Pseudomonadota > Alphaproteobacteria > Rhizobiales > Devosiaceae > Devosia_A. The sequence goes on from JACDQI010000209.1 coordinate 19,251, forward strand.
GCGACCGCCTATACCGACCTGCCGCTTGTGGTCGGGGAGGGCGCTGCGGACGACGCCATCATCATGACTCGTATGCTGGACCGACATCCGCTGCTCAAGAATGACCTTGCGGCGCTTTCGCGCATCGGCGACCGACGCTGGGACCTGATCTACTTTACCGGCCTGCGTGTGCAACTGCCCGAACAGGGTGTCGCCCAGGCGCTTGACCACCTTGAGGTCTATCAGCGGGATTCCAAACTGCTCGATCGCGATGTGACGCTGGTCGATCTCCGGGTTCCTGGCCTGGTTGCGCTCAAACCCGGTCCACTAGCTGCCGAACAACTCGCCGAGGCCGCCAAGCCCGGCAAGCCCAAAAAGCCGACCGTCAAGGTCGACCCTGCAACGCCTGCTGAAAAGCCGGCAGAGAAGGTCCAGTGATGATGACCGAAGCCATGACCGCGCGGCTCAAGCCCGTGCAGCCCGGACGCACCTCCCTGGTTGCGGTCCTCGACATCGGTTCGACCAAGATCTGCTGCGTGATCGCCCGTCTGGTGCCGCGCGCCGAGGGCAAGTCGCTGCGCGGACGGTCCCACACGGTCGAAGTCATCGGCTTTGGCTATGGCAAGTCGTCGGGCATCAAGTCCGGCGTCATCACTGATCTCGACAAAGCCGAGCAGGCCGTGCGGACCGTTGTCGGCATGGCCGAGCGGGCCGCGGGTCTGACAGTGCAGTCGGTGATCGTCAATGTCACCGCCGGCCGACTTGGCTCGGAAACCTTCTCCGCCACCGTCAACCTGGGTGGTCAGGAAGTCGAACGCGGCGATATCCAGAGGGTGCTGAAGGCCGTGAACGAGCGGTCGGTCCGGCCGGAGCGCTCGATCGTCCACGCGCTGCCGATCGGCTACGCGCTTGATGGTCAGAAGGGCGTCAAGGATCCGCGCGGCATGGTGGGCGAAAAGCTCAGCGTCGATGTGTCGGTGATCTCGGCCGAGACGCTTGCCATGCGCAATATCGAACTGGTGCTGCACCGCTGCCACCTGCAAATCGAGGCGCTGGTGGCCACTCCTTATGCCTCAGGGCTGTCGACCCTGGTCGACGACGAATCCCATCTGGGTGTCGCGTGCATCGATCTGGGCGGCGCAACTACGACAGTGTCGGTGTTTGCCGAAGGTCAGCTCGTCTATACCGATGCCATTGCCATTGGCGGACATCACCTCACTCTCGACGTTGCGCGTCACCTCTCGGTCAGCGTTGCAGACGCCGAGCGCCTGAAGACAGTCTATGGATCGGTGCTGCCCGGCCAGGCTGATGAGCGCGATCTCATCGCCATCGTGCCGGTTGGTGCTACGCCTGATGAGGCGCCGGGCCAGATCCCGCGTTCGCACATCACCCGCATCATCCGGCCGCGCATCGAGGAAATGTTCACGGCCGTGCGCGATCGCATGCAGGCGACGGGGATGATGGATATCTGCGGTCGTCGATTTGTGCTGACCGGCGGCGGCAGCGAACTCACCGGTCTGCCGGAAGTGGCGCGCCGCGTGCTGGCCCGCAATGTGCGCAATGGCCGCCCCATGGGGATCTCCGGTCTGCCGGATATGGCCAAGGGTCCGGCCTTTGCGGCTGTTGCCGGCATGCTGATCTATCCGCAGGTCTGCAGCCAGGAGTTCTCGGAACCCCGCTCGGCCCGCCTCACGGGCACCGATGGCTATTTCGCTCGCGTCGGCAGCTGGCTCAAGTCGGCGTTCTGATCAGCGCTTCTTGGCCCGTGCAAACGGCTCTGCCGCGTCGTCGAACACCGTTCGGCCGCCATAGTCCGGTGATCGACGCCATTCCTCCGCGACGTAGGACTTCAAGCTCGGTCCCGTCGCGGTCTTTTCCAGCTGACGCGACTGGCTGTCGAGGCGCTTGAGGGCGTCGGCTTGTTCGCTCTGACCCAGGCGGGCTTTCACCACGGCATATTTCAGCACCTTGATGGTCTCGTCGTAGACCTTCAGTGGCACGGGGAAGGGGGCGCCGTCCTTGCCGCCATGGGCCATGGCGAAACGGGCAGGGTCGGCGAAGCGATGCGGGGCGCCGTGGATGACCTCCGCCACTTGCGCCAGGGACTGCACGGTGCGGGCGCCGATCCCGGGGACCAGCAACAGCTCGGCGAAATCTCGCGGTGCCTGCTCTTCAGCGGCGGCCAGGGCGCCGTGCAGGCGGCGCATCATCACATCCTTTTCGCGGATATCATGGTGCGCTGGCATGACGAGGTGCGGCAGCAGGCTCATTTGCGCCGGGGGCTCGACCGGCCTTTTGGGCTGCAGATCGATCAACTGATCGACGATCCCGTCCGGCCCGAGACTGGCGAGCAGGTCGACCTGTGCCTTGCGCGACCGTTCCGCCCGCTTGTCGGTGAGATTGATGATCTCGCCTTCAGCCTCTCCTTCGATGGCGGCGTGGGGCGCGTCGACGAAGCTTTCGAGCCCCTCTGAGGTCCAGTGGTACCGGCGGGCGGTGCTCGAAGCGTTTCGCATGCCCTGCTGGACCACCACCCAGTGTCCGTCGGCGGCGACGATGAAGCCGTGGAGGTAAAGGTCGAACCCGTCCTGAACGGCCGCGCTGTCAACCTTGGCGACGAGCCGGCTGGCCTGGGCCAGTGCCGCCCCATCGAAACCGACCCGGTAGCCGATGCTAACGAGTTCCCCCGGAGTCTTGCGAGAATGCCGGCCGCGTCCGCCGCAGACAAACAGACCCAGTTCGCGCTCCATCGGCTGCAGACCGCGCTTTAGGGCGCCGATGACGCTGGTGGTGATGCCGGAGGAGTGCCAGTCCATCCCCATCACGGCGCCGAAAGACTGGAACCAGAACGGGTTCGCCAGACGTCGGAGCAGTTCGTCGCGGCCGTATTCCTGGACGATCGCCTCGCAGATCACCCCGCCCAGCTTGGCCATACGCTCGGCCAGCCAGGCCGGTACGCGTCCGCCATGCAGGGGCAGGTCGGCGCTTCCGGATCGTTGAGCCATCGATTGCACGCCCCTTGTGTCGATCTGGAACATATCAGGAACGAACAAAAGTGTGAAGCGTCCTGGAACAGATTGCCGACCGGGCGAGTCGTGTGAATGGGCTTCGCTGCTGCCGATTTGATGAGTCGCGGCCGTGCTTTAGCGGAGGAACTTGCAGTTGCCGACCATGCTTAACAGGCCCTTTCAAGTGCCCTGAGCCGTCTTGCAAATTGCGTCGCCGTTAACGAAATCGACGGCTTTGTTAGGAGTGGGTTAACGAATTGGCGACTAAAACTTAGTCAACACGCCACTCATGGGGCCTCTACATGACGATCAATCTCACGATCCCAGACATCCAGGAACTGAAGCCGCGCATCACCGTCTTTGGTGTGGGCGGTGCTGGCGGCAACGCCGTCAACAACATGATCAACTCCGGTCTGGATGGCGTCGACTTCGTGGTCGCCAATACCGACGCTCAGGCGTTGGCGCTGTCGAGCGCGCAGCGGATCATCCAGCTGGGTGTCTCGGTCACCGAGGGTCTTGGTGCTGGCTCGCATCCTGAGGTCGGCAAGGCTGCCGCCGAAGAGAGCTGGGATGAGATCAATGACCATCTCTCCGGCTCGCACATGGTGTTCATCACTGCCGGCATGGGTGGCGGTACCGGTACAGGTGCAGCCCCGGTTATTGCGCGAGCCGCGCGGGAGCAGGGGATCCTGACTGTTGGCGTGGTGACCAAGCCGTTCCAGTTTGAAGGCAACCGTCGTGGGCGTTTGGCCGAAGACGGCATCGATGAACTGCATCGCCATGTCGACACTCTGATCGTCATTCCGAACCAGAACCTCTTCCGGGTTGCGAACGAGAAGACCACCTTTGCGGACGCATTCAAGATGGCGGACCAGGTGCTGTATTCGGGTGTGGCCTGCATTACCGACCTGATGGTCAAGGAAGGTCTGATCAATCTCGATTTCGCCGACGTGCGCGCCGTGATGCGCGGCATGGGCAAGGCGATGATGGGTACAGGCGAAGCCTCGGGCGAAGATCGTGCCCGTCATGCGGCAGAAGCCGCAATTGCCAATCCGCTGCTCGACGACGTGTCGATGCATGGCGCCCGCGGCCTGCTGATCTCGATCACCGGCGGCCCGGACCTGACGCTCTACGAAGTCGACGAGGCAGCCAGCCGCATCCGCGAGGAAGTCGACCCGGATGCCAACATCATCCTGGGCGCGACGTTCGATCCGAACATGAATGGCTCGATCCGCGTCTCGGTGGTCGCCACCGGCACGGACGCCACCATGGTGCAGGCGCTCGAGCCGATGAAGTCGAATGGCACGCGTGCCCCGCTGCAGGCGCAGCAGATTCGCCGTGCCATGCCCGAGTTGGCGCCGCAGCTGCAGGTCGAAATGCAGCAGCCGGCACCGATGCCGGCGCCTGAACCGCTCGAATCGCAGGTGCAGCAGGCCGTGGCGGAAGCCATCCAGGAGCCGACCTACGCCAGCTACCAGGACGACGACGGCGTGACGGTGGAGCCCTATATCCCCGCTGCTGCGCACAACATCATCGAAGAGGGCATGCGGGCCCCCGAGGCGCCGATTCCCAGCGTCTATGTGCCTTCGAGCGCCGAGCGTCCTGATGGTCAGCGGCGGATGCCGCGCACCGAGGAACTGCCGGTTGTTGCAAGACGGTCACTCGGTGCACAAGAAAAGCATGAACCCGAGCCGCGCAATGCGCGTGCCCTGTTCAAGCGCCTGGCCTCCAATGTCGGTAACGCGCTGCGTCCCACCGATAGCGTGGGTCGCGACGAGACCACCTATACCAGTGCCGACGACGCTGCTGCGCGTAGTGCCATAGAGGCCGGTGCGCCTAGGGTTTCCCATGCTCCGCAGCCGACTCAGGGTGCTTCCGGATCGCTCGACAAGCTCGGTCGTGAGCCCGCTGTCGCCCCGCAGAAAGAGCATATCGAGATCCCGTCATTCCTGCGCAAGCACGGTTAGTCACAGCTTAATGGGCCGTTAAAAACTTCGCCCGGTGCGGCTTCCGCGCCGGGTTTTTATTGGCTAAGACTGCTTCGGGGCCGTCTGTCGGGGTTTGGAGTCCAATCGTATGCAGAAGCTTTCGGCGCGGCAGCGCACCCTCGCACGTGCGCTCGAATTCAGCGGTTTTGGTGTCCACAGCGGATTGCCTGTTACCCTGACGATCGAGCCTGCCCCCGCCGACAGTGGATACCTGATTGCCCGCAAGCTGGAGAGCGGCGTTACCGTCGGCCCGGTAGCGGTGCATTTTTCCCGCGTTACCCGCACGACTCTCTGCACCACACTCGACCTGGGCGACAGCGTCTCGGTCGCGACGTGGAGCACGTCATTTCGGCACTGTCCGGCATGGGCGTCGACAATGCTCTCATCACGCTGACCGGAGCCGAGTGTCCGATTCTCGATGGCAGTGCCTCGCCCTACGTGCAGGGCATCATGGAAGCCGGTCTCGATGTGCAGCCGGCGCCGCGCCGCTACATCAAGATCATGCGCCAGGTGCTGGTGCGCAACAATGAGGCTTCGGCCGCGCTCGAGCCCTATAACGGCCGTATGCTCGACCTCGAGATCGATTTCGACAGCCGCGTCATCGGCCGTCAGCGGATGATCTTTGACTGGACGCCGCGCAAGTACTGCGAGGATGTGTCGCGGGCCCGCACGTTTGGCTTTGTGCGCGATGCCAAGATCCTGCGCCAGGCGGGCTATGCGCTGGGCTCGTCGCTCGACAACTCCATCACCGTGCACGAAGACCGCATCCTCAATCCGGGCGGCCTGCGCTACGAAGACGAGTTCGTCCGCCACAAGCTGCTGGACGCGATCGGTGATCTGGCGCTTTGCGGCCTGCCGATCTATGGCCGTTTCCGCTCCTATAAGGGCGGCCACGCCCTGAACGCCCTCGTCTTGCATGGGCTGTTTGCGAGCGAAGCCAACTATGAGATAGTGACGGCCGAAGAACTGCCGTTGGCGTTCGATGCGCTCGATGACGTGCCCGAAGGGCTCGAAGTTCGGCCCTACCTTCGCTCTGTTGGCTGATCGCCGCTCTGCAGCCACAGTTTTGATCGTTTTTGTCAGTAGTCGGCTTGTCCGCAGGCGGCGTGTAACGTGACGGGGCTTTTCGTGAATACCAACAGATCTATGGGTTCGTTCAGCCGGGTTGCCCGGATCGCGGCAATCGGCCTCTTGGCCGTTACGCTCGCCGGTTGCGACATGTTTGGCGCGCCCAAGGTCAAGGAAGAGACCATCATCCCGCCCGAAACGCTCTATGCGGCGGCGATCAAGGATATGGACAACCAGCGCTACGTTACGGCGGTGGCCAATCTCGAAAAGCTCGAACGTCAGCATCCCTACTCGGACTACACCGAGAAGGCCAAGCTGATGCAGGTCTATGGCAATTATCGCGTCGGCAAGTTCGACGAGGCGATTCTGGCTGCCGACCGCTACGTCGCGCTCTATCCGACCAACAAGGAAGTGCCTTACGTCCTCTATCTCAAGGGCAACGCCTATTTTGCCCAGATCAAGGACATCACGCGCGACCAGCAGATTTCCAAGGATGCGATCGACACCTATACGCTGCTGATCGCCAACTATCCCAAGAGCGAGTACGCCAAGGACGCCAAGGAGAAGATCCTGGTTGCCTACGACCAGATGGCCGGCAAGGAGATGTCCGTCGGCCGCTACTACCTGGGCAATGGCCAGTATGCCGCAGCGATCAACCGCTTCCAGGCTGTTACCGAGCAGTTCCAGACCTCGACCCATATCGAGGAGGCGCTGTACCGCCTGACCGAGGCGAATCTCGCGCTTGGCCTTGTTGGCGAGGCCCAGACGGCTGCCGCGGTGCTAGGTCACAACTACCCGGCCAGCTCCTGGTACAAGCAAGCCGTCACACTGCTGCAAAAGCAGGGTCTGGCGCCGCAGATGAACGAAGGCAGCAAGCTGGCTACCCTGAAGAGGGGCTGACAAATTCTGTTGCTTGTTTGTTCTTGCTCACGCTAGGTTGGCCCGGCGCGGGGAAGGGTGATGGTTCGCGCTGGTTTGAGGGTTTGTTCCCGGAATGCTGAGTGCGCTGTCTGTCCGCAACATCGTTCTGATCGATCAGCTCGATCTGGCACTCGACTCAGGCCTTACCGTGCTGACGGGCGAGACCGGGGCCGGTAAATCCATTCTCCTTGATGCGCTGACGCTGGCACTGGGCGGCCGCGGCGATGCCTCGCTGGTGCGGGCCGGGGCTGAAAGCGGGCAGGTGGTCGCGGTGCTGTCGCTGCCGCGCGCCCATCCGGCCCGCGAAGCTCTGCGCGACAATGCCGTTGCCGATGATGAGGACGTCATCCTCCGCCGCGTGCAGTACGCTGACGGCCGGACCCGCGCCTTCATAAACGACCAGCCCGTCTCCGCCGGGCTGTTGCAGACCGTTGGCCGACTGGTGGTGGAAATCCACGGTCAGCACGATGACCGCGCGCTTGTCGACGTCGCCACGCATCGTGCTGCGCTGGACGCCTTTGGCGGTTACGATGTGGCCAGTGTTCGCGCTGCCCATGCCGCCCTGGTCGAAGCCGACACCGCCGTAGCGGCGCAGAAGGCGATCATCGACGAAGCGTTGTCGCGTGAGGACTATGCCCGCCACGTGGTCGAGGAACTTGCAGCCCTGGGTTTGGAACTGGGCGAAGAAGAGGTTCTGGCCGAGCGACGGCAGCGGCTGATGACGCTGGAGAAGGCGGCGGAGGAAGTCCGCGATGCCGATGAAATTCTCAACGGGCCGAGCGCCCCCGGACCGGTTCTCGCCGGGCTGATGCGGCGGCTCTTGCGCAAGGCCGAAGGCGGCGCCGCGATCTTCCAGCCAATTGTCGAGGCACTAGATGCCTCGCTTGTGGCGCTGGACGGCACCTCGGATGCACTCGAAACGCTCAAGCGCGAGATGGCTTTCGATCCGGCCGATCTGGAACGGGTAGAGGAGCGGCTCTTTGCCCTGCGCGCCGCCTCGCGCAAGCATCACGTCACCGCCGATGGGCTGCTCGATGTGCTCGCCAAGTATCGCGGCGAACTGGAGATGCTGCAAAGCGGGGAAGAATCGCTCAAGACGCTGGAAGCCACCGCTGCGGCCGCCCGCGAGGCCTATCTCAAGGCGGCGACCAAGCTCAGCGCCGAGCGCGAGAAGGCCGCCAAGGCATTGACCAAGGCCGTGGAAGCCGAGTTGCCGGATCTCAAGCTGGGCGCTGCCCGCTTCATCGTTGACCGGCAGGTGGATAGTGCCCGGGTCGCGGCCACCGGCTTTGACCAGGTGGCCTTTCACGTGCAGACCAACCCCGGGACGCTTGCCGGTCCGTTGCTGAAGGTCGCTTCGGGCGGCGAGCTCAGCCGGTTCCTCCTGGCCCTCAAGGTGGTGCTGGCCGATCGCGGCTCGGCGCCAGTGCTGATCTTTGACGAAATCGACACCGGCGTCGGCGGTGCAGTGGCCGACGCCATCGGCCGTCGCCTCGGCCGGTTGGCGGGCAGGGTACAGGTCATCTCGGTGACCCACGCGCCGCAGGTGGCAGCACGTGCGCAGACGCACCTACTCATCGAAAAACAGGCGATTTCCGAAGGTGCCTTCATGCGGACCCATGTCCGGCCGCTCGACGAGCCGGCGCGGCGCGAGGAAGTGGCCCGCATGCTGGCCGGCGCCACTGTCACCGAAGAAGCGCGCGCGGCGGCTCGCAAGCTCATTTCAGAGGTTGGTTGAGTGACGGCAGACGGACGCGAACTGGAAAGCCTTTCGGAAGACGAGGCGCGGGTCGAACTCGCCCGGCTGCATGAGCTGTTGAGCGCTGCCGACCGGGCCTATTTCGAAAAAGACGCGCCCGAGATCACCGATGCCGCCTATGACGCGATGAAGCGCAGCTATCAGGCGCTGGAATCGGCGTTTCCCGAGCTCAAGCGGCCCGACAGCCTCAGCGACAAGGTGGCCGGTGCGCCGGTCGAGGGCTTTGCCAAGGTGCGGCACGCAGTGCCGATGCTCAGCCTTGCCAAGGCCTATACCGATCAGGACGTGCTCGATTTCATTGATCGCGGCCGCCGTTTTTTCGAGCGGGACAAGGATCTCGACCTGGTTTTCACCGCCGAGCCCAAGATCGATGGCCTTTCGGCGTCGCTGCGCTACGAAAAGGGCGTCTTCGTGCAAGGCGCTACGCGTGGTGATGGCGCTGTCGGCGAGGATATCACCGAGAACCTCCGTACCATTGCCGACATTCCGCACAAGCTCGCAGGCAGCGGATGGCCCGAGATGATCGAGATCCGCGGCGAGGTCTATATGACCTATGCCGAGTTCCAGGCCCTGAAGGCCCGCTCGGCCGCCGCGGGTGGGCAGGATTATGTCAACCCGCGCAACACCGCTGCCGGCTCGCTGCGGCAGAAGGATGCGTCGGTCACTGCCAGCCGGAACCTCAAATTCTTTGCCTATGCCTGGGGCGCGGCCAGCGCCGAGCCGGCAGCGACGCAGTTCGATGCGGTGCAGAAGTTCGGCGAGTGGGGCTTTAGGATTAGCCCGCTGATGGTGCGGGCCCGTTCGGCCGACGACCTGATCGCCCAGTACAAGCTGATCGAGGCGCAGCGGGCTTCGCTCGGCTATGACATTGATGGCGTGGTCTACAAGCTCGACAGCCTCGAATTGCAGCGCCGCTGGGGCTTTGTCACCGGCGAACCGCGCTGGGCGATTGCCCACAAGTTCCCGGCCGAGCAGGCGACGACAACGGTCAAGCGCATCGACATCCAGGTCGGCCGGACCGGGACGCTGGCGCCGGTGGCGCGGCTGGCGCCGGTGAGCGTCGGCGGCGTGGTGGTCGAAAACGTCACGCTGCACAACGAGGACTACATCAAGGGCATCGATTCCACCGGCGCGCCGATCCGCGGCGACGAGCCGATTGATGTGCGGGTCGGCGACACCGTGGTGATCCAGCGCGCCGGCGATGTGATCCCGCAGATCGTTCGCGTCGTGCTGGAGAAGCGCCCGGCCGACGCCGTCCCCTACGACTTCCCGCACACCTGTCCGGTCTGCGGATCGCCGGCGACGCGTGAGCACAACGAGAAGACTGGCAAGGAAGACTCGCGCCGGCGCTGCACCGGCGAGATGATCTGCCCGGCCCAGGCGGTCGAGCGGCTCCGGCATTTTGTGTCGCGCGGCGCCATGGATATCGAGGGGCTCGGGGCCGAGAATATCGAGCTGTTCTTTTCCGCCGGGCTGCTGCGCAATGCGGCTGACATCTTCACCCTCAGGGATCGTCGCCCGGAGGTCCAGCAGGCGCTGTTCGAGCGGCGCGAGGCCCAGGCGCGGGAACGCGAGGCGGCCAAGGGCATCAGCCGCAAGAAGGTGCTGACAGCCGAAGAGCGGACCTACGAAGGCCTCGACAAGCTCTTTGCCGCCATCGACGCGCAGCGCGAGCCGGAACTCGACCGCTTCATCTTTGCTCTCGGCATCCCGCATATCGGCGAGACGACTGGTGCCGCACTGGCGCGGACCTTTGGGACGGTTGAGGAGTGGGTACGCGCCGGCAAGGAGACCGCCGCGGCGGAGGACCCGAAGTCGGTGTTTCCGTCCGTGGACGGCATCGGTGGCACGGTCATCGAGGCGATGGTCGATTTCTTCGGCAATCCGCGCAATGACGACGTGCTCGATGCATTGCTCGTCCAGGTGCGCCCCAAGCCATATGTCGTGACCGTCTCCGCTGACAGCCAGGTGGCGGGCAAAACTGTGGTGTTTACCGGCAGCCTCGAAAAGATGACCCGTGGCGAGGCCAAGGCGATGGCCGAGCGGCTGGGCGCAAAGGTGGCCGGCTCCGTGTCGGCCAAAACCGATATCGTCGTTGCCGGACCAGGGGCAGGGTCCAAGCTCAAGGACGCGGAAAAGCACGGCGTCCTTGTTTTGGACGAAGATGCGTGGTTGGAACTGGTCGCGAAGTAGCCGGGGGGCGCTTCGGAGGGTTTCCCAATGTTCAAGCGCGTTCTGGCTTTATTGGCCTGCGCCGTCAGCCTGCCGGCCTTTGCGGGCGAGGCTGGCGATCTCACCCGGCAACATCTTTATGCCGGTACGCTGGCCGAGGCCAAAGTGGCGCTCGCGCCGCTTGGCGCCGCTGGTGACACTGAAGCGCAGTTCGGGCTCGGGCTTATCGAGATTGTCGACGCGATTGGCAGCGTCAGCCGTGCCTTCTATCGGCATGGCGCCGTGCTCCCCGGTAGCGAATTCGTGCTGGGGAGCGCCATTTCCGGCTCGCTGCCGGCCAATTCCAAGCCGGAACCGCTCGACTATGCGGCGTTCCGAAGCATTCTGGAAACGTTAGTCGCGCAGCTCGACACCGCGAGTGTGGCGCTCGAGACGGCTGGTGCCGCGGGCGATTATGTGGTGCCGGTCGACCTGCTCAAGATCCGTGTCGATATCAATGGCAACGGGACTGCCGAGGAGGGCGAGACGGTCGCCAATGCGCTGATGGCGGGGCTGCAGATCGATCCGGCGCAGCTTGCCAACGGCGACGCGGCGGGCGGTGCGGTTGGAGCAGGTGGCCATGATGCAGCGCTGCCGAACACCGAAGTCGGCTTTGACCGTGCCGACGCGCTCTGGCTCGCAGGCTATGCCAATGTCATCGCCGCACAGGCGGATTTCCTGCTCGCGCACGACTTTTCCGAGTTCTTCAATGCCAGCTTCCACCGGGTGTTCCCGGCGGCGGGGCTGCCAATGCAGAACCATTCCAATGGTGGTCGGCTGGTGCTCGACTCGGGCTCGGATAACGCCATTGCCGATGCTATCGCCGCCATCCACACCATCAACTGGGCGGTCACCGACCCGGCGCGGCTGAAGCGCGTCCACACGCGGCTGGGCAAGATCGTCGCGCTTTCGCGGCAGAACTGGGACGCCATCCTGCTCGAGACCGACGACAATCGCGAACTGCTTCCCAGTCCGCGCCAGACCAGCCTGGTGCCCGAAGGGGCTGTCACCGACGAGATGGTGGCCGCCTGGCGGGCGACGCTCGATGTTGCCGACAGGATCCTGGCTGGCGAGCTGCTGATCCCGCATTGGCGGTTCAAGCAGGGCTTTGACCTCAAGGCCTACTTCGAAATGGCGACCCGCACCGATTTCGTCATGATCCTCAGCGGCTATGGCGCCTTGCCCTATCTGCGCGACGGGCCGATCGCGACTGCCGACAGTTTTGCCGAGGCCAACCGTGTTTTTGGTGACAATCTTCTCGGCTACGCCTTCTGGTTCAACTAAGAGTGCATCTCCATCCGGGGTCTTCCATCATGCGTCTCCTCGCCGTTCTCGGTTTCCTGCTTGCGTCCATCCTGCCCGCCGCCGCGTTCGACACGGCTGAGGAGCTGGTTGCTGCTCTCTACGCTCCGTACATGGGCGGGGCGGAGTCGGCAGATGTCCGCGCACTCCGCTCGGACGAGCTCAACCTGCTCTATGACGCCGAGGCAGCGCGTGTCGCGGAAGGGGAGGATGCCTCGCTCGACTTCGATCCGTTCGTGAACGGGCAAGACTTTCAGGTCACCGACCTCGTCACCGAACTCACCCCGGACTCCAACGAGTTTGCGGCAACGATCAATGTCAGCTTCAAGAACTTTGGCCAGCCGGTGTCGCTGCAGCTGCAGGCTTTCAACTTCGATAGCTCTGGCTGGAAGCTCGAGGACATCACCTCTACCATGCCGGGTGCCGAGTATCGGCTGACCGACCTGCTGTCGCCCAAGATCATCATCGGGGACGACGTGTTTGCCGATCCCAGCGAAGTGGTCGAAGCGCTCTATGACGCCTATAGCTCCGAGCGCGCCGCCGAATGGCGCCGCTGGGATGCCGAGCAGCTCTATTCGACCCAGCTCAAGGCGCTGTTCCTCAAGGATCAGGAAGAGGCGGGCGGCGAGATCGGGCGCATCGATTTTGATCCCTGGATCAACGGTCAGGACTACGAGATCAAGGACGTGGTGATCGGCGACCCCGTCATTGCCGGCGACCGCGCCACCGTGCCGGTTGAGTTCAAGAATTTTGATCAGCCGCAGAAGGCGACGCTCACCCTGGTCAAGGAAGGGGCGCGCTGGATGGTCGATGATATCGAGAACGTCGATACCGAGTATGCCTTCCGCCTGCGCGCTATCCTCGAAGCGCCGATGCCCTGAGGATGGATGCGATCGAGCGCCCATCGCCGGCATTTCCAGCCGTGCCGCGGCCGGTGATCCATGATCTGGCGGCCTCGCTGATCCGCGAGGTGGCCAATGCCGGCATGGGGCGCACCGACATCTTGCCGTTCTGGTTCGGCGAGTCGGATCAGGCGACGCCGGGCTTTATCCGCGATGCGGCCGTGCGGTCGCTGGAGGCTGGCGAGACGTTCTACTCGCAGAACCTGGGGCGACCCTATCTGCGCGAGGCGATCTCGACCTATCTCAGCGATCTGCACAGCGTTGCCATCGCTCCGGAGCGCGTTGCTGCCGTCGGTTCGGGTGTCTCCGGGCTAATGCTCGCCATGCAGACGGTGCTGGCGCCGGGTGACCGGGTGGTGGCGGTGACGCCGCTCTGGCCCAATATCGTCGAGATCCCAAAAATCCTCGGCGCCCATGTCGCCCGGGTGCCGCTGCAGGTCAGCGTTGGACGCTGGAGCCTCGATGTGGAGCAGTTGCTGGCGGCGCTGACGCCAGAGACGCGGCTCTGCATCATCAACTCGCCCAATAACCCCACCGGGTGGACGATCGCGCCTGAGGCAGTTGGCGTGATTATGGCGCATTGCCGCAAGCACGGCATCTGGCTGCTCAGCGATGATGTCTACGAGCGGCTGGTGCACGATCCCTCGCGGCGCTCGGCGCCGTCGTTTCTCGCCGAGGCGGAGCCGGGTGACCGGGTGATGTCGGTCAACAGCTTCTCCAAAGCCTGGAGCATGACGGGCTGGCGCATCGGCTGGATCGTGGCGCCGGAGGCGGTGGTGACCGACCTCACCAAGGTCATTGAATACAATACGTCGTGCATCCTCGAACCGGTGCAGCGTGCGGCGACAGCCGCGCTGCAGCAGGGCGAACCGGAGGTGGCTCGACTGCGGGCGCATCTGCGAACGACGCGGCAGCTGCTGGTCGACGGGCTTCGCGCCTTCCCGGGCATCGAGGTGCCGGGGGCAGGTGGGGCAATGTATGTGTTCTTCCGCATGGCCGGGCAGGGGGACAGCATTGCGCTGGCCAAGCGTCTCGTCGCTGAAGCCGGCCTGGGTCTGGCGCCGGGCGCTGCCTTCGGGCCGGAAGGCGAGGGGTGGCTGCGCTGGTGCCATGCCGTCACCGAATCCCGCCTGCAGGACGGACTGGCGCGCCTGGCGGGCTTCCTCGGCGACTAAAGCCACAATCTTTGCTGATTGCCGCCGCCATTGCGCCCCACGCACTGGCTAGGAGAGGCTGGTGTTCATTTCAGCGCGGTGGGGCCATCTTGCGCATTCTTCTGACCTTCATTCTGCTGCTCGTGCCAAGCTTGGTGCAGGCGTTCGAGACGCCCAAGGCGCTGCTCGAAGCGATCTACCAGCCCTACCAGGCCGGCAAAAAACATGAGAGCCTCGATCCGTTCTACTCAAACCGGATCAAGGGCCTGTTTATAGACCATGCCAACCGCGTGACGGCGGAGACGGTGGCATTCGAGACCGACGCGACGCCAAGCCGGGCGTTCAACCCGTTTCTTGACGCCGACAATGCGCTGCTGCTCGACGTGGTGATCAGCGAGCCGGTGCTCTTGGGTGACAATGCCCTCGCCACCGTCAGCTTCCACAATTTCGACCATCCGAGCCTTCTGAGCATCGCGATGGTCAAGGAAGCCGACGGCTGGAAGGTGGATGATGTCACCTCCACCGGCGCCGGGGAGAACTGGATGCTCTCCTGGCTGCTGATCTACGACCCGTGGGACGTGAAATAAGCGAAACGAGCTTGGCTCAGATGGCGCGGGTTGCGTCCTTGAGCCAGGCCTTCACCTCGCCTTTGACCTGCGGACCGATCTCCTTGAACACGCGCTTGTGGTACGCGTTGAGCCAGTCGCGCTCCGCCTCGGTCAGCAGCTTTTCGTCCACTAGCCGCAGATCGATGGGCGTCAGGGTCAGGGTCTCGAACTCGAGATAGCCCGGGAAACTGCTTTCGACCGTCAGCACCAGGTTCTCGATGCGGATGCCGTAGGCGTCCGGCTTGTAGTAACCCGGCTCGTTCGAGAGGATCATGCCGGCCTCGAGCGGCGTCGGGTAACGCGAGGAAATCCCCGCAGGTCCTTCATGCACCGAGAGGAAATGGCCGACGCCATGGCCGGTACCGTGGTTGTAGGTGATGCCGGCCTGCCAGAGGAACTGCCGCGCCAGCACGTCGATCTGCGCGCCCGATGTGCCCTTGGGGAATTTCACCATCGAGATGGCGATCATGCCCTTGAGCACGCGGGTGAAGCGGTCTTTCTGCTCGGCGGTGACCTTGCCGGTCGCCATGGTGCGGGTGATGTCGGTGGTGCCCATCAGGTATTGGCCGCCGGAATCCACCAGCATCAGTTCGCCCGGTTTCAGCGTCCGGTTGGTCTGGCTGTTGACCCGGTAGTGGACGATGGCGCCGTTGGGGCCGGCGCCCGAAATGGTGTCGAAGCTGACGTCGGCCAGCGAGTCGCTTTCGCGCCGGAAGGCTTCGAGCGCGGTGACGATGCCGATTTCGTCGAGCTTGCCCCTGGGCGCTTCGGCGTCGAACCAGCAGAGGAACTTGGCCATGGCGGCACCATCGATCCGCTGAGCTTCCTTCATCCCTGAGATCTCGACCTCGTTTTTCCTGGCCTTGGGCAGGAGGATGGGATCGCGCTTTTCGACGATGACGGCGTCCGAGACGCCCTTGATGGTGTCAACGATCGCCACCGGGCAAGTGGCGGGGTCGAGCAGCACGCGCTTGTCGGCCGCGCCGAGCTTGCGGAGCGCGGCCGACATGGTTGCAGCGTCGGCGACACCGGCCACGCCCTCGAGGCCTTTCCTGACCTCGGGACTGATCTTCTTCTTGTTCAGATAGAGCGTCGGCTTGCCCTTTTTCGGCACGATGGCGAAGCCCAGCACGAACGGCGTGTTGGGCACATCCCGGCCGCGCATATTGAAGAGCCAGCAGATCGACTCGGGTAGCGTTAGCACCGTGGCATCGACATTTTCGGCGGCGAGGGTCTTTTGCAGGTCCGCGAGCTTTTCGGCAGCCGTCCGACCGGCGCGGTTGTGACCGAGGAATTCGACCAGACTCACCGGCGCGCCGGGCCGGTCGGTCCAGATGCGGTCGACAAGGTTGTCGGTGGCGACCAGCGTCGCGTGCCCGGCGAGCTTGGCGGTGAGGTCCTTGATCTCGCCCGGGGTGTGCAGCCAGGGGTCGTAGCCGAGCTTGCCGCCCTTGGGGACGACGTCGCCGATTTCTGCCGGCATGCCGCCTTGGGTAGTCTCGATCACCTTGACCAGGCTGGTGTTGGTTTCGGCCGGCGCCTGCAGGGTGTAGCGGCTATCGACAAAGAGCGTGGCCTTGCGCAGGCCGATGGCAGCGATGCCGGCCGAACCGGTAAAGCTGGTCATGTAGGCCAGCCGGGCTTCGCCGGGGGGGACCTGTTCGCCGCGATGGGCGTCGGCGCGCGGCACGAGGAAGCCGTCGAGCCCCGCTTCGGCAATGACGGCGCGCAGTGCCTTGAGCCGTGGCGCCACGGTGGACTTCTTGGTCCGGCTGTCAAAGCTCTGGTAGACGGTGGGGGCGAAGGCCGGGGGTGTAGGTGACATGTCTCTCTGCCGCTTGCAGCAGCCAGGTTGGCTGGTGGAAGGACCCTAGCAGAGCCGAACCCCACAACCCAACTGTCGCGCTGCCGAAAACCACAGCCGTGCCAATGACGCCGCCCGCATTCACCATTGGCGTTCAGCTCCCGTTAAGCCGGGTTGCGCGAAACGAATGGCTGGTCTGTGAAAGCAGGCCTAACGCCCTGCGGCGACGCACACTATGTACTGCTCCGTGGCGCTGATGCGCCGGACTACACGAATTTTAGGAGACGACCACCATGCCCGAGAGCAAGAACGACTTCCGCAAGGCCCTGGGCGCTGTGATCGATGCACGGAGCCGCGAGGCGACCCGTCAGGTGAATTATCGGTTCCAGCACCAGCTGATCGGCGCCATCACCAAGCGACCGAACTGACCTCCTGGCGCGCGGCACGGCGCGCCGATACATGCACAGGATTTGCTGATCCCCGGTCCCTCTGGTCCGGGGATTTTGTTTTGCCTGGTCGGTTTTCGCTCAGTCCTGCCACCGTGATGCCTTGGCGATCAGTTCCTCCGCCACTGGGCTCTGGAACTGGCGCTGGTAGGTGAGGGCGTAGAAGGTTTCCCGGATGCCAGGCAGTTGCACCACCTCTCTCAAGGTGCCTGCTTCCAGTTCATCTCGCACCACGATCGCCGGCAGGGGCGCCAGGCCAATGGCTTCGCGCGCCATCAGGCGGAGCATGGCCATGTCATCGATTTCGGCAACGATGGTGGGGGTCACCGCCAGCCGGTCGCAGAGCGCGTCAAACTCGGCGCGGATGCTGCTGGCGCCAGTCGGCAGGATCACTGGATGGGCCTTTAGCGCATCGCGAGGCGTCTTTGCGGTGCCCTTTAGTGCGGTGGCGCCGAAGAGGCTGATCGGTTGCTGCGCCAGGCGGTGTGCCACAAAGCCGTCGGCGGGACTACTGGCCGGCGCGGCGTTGCAAAGCACCACGTCGAGTTCGAGCCGGCGGAGCAGGCCGAGTAGTTCCGCCAGACTGCCCGCCGTCAGCATGACTTCGAGGTCGGGTCGCCCGAGGCACGGGCGCAGGAAGTCGATCTGGAAATTGCGCGACAGCGTCGCCAGGGCGCCGACCCGCAGCACCTGCCGGTGGCCGGAGCCAACCCGCAGCGTCGCCAGCAGATCCTCGCCCACCGCGAAGATGGCGTCGGCATGGTCTAGGGCGACGCGACCGGCTTCGGTCAATACCAGTCGCCGCCCGACGCGCTCGAAGAGGGGATGACCGAGTCGCTCTTCCAGCGTGTGGATCTGGGTCGACAAGGCTGATTGGGCGACGCCCAAGGCGCGCGACGCCTGGGTGAGATTGCCGGCATGGGCTACTTCGCGAAAGTAGCGCAGGTGCTTGAAGTTGAGATCACTCATCCTTCCATTATAGAGAACGTTCTGTTCAGATCAATGAATTATACAGAACGAAATACGCTCGCTACATCGCTGGCCATTGGTAGCTCACAGGGGTCAGGGCACGTGGACAGCATCTTTTCACCGGTCATCTTGTTTTTCGGGCTCGGCGTTGCAGCGGTGATCGCGCGCAGCAATCTTGCGGTGCCCGAAGTGGTGGGCAAGGCGCTGGCGCTGTACCTGATGGCGGCGATTGGCCTCAAAGGCGGGGTGCAGGTTTCCGAGTCAGGCTTTACGGCCGAGCTGGGGATTGCAGCTCTGGCTGGCCTCGGACTCAGCCTTTTGCTGCCGCTGCCGGTATTCTGGGTGGTGCGGAAGCTCGGAAAGCTCGACAGCCTCAATGCCGGGGCGGTGGCTGCCCACTATGGCTCGGTTTCGGTGGTGACTTTCGTTACCGGCGTCGAAATCCTGACGGCCAGTGGCATGCCGCCGGCAGGCTACATGGTGGCCGTACTGGCGCTGATGGAGGCCCCAGCGATCATTGTTGGGCTGTGGCTGGCACGGCGGGCGACTGCGGGCAGCTCGGTCGGCGTCGGTCACCACATTTCGGAATCGCTGCGGGACGGCACGGTGATGCTGCTGATGGGCAGCTTTGCCATCGGCCTTGTCATCGGCCGGGACGGATTTGCGCCGGTCCAGCCGGTGTTCGAGGGGGCGTTCCGGGGCATGCTCTGCCTGTTCCTGCTCGACATGGGCCTGGTGGCGGCTCGGCAGCTGTTCAAGACTCGCAGCCTGACGCCGACCCTGGCGCTGCTGGCCATCGGCTTTGCAGTGGTCAACGGTGCGCTGGGCGTGGTGCTCGGCTCGCTGCTGGGACTCGACGCGGGTACGGCAGCGGCCTTGGGGGTCCTTTCCGGCAGCGCCAGCTATATTGCGGCGCCGGCGGCTATCCGGCTGGCGCTCCCGGAGGCAGATATCGGCCTTCCGCTCGCCATGTCGCTGGCCATCACCTTCCCCTACAACGTGCTGATCGGCATCCCGCTGCTGGGCTGGCTGGCGCAGCTTTTGGCCTGAGGTCCTAGAGCTTTTCGAGCACCAGGGTGGCCCATTCCTTCTTCAAGATCTTGAAACGGACGACCATGCCGAGGCGGGAGTAGGCGGCGACGACGCGAGCGGCCTGGGTTAGCAGAATGCCCGAGAGGATGATCGAACTGCCCTTGGTCACGAGGCGGTTCATGTCTGGCGCGAGCGCCACCAGCGGGCCGGCAAGGATGTTGGCGACCACCAGGTCGAACGGTGCCTTGGCGATAATGCGCGCGTGGTCGAGGCCGGTGGCTTCCAGGGCGTGGACGAACTTGCCGACGCCATTGGCCTGCGCGTTCTCGGCCGTGGTGGTGACGGCGACCGGGTCGATGTCGGTTGCCAGAACCGGGATGCGGAGCCGCTTGGCCAGCGCGATGGCGAGCACGCCCGTGCCGGTGCCGACGTCGATGGGGTTGTGCGGGCGGCGGCGCTTCAGCAACCGGTCGATGGCCTCGAGGCAGCCGGTGGTGGTCTCATGGTGGCCGGTGCCGAAAGCCAGCGCAGCGTCGATCTGGATCGACTGCATGCCCGAGGGCGCCTTGCCGGCGTCGTGGCTGCCATGGATGAAGAAACCGCCCGCAACCACCGGCGCCAGCCCTTCGAGCGATTTGGCCACCCAGTTGATCTCGGGATCGATGGCTTCGACGGTGAATTGCACGTCGCCCCCAAGGGTCTGCCGGGCGATCTCGGCAAAGGCCGCCAGTGCCGGTTCCTCGAGGCAAGTGGCTTCAAAGATCCATTCCCCGGTGGCCTCGTTCTCGTGCGCCGAAGCGGTGACGGCAAGATCGTCGCGCTCACTCACGGCATCCACCAGAGCATAGGCCTGGTCCTTGGTGAGGGGGACAGAGAGCTGCGAGAGGGGCATGGCGCGATTGTTCCGGTTTAGGCCGTTCATGGGCCGGGAGCCGGCCGGAAGTCAACGGCGGGGCGGTGCCAGCGTTAAGGCAGGCGCAGGTCGGCCCAGACCGGGAGATGGTCCGAACCGCGG
>JACDQI010000023.1 GCA_015657675.1 Devosia sp.
CGTTGGTCGATGGCAAGCGCCACCAGGCCGGCGGCTGGGGGTTTCACATCGGCGACCAGATGTCGGGCGCCATCCTCGGGCGCGAACTGGTGCGCCGCTCGGTTGAAGCTGGCGACGGCCTGCGCCCGGGCTCGCCGCTCACCGACGCCACCGTTGCTCGCCTTGGCGGCACCCTTGATGCGGTGATGGATTGGTCCTTCCAGGATCGCCGTCCGGCCGACTACGGCGCGCTGGTCCCCATGATCATGGACTTTTTCGAGCAGGGTGACGCCGTCGCCCGCGACCTGATCGACCTCGAACTCAGCGAAATCGACACCTACGTCGCCTGGTTCAAGGCGCGTCACGTCACCAAGATGGCCGCCGTCGGCGGCTTCGGCACCCGCCTTTACCCGATGATGGAACAGCGCTACGGCGACTTCATCGTCCGTCCGCAGCACGAGCCCTTGCATGGCGCGGTCATCCTCGCCGCCCAGACCAAGAGCGCCTGAGACTTGAGCGCATGAACCACTTCGACAGGAGACAACAGAGCGTGTCTAGCCGCATCATTCCCGTCCAGCCCTTCGACTATGTGGTTTTCGGCGCCACCGACGACCTCACCAAGCGCAAGCTGCTGCCGGCGCTCTATCACCGCTTCAAGGACGGCCAGTTCGACGAGCAGAGCCGCATCATCGGCGTCTCCCGTTCGACCCTGACGGATGTCGAATTCCGCAAGGCGGCGCGCGACTCGATCACCCAGTTCGTCGAGAAGGAATATCAGGACGAAAAGGTCATCGACCGCTTCATCTCGACCCTCTCGTACGTCTCCAACGACGTGAACGACGAAAAGAAGTGGGGCGACATCAAGGGCTTGCGCGATGATCCCAAGGTCGTCCGTGCCTTCTACCTCGCCATCGCGCCTGACCTCTTCGGCCCCACCTGCGAGTACATCAAGAAGAAGGGCTACTATCGCCGCGATGCCCGCGTCGTGATCGAAAAGCCGCTCGGCCACGATCTGGCGTCGTCCGAGCAGATCAATGACGAAGTCAGCAAGATCTTCAAGGAAGATCAGGTCTACCGCATCGATCACTACCTCGGCAAAGAGACGGTGCAGAACCTTCTCGCCCTGCGCTTTGCCAACATCCTCTTCGAACCGATCTGGAACTCGGCCCATATCGACCACGTGCAGATCACCGTGGCCGAAAGCGTCGGCGCCGGCACCCGCGGCTACTATGACGAGTCCGGCGCGCTGCGCGACATGATCCAGAACCACATTATCCAGCTGCTCTGCCTTGTGGCGCTGGAACCCCCCGCTTCCGACGCCGCCAATGCGCTGCGCGACGAAAAGCTGAAGGTTTTGCGGTCACTCAAGCCCATCACCAATGCCGATGTCGCCAAGTGCACCGTGCGTGGCCAGTACCGCGCCGGCAGCGTCGATGGCGCCGCCGTCGTCGGCTACCAGGACGAACTGCCGGAGGACAAGAAGGGCTCGCGCACCGAGACCTTCGTGGCTCTCAAGGCCGAGATCGAGAACTGGCGCTGGGCCGGCGTGCCCTTCTACATCCGTACCGGCAAGCGCCTCGTTTCGCGGGCCTCCGAAATCGTCATCCAGTTCCGCGCCATCCCGCACTCGATGTTCGACCATGCCGAAGGCGCGCCGCGCCCCAACCGCCTGGTCATCCGCATCCAGCCCGACGAGGGCGTCAAGCTGCTGATGATGATCAAGGATCCGGGTCCCGGCGGCATGCGCCTGCGCGAAGTGCCCCTCAACCTCTCGTTCGCCCAGACGTTCACCGAGCGCACGCCGGAAGCCTACGAGCGCCTGCTGCTGGACGTCATCCGTGGCAGCCAGACCCTCTTCATGCGCCGCGACGAACTCGAGGCCGCCTGGATGTGGGTCGACCCGATCCGCGAAGCCTGGGATGCCGCCACCGACGCGCCGCAGCCTTATACGGCCGGCACCTGGGGCCCGACCGGCGCGATTGCGCTGATCGAACGCGACGGCCGTACCTGGCACGAGGATGGCCATTGAGCCCGATCCGGCGCACCTTCTCGAGCAAGGATGATCTGGCGGCAGCGCTTGCTGACGCCGTCGCCGCCAACCTCGCTGCGGGCATCGCTGCCCGCAGCACGGCGGCTCTGGCTGTTTCCGGCGGCTCGACGCCCGCCCGATTCTTCAAGGCGCTCGGTGCCCGCACCGATCTGGACTGGTCGCGGGTCACCGTCACGCTCGTTGACGAACGCTGGGTCGATGAAAGCTCCGATCGCTCAAACGCGCGGCTGGTCAAGGCCAACCTCTTGCAGGGGCCGGCTGCCGCGGCGCGTTTCGTGCCGCTCTGGCAGGGCGGCAATGCGCCCGATCCGGCCGCCATCGCCCGCGCCGGCGCGGCCATTTCTGCCATCGGCCCGCTCGATGCCGCCATTCTCGGCATGGGCAATGATGGCCACACAGCCTCGTTCTTTCCGGGCGGCGATACACTGGAGAAGGCCTTGACCGGTGGGGAGCCGGTCATCGCTATACGCGCCCCCGGAGCCGGCGAGCCCCGCGTCACGCTGACGCTGCGCAACCTAGTTGCCGCCAGGGCGCTCTATCTGCATATCGAGGGGGAGGACAAGGCCAGGGTTCTGGAAGAAGCACTCGCCGAAGGCAGCGAACAAGACATGCCCGTGCGTGCCGTCCTCCGCCAGACCACCCGGCCCGTGACCATATTCTGGTGTCCCTGACTCGAGGGCGCCCCCGCTAGGAGAAGAACATGTCTGTCCGCCAGTCCATCAAGGACGTGACCGACCGCATTGCGGCCCGCAGCTCGGTCTCGCGCCGCAACTATCTTGATCGTATCGAAGGGGCCCGCGAAAAGGGCGTCTACCGCTCATCGCTCTCTTGCGGCAACCTGGCGCACGGCTTTGCCGCCTGCGCGCCGGCCGACAAGGCCAAGCTTGCTGGCAATAAGGCGCTGAACCTGGGTATTGTCACCTCCTACAATGACATGCTGAGCGCCCATCAGCCGTACCAGTTCTATCCCGAAATCATCAAAGACGCGGCCCGCTCCATCGGCGCTACCGCCCAGGTCGCCGGCGGCGTCCCCGCCATGTGCGACGGCGTCACCCAGGGC
>JACDQI010000210.1 GCA_015657675.1 Devosia sp.
CGATCGGGTTGTCGGCATGCGCGCCACCATTGATGATGTTCATCATCGGCACCGGCAGCACATGTGCATTCGGCCCGCCGACATAGCGGAACAGCGGCAGCGCCGCGCTCTCGGCTGCGGCCTTGGCCACCGCCAGCGATACGCCCAGGATTGCATTGGCGCCGAGCCGCGACTTGTTCGGCGTCCCGTCGAGTTCGATCATCGCCTGGTCGAGGGCGCGCTGGTCCAGCGCATCCATGCCCTGCACTTCCGAGAAGATCTCGGTGTTGACGTTGTCGACGGCCTTGGTCACGCCCTTGCCCATGAAGGCCTTGCCGCCGTCGCGCAGTTCTACGGCTTCATGCGCGCCGGTCGAGGCGCCTGACGGCACGATGGCCCGGCCGAAGCTGCCGTCATCGAGCACCACATCGACTTCGACAGTGGGATTGCCACGACTGTCGAAAACCTGACGGCCGGTGATATCGATGATTGCAGACATTGGGTGCCCCTTGCTGACGTTGATCTGTGCTTTCCTAGACAAGCGCTGTGACAACTTAAAGGGCCTCTCGGAAAAAATCGCGCGGCGGACCGGGCCACCCATGCACGATCAGCGCACTTATTTGCTCGTTTGCCGCGCCTCCGCAGAACGTCATCCCAATGGCAACACTGGCAATGCCGTTTGAGCAGCACTAGGTTGCGCCCTCGGCACGCGGGGGTGGGGTCTTTGGTGTTTGGTATTGATCCGCTCTATTCGCTCAGCGGTTTTCTGGTTGGCGCCATTGTCGGGCTGACCGGCGTCGGCGGGGGCTCGCTGATGACGCCCCTGCTTATCCTGCTCTTCAATGTCCACCCCGCCACTGCTGTTGGCACCGATCTGCTCTATGCCGCGCTCACCAAATCGGCCGGCACGCTGGTCCACGGCGTCAACCGCAACGTCGACTGGGGGATCGTCCTCAAACTCGGCGCTGGTAGCGTTACCGCCGCGGTCCTCACCCTCTGGGCGCTATCGGGACTGAAGGCCGATCCGGCGATCACCAAGCTTATCTCCCAGGTGTTGGGCGGCATGCTCATTCTGACCGCCCTGACCCTCGTGCTGCGCCGCTGGCTGCTTGGCTTTGCCCGGTCGCATCGGGAACTGAGCCCGACGGCCCAGACGGCGCTGACCGTCGGCACGGGCGCCGTCATCGGCGTCCTCGTTTCGGTCTCCTCGGTCGGCGCTGGGGCCTTGGGCGTGACTGCTCTCATGCTGCTCTACCCGCGTCTGCCAGTGTTGCGCGTCGTCGCCACCGATGTTGCCCACGCCGTCCCGCTCACCGCGGTCGCTGGCCTCGGTCACTGGGCCATCGGCAATGTCGATGGCGGCATGCTCCTCTCGCTGCTGGTCGGCTCGATCCCCGGCATCCTCATCGCCAGCTGGTTCTCGCCAAAGGTTCCGGAAGCCGTGCTGCGACTACTGCTGGGGGCTGTCCTGGCGGTTGTGGGCATCAAGCTGCTCACCAGCTGAAATTCCACTTCCCTGCCGCCGCCCGGACGAATACTGTGTGCGCAGGGTGTTCGATTGCGAGTGACACCCGATTCCGCTCCGGCGGACCCGACCTCGGCACCGCTCCCCCGCGGTGAAAGAATGCGTTGCGGCAACATCCCACTCGGAAGCCTATTGGCGGCCGGGTGCGAAGCTATGTCTAAAGACATATTGCTGGTCGCCAAGATTCACGCTAGAAACTTCGGGTCGAATATTGCGGCCGACAGTTCGTGCCTGGCGAGTCACACGCGCCTGCTGACGTCACTACCCAAAAATTCGATTGGCACGGTCATACCAATTGGGGTTGGGACCGCCACGGCAGACTGCGAGAGGGACTTATATGGCTACCGGTACGGTGAAGTGGTTCAACGGTCAGAAGGGCTACGGATTCATCCAGCCCGATGAGGGCGGGGCGGATGTGTTCGTGCACATCTCTGCCGTCCAGCGCTCGGGCCTGAACGGCCTCGATGAGGGGCAGAAGGTCAACTACGAGATCGTCAAGGACAAGCGCACGGGCAAGTCCGCTGCGGACAATCTGAGCCCGGCTGCCTGAGGGAGGCAGCTCGACGCGAAACATGAAGGGCGCGGCCTGCGGGGGCCGCGCCCTTTTCTATTCTAGAGAGCGCTGGCGACTGTGGCCGGCTCCGGTCGCTGCTCAATCATCATCCTTCTCACGACCGCGGCCCGGATTGTCATCGGAACGGCCAGGACCGTCGTCCGCCTCGGAGTCCCCTTCCGAGTTGCCGTTGCCGTTGCCATTGCCGTTGCCGTTGCCATTGCCATTGCCATTGCCGTTGCCAATGCCATTACCGTTCCCGTTGCCAATGCCATTGCCGTTCGAACGAGTGTTGCTGCTCGAGTCCGAATTGTCGTCGCCGGAATTGCCCACGGACAAGCGCTGCGTGTTGGTCTCCGAGCTCGCGACCACCCTGCCTCTCGCGTCGACCACATCGGGCAATTCGCCCTTACCGCTGACATCGAGCGGTGCACCACTGGACGTCTCCACCGACTGACCGGCAGCAACAAGGGTCGACTGGTTCGTATCACTGTCTTGCACCGCCACCTGGCCGCGCTTGACGTCCACCCGTGCGCCATCCTCATCGGACGTCACGACGAACTTCGTGCCCTTGACCACCGCTGCCAGATACGGCGTCTGCACGCCGAAATGCTGTACATCCTGCACTTCGGCCTCGACGCCGACCGTGCCGAAATACTGTTTGACCGTGGTAAAGCGCTTGCCGGAGCGATCAAAAATCTGCACCTGGGTATCACCGCCGAGCTCGATCGTCTCGGCCCCGCGCTGGAACACCACCCGACCGGTCTTGAGTGTCCGGATCACCCGATCATCCGGCACGGTCTGCCCGCGCTCGAGCTTGACCCACTGCCCGTCGACCAGCGTCAACACCACGCCGCGCAGCTTGCTCGCCACCCAGTCATCGGCCGATACCGGCATGGCAATTGCGCTTCCGAGCGTTGCCAGCAGCATTACGGAAACAAGCGTTCTGCTCATCCGTTCCCGGGTTTCCCCGCCTCCACTAATCCGGCCCAATCTCCGGGCCAATGGAGAAACAGTCGTTAACGCGCGATCACGACGGGCAGCGTAGGAAACAGAGTGTAAATCAGGCGGTCGCGCCAAACAGCGCCAGCCCTTGAAGCCGCCGCGCCGGCGCCCATATCACTGGCGCTACCCGCATAGCTTGACCGCAGGGGCGCACACGGGCAAATTCACCCCGCTTCCCCTCAGTACCCGTATCGTACGAGCCGAGACTTTGGCAGGAAGCTGCTTTTTGACTGGAGACACTGATGGACAAGATCCCGATGACCCCGACCGGCCATGCGGCCCTGACGGAAGAATACCGTCGCCGCACCGCCGAGGACCGTCGGACGATCATTGCGGCCATTTCGGAAGCGCGCGCCCATGGCGACCTTTCGGAAAACGCCGAGTACCATGCCGCCAAGGAGCAGCAGAGCCTGAACGAGGGCCGTATCCAGGAGCTCGAGTCTTTGCTCGCCCTGGCCGAGGTCGTGGATCCGAAGTCCATTTCCGGCTCGACGGTGAAGTTCGGCGCCACCGTCAAGATCGTCGATGATAACACCGACGAGGAAAAGAAGTACCAGATCGTCGGCGACGCCGAAGCCGACGCCAGCAATGGCCGGATCTCGATTTCCTCGCCGATCGCCCGCGCCATGATCGGCAAGGCCGTCGGCGATGCCTTCGAAGTCGCCGCGCCCGGCGGGTCGCGCGGCTACGAGATCCTCGAGGTCAAGTATATCTGACCTGACCGGTCGGATCGATTCGGCAATTGCAACGATGGAAGGGCCTCAACGCCCTTCCGAACGGCCTGCTAAAACGTTTTTGCTCCGTTTCGACGTTGGCGCTGTGTCTTTTCGGTGAGTCCTTGGCATTCCGGTAAGCTCATCCGGCTCTCATGCCTTGAAAGGGTCGCCGGGAACCCCCTATTTTAGCGCTCCAGTTCTGTCTCAGGGTGCGGAGCGTCAAATGCACGCCAAGGTCGTCATCATCGGGTCCGGTCCCGCCGGCTACACAGCCGCCATCTACGCGGCCCGCGCCATGCTCGAACCGGTGATGATCAACGGCATCCAGCCCGGTGGCCAGCTCACCATCACCACCGATGTCGAGAACTATCCCGGCTTTGCCGACGTCATCCAGGGCCCTTGGCTGATGGAACAGATGAAGGCGCAGGCCGAGCATGTCGGCACGCGCACCATCAACGACCTCATCGTCGACGTCGATTTCGATCGTCGTCCGTTTCGCCTCACCGGCGACAGCGGCACTGTCTACACGGCCGACAGCGTCATCATCGCCACCGGCGCCCAGGCCCGCTGGCTAGGCCTCGAATCTGAATCAAAGTTCCAGGGCTTTGGCGTAAGTGCCTGCGCCACCTGCGATGGCTTCTTCTATCGCGGCAAGGAAGTGGTCGTGGTCGGCGGCGGCAATACGGCGGTCGAGGAAGCTTTGTTCCTCACCAACTTCGCCTCGAAGGTCACCGTCATCCACCGCCGCGGCGAGTTCCGCGCCGAGCGCATCCTACAGGAGCGGCTGTTCAAGAACCCCAAGGTCGAGGTGATCTGGAACGCCGAGGTCGCCGAAGTGCTCGGCGAGCAGATGCCGCCCTCGGTCAAGGCCATCCGCATCCGCGACACCAAGACCGGCCACATCAGCGAGCGCGCTGTTGACGGCGTCTTCATCGCCATCGGCCATTCGCCCGCCACCTCGGTCTTTGCCGGCAAGCTCGACATGAAGCCGGGCGGCTATCTCAAGACCATCCCCGGCACCGCCCAGACCAACATCCCGGGCGTCTTCGCCGCCGGCGACGTCACCGACGACGTCTATCGTCAGGCGGTGACCGCTGCCGGCATGGGCTGCATGGCCGCGCTCGAAGCCGAGCGCTGGCTGGCCGAGCACGACATGGCCGAGGCGGCCGAGTAAATGCTCGATTGGGATAAGCTTCGCATCTTTCACACTGCTGCTGAATCGGGAAGCTTCACCCACGCGGCTGAAAAGCTGAACATGAGCCAATCTGCCGTCTCGCGGCAGATTTCGGCGCTCGAAGAAGATCTGAGCCTAAAGCTCTTTATCCGCCACGCCCGCGGCCTGGTGCTCACCGAAGTCGGCGAACAGCTCTTCCGCACCGCGCACCGCATGCATTGGGAGCTCCAGCAGGTCGAGACCCAGATGTCGGAGAGCCAGGATGTGCCCACCGGCCCCCTGCTCGTCACCACCACGGTCGGCATCGGCTCGACCTGGCTGAGCTCGCGCATCCATGAATTCCTGATGCTCTATCCGGACATTCAGATCGAGATCAAACTCAACGACTCCGAGCTCGATCTCGCCATGCGCGAGGCCGACGTAGCCATCCGGCTGCATCGGCCCAACCAGTCCGAGATGATTCAGCGCAAGCTGTTCACCATCCACAACCACTTCTATGCCTCGGTCGATTACCTCGCCGAGCACCCCGAGCCCAAGGCCGTCGAGGACCTCGACAATCATCGCATCATCTCGTTCGGCGAACCGGTGCCGAGCTATCTGGGTGACATCAACTATCTCGAGCGTCTCGGTCGCCCGGATTCCTCGCCGCGCCGCGCCTCCATGAAGGTCAACTCGATCTACGGCATGATGCAGGCCTCCCGCGCCGGCATCGGCATCGCCATGCTGCCCGACTACGTCACCGAAGGTGAAACCAAGCTGCAGCGCGTGCTCTCCGGCATCGAAATTCCGGCCTACGAGGCCTATTTCGTCTATCCGCCGGCCCTCAAGAACTCCAAGCGCGTCGGCGTTTTCCGCGATTTCATCGTCGGTAAAGCCCGCGAGTGGAGCTTCTAGCCAGTCGCTACCTCTCCATTTCTTCTCCCCGTCGGGGAGAAGGTGCCCGCAGGGCGCATGAGGGGGCTCTATTCCGCGGACAGTGCCAGTAGCCCTCATGGTGAGCCTGTCGAACCACGAGGGCGTGGTACCACGTCAACTCACACCGATTTGCGGTTGACGCTGTGCTGTCACAGGCGCATTCACTGCCCTGTGCGGGCTCGCCCGAACACCTTCAAAGGACACTGAAATGAACCCCGACAGTCGAAGTCGATCTTCGATCTTGCCGGCGCTTTAGCCTCGCTTGGCTGGCGCTGGTGCGTCAGTACTTCCGAGGACGAAAAGCATGATCAAAGCCTACATCAAGGATGGTGACCGCCTGGTAGCGGTCGATGTGGATCTCGATGCGCCCGATGGCGGCGCTGCGGCCAATGCCATCTGGTACAGCATGGCGACCCCTAGCAAGGCCGAGGACGCCTTCGTCGAGCGGTGCCTCGGCATCGACGTCCCCACCCGCGCCGAAATGGATGACATCGAGCCCTCTGCCCGCCTCTACAACGAGGACGGCGCCGAGTTCATGACCATTACCGCGCTCTACTATTCGGACGCCGACGAACCCTCCAAGACCCCGATCTCCTTCGTGCTGCGCAACAACCAGCTGGTCACCGTGCGCTATGCCGACCCCAAGCCGGTCATCGCCTTCGAACGCCTCGCCACCCGCGCCGGCGCCCGCTTCCATTCCGGCGAGAAGGTCATGCTCGGCCTGATCGAAGCCATCATCGACCGCCTCGCCCAGCTGCTCGAAACCACCGGCGACGAGATCGACCAGATTTCCCGCGAAGTGTTCGGCAACAAGGCCAAAAAGCCCACCCGCAAGGCGCGCGACCTGGAATCGCTGATCGAGCGCATCGGCAAGAAGGGCGACAACCTCACCCTGGCGCGCGAAAGCCTGGTCTCGATCGGCCGGCTCTCCACCTTCCACCAGACCATCGAGGACAGCGACGCCAAACTCACCCGCGAGCTGCGCCAGGAACTCAAGGTGCTGCAGCGCGACGCCGCCGCCCTTTCCGACCACGCCGCCTTCCTCAGCGGCAAGATCAACTTCCTGCTCGATGCGACGCTGGGCCTGATCAATCTCGAGCAGAACCAGATCATCAAGATCTTCTCGGTCGCCGCCGTGGTCTTCCTGCCCCCTACCCTGGTCGCCTCGATCTACGGCATGAACTTCAGGGTGATGCCCGAACTCGACTGGACCTTCGGCTACCCCTTCGCCATCTTCCTGATGATCCTCTCCGCCGCCATGCCCTACCTCTTCTTCAAACGCCGCGGCTGGCTCTAGCCCACCCCCGGTACACCCTCCCCCTCGCGGGGAGGGCAGCGCAGCTTGGCGCTTCAGCGCCTAGCGCAGCTGGGTGGGGGGTGAAGAGCCCCGATCGAGAGTGCGTCGCCTCACGCCCCCGGTTCAGCTCCCATTCAGCCCCAAGACCTTAAGCGCCTCTCCACTGAACGGAGAACTCCCATGCGTCATCTCGGCCTCGCCCTTCTCGTCCTCCCCCTCTTTGCCACACCCGCCCTCGCACAGGACGGACCGGCCGTCACACCCGAAGAGATCGGCCAGATCGTCTGCATGTCGCGGTTGGGTGATGACGAGGGCCTGCTGCAGGGCCTGCTCAGTGACGAGTTGCGCTCCCACATCGCCTATGCCGAGGCGCGCGACGCCAGCTACGCAGCGGCCCATCCTGACGATAAACCGCCGCTCGGCGACGGCATCCCCTGGGCCAGCTTTCCGGACTATCCCGGCAAGTGCAGCCTCGGGAGCATTGCCATCGACAATGGCGTTGCCCGTGTCGTCGTCACCTACGACTTCCCGGAAGATCCAGCCGCCCAGTTCTCCGATACGCTGGAACTGATCCAGGCCCCGCACCCCTCTAACCCCGACCGCACCCTCTGGCGCCTCAACGACATCCGCTACACCACCAGCACGACTCTCCGCGAAGCCCTCGACTCCCTGTTCCAGGGCCTCTAGCGGCACGTACGCCAACCCGGCAGTTGGGTCCCGTCCCGCTTTGATGGGTGGGGCCTTGAGGCGACCCAACGGGTCAAATCACGCCGGTGGCGTGATCTGAGATCAGAAAAACGGGAGGGGCGATGCCCGCAAGGCCCGGCGCAGCCGGTGGAAGGGGCCCGCTAACCACCCCTTCATTGCCCCGCCCCGTCAACTTCACCCCGCTCCCACCCCAACCGCCGTCATCCTCGGGCTCGACCCGAGCAACTGTGTTTTGTTGTCAGGTTCTGAAGGGAGTTTGGTCTCTGAGAACGGCGTTTGCGATGACAAGAAGCTTTCGGGCGATGGCAATCAGCACGAGCTTTTTGGGTTTGCCGGCCGAGACCATAGCCTTGAAGCGC
>JACDQI010000024.1 GCA_015657675.1 Devosia sp.
ATCCGCACCAGCTCTCGGGCGGGCAACGCCAGCGCGTCATGATTGCCATGGCGCTGGCCAACAACCCTGACCTGCTGATCGCTGACGAACCGACCACCGCGCTTGATGTCACCGTGCAGGCACAGATCCTTGAGCTGCTGCAGTCGCTGCAGGCCCGCTACGGTATGGCGATCCTCTTTATCACCCATGACCTCGGCATCGTCCGGACAATGGCCAAGGTCACGCATGTGATGACCAATGGCGAGATCGTCGAAAGCGGCCCGACGGCCGAGCTCTTCGCCGCACCAAAACATCCCTATACGCAAAAGCTCCTCGCCGCCGAGCCGGGCGGCAAACCGCCGGTGTCTCAGCCCGGTGCCAAAACCATGATCGAGGCCAAGGGGCTGAAAGTCTGGTTCCCGGTCCGGCGCGGCGTCTTCATGCGCACGGTGGGCAACTTCAAGGCGGTCGACGGCATCGACCTCGTGGTCCGCGAAGGCGAAACACTCGGGGTCGTCGGCGAAAGCGGCTCAGGCAAGACCACGCTCGGCCGCGCCCTGCTGCGTCTTGTTGCGTCGCAAGGCCAGGTCGCCTTTGTCGGCCGGCCGATCGAAAAACTCTCCGGTGATGCGCTGCGGCCGCTGCGCAAGGATATGCAGATCGTCTTCCAGGACCCCTTCGGTTCCCTCAGCCCGCGCATGGCGGTCGGAGAGATCGTGGCCGAGGGCCTCGAAGTGCACCAGAAGGGCCTGACCCGCACCCAACTCGATGAGCGCGTCGTCGCCGCTCTGATCGAAGTTGGCCTCGACCCGGCAACCCGTTTCCGCTACCCGCACGAGTTCTCCGGCGGCCAGCGCCAGCGCGTCGCCATCGCTCGCGCCATGGCGCTCAAACCCAAATTCGTGGTGCTCGACGAGCCCACCTCGGCGCTCGACATGAGTGTGCAGGCGTTGATCGTCGACCTGCTAAGGGAGTTACAGACCAGGCACGGCCTCGCCTACCTCTTCATCTCGCACGACCTGCGCGTCGTCAGGGCGCTCGCCAACGATGTGCTGGTCATGCGGGACGGCAAGGCGGTCGAATACGGCCCCGCCAATCAGGTCTTCACGGCGCCACAGTCGGACTACACCCGCGCGCTCCTCGCGGCCGCATTCCATCTGCGGGCGGAACCTGCTGCGGGACTGCGGCAGTAAGGCTCACCCGAACTTGAACACAAAGCCGCGGCAGCCTCTCGACTTGCGCCGCCGTGCGCCTAGACTGCATCCACATCGTTGGCTCGAGGACAGAACAACAAGATGAAATCCTTCGCCTCTTTTGCTTTTCTCTTCGCCCTCCTGGCCGCTCCGGCCATCGCCCAGGACGCCGCGCCCGCGACCGAAAAGGTCTGGCGCCATGGCGTCTCGCTTATCGGTGAACTCAAGTACCCTGAGGGCTTCGCGCATTTCGACTATGTCGATCCGGCAGCGCCCAAGGGCGGCGTCGCGCGCCTTTCCGCCTTCGGCAGCTTCGACACCTTCAACGCGCTGTCCGACAAGGGTGAGGCCGCCCCCACCGGGCTCGTCTACGAAACGCTGCTGACCCAGCCGCTGGATGAAACATCCACCAGCTATGGCCTGCTTGCCGAGGCGTTCAGCTATCCCGACGACTACTCCTCGGTGACCTATCGCCTCGACGCCGCCGCCAAATGGCACGACGGCCAGCCTGTGACGCCCGAAGATGTCGTCTGGTCATTCGAAAAAGCCAAGGAACTCAACAAGTTCCTGCAGAGCTACTACGCCAATGTCACCAAGGCCGAAGTCACTGGCGAGCTGGAAGTGACGTTCACTTTCAACCAGACCGGCAACAAGGAACTACCGATGATCGTCGGCGAGTTCCCGATCCTCCCCAAGCATTGGTGGGAAGGCACTGACGCCAGCGGCAAGCCCCGCGACATCTCTGCTTCCACCCTGGAGCCGCCGATGGGCTCTGGGCCATACCAGTTGGCGGCCTTCAACGCCGGTTCCTCGCTGACCTTCAAGCGGGTCGAGGACTACTGGGGCAAGGACAAGCCGGTCCGCGTCGGGACCTGGAACTTCGACGAGATCCGTTACGAGTATTTCCGCGACACCGACGTTGCCTTCGAGGCCTTCAAGGCCGACCAGTTCGACTATTGGAGCGAGAACCGCGCCGCCCGCTGGGCCACCGGCTATGACTTCCCCGCAGCCCAGCAGGGCAAGGTGCTGCGCGAGCGGTATGCCGGACCGATGAGCGACAGCGGCCTGATGGTCGGCTTCATCTACAATCTGCGCAAACCGAAGTTCCAGAATGAGAAGGTGCGCGAGGCGCTGAACTACGGCTTCGACTTCGAACAGCTGCAGAAGACCCTGTTCTACGGCGAGTACGGACGGATAGACTCGTTCTACTACCGCACCGAACTGGCCTCCAGCGGCCTACCGGCCGGCGAGGAACAGGAAATCCTCAACGCAATCAAGGATCAGATCGATCCGGAGATCTTCACCACGCCCTACACCAATCCGGTGGGCGGCGCCGAGAACCTGCGCAGCAACCTGAGTAAGGCCAACCAGCTGCTGATCGACGCCGGCTACCCGCTGAACGGCAATACGCGCGTCACCCCGGAGGGTGAGCCCTTCACCATCGAGATCCTGCTCGACGGACCGACCATCGAACCGGTGGCCGAAAACCTCGTCACCAACCTGGGCCGCCTGGGCATTACGGTCACCATTCGCTCGGCCGACTCGGCCCAGT
The DNA here is from genome assembly GCA_015657675.1 of Devosia sp. Taxonomy (GTDB): domain Bacteria; phylum Pseudomonadota; class Alphaproteobacteria; order Rhizobiales; family Devosiaceae; genus Devosia_A. The sequence continues at coordinate 2,725 of JACDQI010000024.1, forward strand.
TCGAAGAGCGGCTCAACAATCGCGATTTCGACATGGTCTACCAGGGTTGGGGCCAAACCCTTTCGCCCGGCAACGAGCAGCGCGACTTCTGGGGATCATTGGCTGCCGATACCCCGAACTCGCGCAACTATTCCGGCATCAAGGACCCGGCGATCGACGCCCTGATCGAAAAACTGGTCGTCTCCGACGATCGCGAGACCCTGATCGCCACCACCCGAGCCCTCGATCGCGTGCTGCTCTCCAAGCACCTGCTCATCCCCAGCTACGCCGCCGTCGACGAACGCGTCGCCCATTGGGACCGCTTTGGGCGTCCGGCCGAGCTGCCCAAGTACTCGGTCGGCTTTCCGACCGTCTGGTGGTGGGATGCAGCTAAGGCCGAAAAGATCGGGGCGCCCTGAGGCGCCCCTAAACTCTCGACGAGCCTTCGCCGCTTACTCTGCAGCGCGGAAACCCGCATGCGACGGGTATTCAATCGCGCTTTCCCAGACGACGCGATGGCGGCCTGAGTCATCGGGCACCAGCACTTCGCTCGAGCGGCCCGAATGGGCGGCGAACTGCGCCAGATGCTTGGCCTCGGCCGCTGCCAGCTCACGGGTGTCGTAGGGACCGTGGGCCTTGCCCTCGATGTCGACCCACCAGCTGTCGCGGCTGAATATGACGACATATAGCGCGCGTGCCATGGCATCACCCAAATCACTGTAGTGACGAATCCGTAACACTGTTCGTTTTGCCGAACAGACCTAGTTTTGATTACCCACAGATAGCTGCGAGGCGTACGTTCAAGTTGCGTTCATATCGGCGGCAATAGGGAGACGCCGGGGCAACGCGAGAGGGAAACAGCTATGTCCAGATCGTTCTTCATCACCGGAAATCAGGTGGTCTTCATCGCCAATGGCGAAGGCGCCGACCTGCGTTACCGCGCCCATTCCTCGGTCGTACCGCCCTTCGCCCAAGTCCCCGCGCGCAGCAATCCGCGCACCGAGACGGCCTTCGTGGTCGAATACGGCACGCTGGAATTCATGGTGTCCGGCGCAGTGGCCCAAGTGCAGGCCGGCGACTTCGTCCGTGTCCCGGCCGGTCACACCTTCGCCTACCGCAATGTCGGCAACGAGGCCGCACACCTGCTGTCGCGCTGCGTGCCGCCGGTGCACATGACCTGCAGCGTCACGCTCTCGATCGCAGCCGCCTAAAAGAAAGGGGCGCCCTGAGGCGCCCCGAGACGTGGATTGTGACTTGGCTTAGGCCGCGCCTTTGCGGCTTTGAGATCGGGCGGCACGATCTCTTCGAGCAGTTCGGCAACCACGTCGGCCACCGGCCGGACCTGCTGGCCTTCGGTACCGAGACGGCGCACCGACACGGTGCCCTCCTCGGCCTCGCGCTTGCCGACCACGAACATCAGCGGCACTTTCTGCACCGAGTGCTCGCGCACCTTGTAGTTGATCTTCTCGTTGCGCACGTCGAGCTCGGCCCGCACGCCCTTGGCGCGCAACTGGGCGACCAGCTGCTCGGCATAGGCGTCGGCCTCCGAAACGATGGTCGCCACGACGACCTGGGTCGGCGCCAGCCACATCGGCATCTTGCCGGCATAGTTCTCGATCATCATGCCGATGAAGCGCTCGAGCGAGCCGAGGATTGCGCGATGCAGCATCACCGCATACTTGCGCGAGCCGTCTTCCGCGACATAGGTCGCATCCAGGCGCTCGGGGAGCACGTAGTCGAGCTGCAGTGTGCCCACCTGCCAGGAACGACCGATGGCGTCCTTGAGGTGGAATTCGAGCTTGGGCGCATAGAACGCACCCTCGCCTTCGGCGATCTCGAAGTCATAGCCGGTGGCCTTGAGCGCATCGCCCAGTGCCTTCTCGGCGGCATCCCAGCGCTCGATCGTGCCGCCGAACTTTTCCGGCCGCGTCGCCAGCTTGATGACCACATTGTCAAAGCCCATGTGGCCATAGACCGAATACAGCAGATGCACGAAATGCTCGGTCTCGGACTGGATCTGGTCTTCGCGGCAGAAGATGTGCGCGTCGTCCTGCGTCATCTGCCGGACACGCATCAGCCCATGCAGCGCACCATGCGCTTCGTTGCGGTGGCAACAGCCAAATTCCGCCATCCGAATAGGTAGATCGCGGTAAGACTTGATGCCTTGGTTGAAGATCTGGATATGCGCCGGGCAGTTCATCGGCTTGAGTGCCATCAACTCGCCCTCGCCCGAGAGCACCGGACCTTCTTCTTCGGTATTGGGCACCTCGTCAGGCACCACGAACATGTTTTCGCGGTACTTGCCCCAGTGCCCCGAGGCGATCCAGAACTTCGAGTTCATCAACTGCGGTGTCTTCACCTCGACATAGCCCGAGGAGTTGAGGCGGCGGCGGATATAGGCTTCCATCTGGTTGTAGATGGTAAAGCCCTTCGGGTGCCAGAACACCGAGCCCTGTGCCTCTTCCTGCAGGTGGAAGAGATCGAGCTCCTTGCCGAGCTTGCGGTGATCGCGCTTTTCCGCCTCTTCGAGCATGTGCAGATAGGCGTCGAGTTCTTTCTGCGTCGCAAAAGCGGTGCCATAGAGCCGCGACAGCACCGGATTGGCACTGTCGCCGCGCCAGTAGGCGCCGGCCACCTTGGTCAGCTTGAAGGCCGTCCCGATGTCCTTGGTCGAGCGCATGTGTGGACCGCGGCAGAGGTCAAACCACTGGTCCTGCTTGTAAATCTTGATCATCTGGTCGGCCGGAATGGCGTCGACCAGCTCGACCTTGAAGTCTTCGCCCTTGGCCTTGAAGACCTTCTTGGTTTCGTCGCGGGTCCACACTTCCTTGGTGAAGGCGGCGCCGCGCGAAATGATCTCGGCCATCTTCTTTTCGATGACGGGGAAGTCTTCCTCGCTGAAAGGCTCGTCGCGCTTGAAGTCGTAGTAAAAGCCATTCTCGATCACCGGGCCGATGGTGACCTGCGTCTTGGGCCAGAGCTCCTGCACCGCCTCGGCCAGCACGTGAGCCGCGTCATGGCGGATCAGCCCGAGGCCATCGGCGCTTTCGCGCATGACGAACTCGATGCGGCCATCGGCCTCCAGCGGATCGGAGAGATCGCTGAGGACGCCATTCCACTTCATGGCGACGGTCTTTTTGGCCAGGCTGGGAGAGATCGACTCGACCACGGTGGTCCCGGTGGTGCCACGCGCATAGTCGCGTACTGCACCGTCGGGAAACGTCACCTTGATCGTCATCTTCATCTCCAATGGGTTGCGCCGCCGATGCTTCGGCCGGCGGCGGTGTCTAGCACGGGACGTGCATCGCGCCAACCTCAAGCGGCGGCGGTCGAGCTACGCGGCAATCGTGCCGGCGACGACCGGGCTACTTGCCCGAGACCAGCGTCAGGGCCTTGAGATAGCTGACGATAGCCTCGGCCTGCAGCGGATCGAATTCGAACTCGGGCATGTCGGGATGGCCGCTGACCAGTCCTTCAACCAGACCCTCTTCCAGCCAATCGAGATCGTAGCGATCGTGCAGGGAGCGGAAAGGCGGTGCACCTTCGAACGGGCTATCGCCGATCGTCTCGATACTGTGGCAGCCCGAGCAATAGGTTTCGATCAGCACACGGCCGACAGCGATGGGGTCATCCTCCGCCAGGGCCGGTGCGACCAGCGATAGGCAAAGGACAGCAAGGACAATGCGGATGATCAACGGCGCCTCCCGGGCAATGCAAACTGCCCCAAGGCGAACCTGCGCCAAATGGCGCATGGACGGGTTGATCAAGGTCAAGTCGGCGTCGCGACTCTATCACGCTGGTGCTGACGTCCTCGCAGCTATTTCCAACGACCATAGCGCCACGGCACATACCAGTGGGCAGCCGCGGGAAGCGCCGCGGGCACCGGGTCATGGCCGTGTGTGCCGCCTGGACGACAGCGCGTAATGCGCGCCAGACCCATCCAGCCGCCCGGCCAGAAGCCATGCTGCCAGATCGCGTCACGGGTGAATTCCGAGCAGCTCGGCGCATGCCGGCAGTTGCGGCCCATGAACATTGAAAGGCTGTAGCGATAGCCCTGGATCAGCCCGTAGGCGACGACACGGAACGGAAAGTCGACAACGTTCCAGAAGCGATGGAGAAACGGGCTCACGCCCTGCCCTCGGCCTGTTCAAGCGCTTCTGCGACGGCGTCGAAGACCAGAAGCGTCGAGGCATGGCGCGGCCGGTAATCGCGCACCGGCTCGAGGTATTTCAGGTCGTTCCACTTGCCTTCTGGTGGCAGACCATCGGCCTTCAGCATCTCGGTCATCTGCCGCCGCACGTCGCGGAACTCGGCCACGGGCGTGCCCACGATGTGGGTGGCAACGATGGCTGCCGATGTCTGCCCCAGCGCGCAGGCGGAAATCTCGTGGCCATAGCCGACGATCACCCCATCGCTGAGCTGGATATCGACCTCTATGCTCGAGCCGCAAATGCGGCTGACCTTGCGGGCCTGCCCGTCCGGCGCAGCCAACCGTCCGGGAATTGGCTGATTTGCAGCGATCTGAAGGATGCGGTCGGAATAGAGATCACTCAGGTCCATGCCAGACACAAATCTGTTTCTTGTGAGCCCATCGTCCCAACCTATATAGTTGGGCAGTGTGCCTCTGTCAGTGGGGACACGTTTTTTCACTACCCGGTGAAACTTCACGGCGCTGTCGCGCGTCTCTACTCCGCTCAATCAGGGGGACTGTCATGGACGTCAGCGTCAAGCAAGAGGCCCGCAAGGCCGTAACTTCTGTCGCCCTGCCGCGACCCAGCCACGAAGAGGCCATGCAGGCCGTCCGCACGCTGATCGCCTGGGCCGGCGACGATCCGACCCGCGAAGGCCTGCTCGACACCCCCAAGCGCGTTACCAAGGCCTTCGGCGAGTTCTTCGCCGGCTATGACCAGGACCCCAAGGAAGTGCTGCAGCGCACTTTCAAGGAAGTCGGCGGCTATGACGACGTCGTGCTGGTCAAGGACATCCCGTTCTCGAGCCACTGCGAGCACCACATGGTGCCCTTCGTCGGCAAGGCGCACATCGCTTACCTGCCCCATGACGGGGTTGTCGGTATCTCCAAGCTCGCCCGGCTGGTCGAGGTATTCTCGCGCCGCCTGCAGGTGCAGGAAAATCTCACCGCGCAGATCATTGACGCCATCAACGACCACCTCAATCCGCGGGGGGCGGCGGTGATGCTCGAAGCCGAGCACATGTGCATGTCCATGCGCGGCGTGCGGGCGCACGGCGCTTCGACCATCACGCAGCGCTTCACCGGCGTGTTTGCTGAGGATCGTAACGAGCAGGATCGCTTCTTCGCCATGGTCAACCGGCGCTAGCAAGACCGATCAAGTCGGCCAACCGAATCCGGCTAGCATGCGCGCATTCAATGGGGTGCGCGCATGTCGGCCGTGATCGAGAAGGCTCTCTGGCTCATTGAGCATCGCTATGGCGAGGACCTGACCCTCGAAACGATCGCCAACCATTGCGGCGTCTCACGTTTCCACCTGTCGCGGCGGTTTCAGGCCGCGTCGGGCTACTCCGTCACCGCCTATCTGCGCGCCCGGCGCTTGACTGAGGCCGCCAAGGCATTGGCGGCCGGCGCGCCGGACATTCTCGATGTGGCGCTGGTGGCGACTTACGGCTCCCACGAAGCCTTCACACGGGCCTTTCGCGATCAGTTCGGCCTGACGCCCGAGCAATTGCGCGCCCGCGGCTCGACCGACGGCATCCCAATGGTCGAGCCGATCCGGTACGACGCCACGCCCTTCATCGATCTGCCGCCACCGGAGATCACCGAGCGCCCCACGCTGCTGCTGGCCGGTCTCTCAGAGCGACATCCTTTCAACAAGCCCGAACAGGTGCCAGCGCAGTGGCAGCGCTTCAACCCGTTTATCGGCACTATCCCGAACGCCCGAGACGAGGCCGCTTTCGGCGTGGTCGGCGAGGCTCGCTTTGGCGCCGAGGGCTTTCAGTATACCGCAGCGGTCGAGATTACGCGGCCAGACGAGCTGCCGCCCGAACTCAAGACGCTGCGCCTCCCTGCGGGGCGGTTCGCGCAGTTCCGCTACCGCGGCCACGTTTCCAAGATGCGGGCCATGGTGCACACCATCTTCAACCGCGATCTGGATGCGCTGGGCATCGAAGCTGGCGAGTTCCCGAACTTTGTCGAGTACTACGGTCCGAAGTTCGACCCCGAGTCTGGGTCGGGGCAGCAGGAGATCTGGGTGCCGCTCAAACCCTAGCCTTGGCGGTCGTGTCGGTCTAAAACCCCGGCCATGAGCACCACATTCGCCGACCCGAAATCGCTGAACCACGACCTGATCGAGGAAGGCACCCTCCTCGCGCCGCGCTTTGACGCGCAGGGTCTCGTCACCGCCATCACCGTCGAAGCGGGCAGCAACGAGGTGCTGATGCTCGCGCACATGAACGCCGAAGCGCTGGACCTCACCCTCTCGACCGGCGACGCGCACTACTACTCGCGCTCGCGCCAGAAAATCTGGAAGAAGGGTGAAACCTCGGGCGAGGTCCAGAAAGTGGTCGAGGTCCGCGTCGACTGCGACCAGGACGCGATCCTGCTTGTGGTTGAGCAGACCGGCCGCGGCGCTGCCTGCCACACCGGGCGCAAGAGCTGCTTCTACCGTCGCGTCGAGAACGGCGCCCTCGTCGACACCGGAATGCCAAAACTCTTCGACCCCAAGGCGGTCTACAAGGCTCAGTAGTGCGGCGGCGGCGGCTCCGGCAGCTGTTGCACGTCGGCTGCAATCTGGTTGAGCTGGTCGCCGAGCTTGCCGAACTGCCGGCGCACCGACTCGATTTCCTTCCAGAGTGACATGATCGAAGCGTTGAGGTCTTCGATCGTCTGGTCCTGATGCGCGATGCGCTCCTCGAGCGCCGTGATGCGGTCCTGGCTCAACGCGCCCTCCTCTCGAACACCGGCACCAAAAACAGGCCCGCAAAGAACCCGCCCAGATGCGCCTGCCAGGCAATGCCCACCGACTGCCCGACTAGCAGCGGCAACAGCGGTACGGCAGCGTTCAGAATCACCCAGACGAGGATGAAAAAACGCGACCGCGATTGCGTGAAAAGCTCGCGCAGTGTTGCCAGCTTGCGCCCGAGGGGCACGACTTCGCCCGTTTCCGGGTGCCGTGCGACGATGACAGGCTGGAACATGAAGCGCACCGTTGCACCGGTCAGCCCGGCGACACCACCAGAGGCACCAACCAGTACCTGCAGGTTCGGCAGTGTCGTGGCGGCAAAGGCGGCGGCCCCGGCTACCGAAGCCACGGCAAAAATGATCAGTGTCGGCACGGTGCCGTAGCGGCGGGCCAGCGGCGTCGCAAAGATCGCCAGCCACACCGTATTGAACAGCACATGCTCCCAGTTGGCGTGGAGGAACGCGTGGGTGATCGGCGTCCAGAAAAGCGGCCAGATCCCCGCTGGAAATGCCGCCGGATCGATGATCCGAAATGGCACAAACGCGAACCAGACGAGCAGCGCGTTCTGCCCTTCAGGGTTAAGAACCAAGGTTTGCGCCAGGTGAATCGCCAGCATCAGCCCGCACAGCGCCAAAACGGCGCCCGGCAGCATGAAGATGGGTTCGCGCCCGGGTGCACCGGGCGTCTGGTGGGTTTTGTCGAGCTCGCTCACGTTCTCAGCCTTTCCGGCCCTTTGCGAGCCCTGTTCCCCCAGCTTATCCACACCGGACCTGCCGCGTTAACCTTAAGGATTGTTTAATGGCGATTTTGTCACGGGCTTTTGCGAGTGTGCCGATGGCGGCGGGGCGAACCACTTTTGGTGCGCGTGCCGGGGGCTGGAAACGGGTCAGGCGATGCAGAAAACGAGCACCAAGACGCTCTATGACTACTGGAATACGCTGCGCGGCGCGCGCTCGGCACCGGATCGTCGCGACATCGACCCGACGCGGATTCGCGGAGCGCTCGCCAACACCTTTATCCTCGAGCTGACCGACAGCAACGAATTCGATTTCCGGCTCGCCGGCTCACACATCTGTGCCGCCTACGCCCGGGAACTGAAGGGCCGCTCGTTCAGCCGTCTCTGGCATCAGCGCGACCGCGAAGCGATGGATACGCTCGTCCGCGCCGTCACTGAGGACCACGCTGCCGCACTCGTTACTTTCGAAGGCACCACAGCTATCCACACCAAGGTCCAGATGGAGACCATCCTGCTCCCGGTGCGCCACAACGGCTCGACCGGCACCCGGCTCCTCGGCGCCATGACTGCCATTGAAGAGCCCTACTGGTTCGGCGTCCAGCCGATCCTCGAGCAGCGCATTACCGGCCTTCGGCTGATCTGGCCAGATGACGTCTCTACGCCCGACCTGGCACGCGACATTGTCGCTCCGGTGCCGCACGAGGTCGTTTATGCGAGCGGTCAGAGCAACGCCCCGATCCCCATGCAGGCGACGGTCTTCGGGCGTTCGGCACGTCGCTACGCCCACCTTGCCGTCATCGACGGTGGTCGCAGCTGATCCGGCCGGACTTTAGTCCACGGGCACGCCGAAAACCTTACACTCAATTAACCTAAACTGGGCTAGCGTGGGCCGGTCACTCTATTGACGGGCCCGGCTACCTGATGATTTCAGACGACCCCGCATCCGACCGCATCGCACGACCGCGCAGCTTTGCCCCTTCGGCACGCTTCCAGCGCGTCAAGATTTCCGTGCTCGGCCGCTACATGCTGCAGGATCGCCGCGAATTCCCCTGCCAGATCCTCGAAATGTCGCCGGGCGAGGCCGCCGTCGTTGCGCCGATCGCCGGACAGGTCGGTGAAAAGGTGATCGCCTACCTCGACCATATTGGCCGTATCGAAGGCTCCGTCGTCGAACAGATGGATGGGGGCTTCGTGATGGATATCATCGCCAGCCCGCGCAAGCGCGACAAGATGGCGGCCCAGCTCACGTGGCTTGCCAACAAGGATATCCTCGACCTGCCCGAAGATCGGCGGCACGAGCGCGTCGTGCCCGACAATCGCCACTCCACCGTGGTGCTCGACGATGGGCGTCGCTACAACTGCAAGATCATCGACATTTCGCTCTCGGGCGCCGCCATCGAACTGGCGGTCCGTCCGGCCATGGGCACACCAGTCACGCTGGGGCGCATGCGCGCCAAGGTCATCCGCCACTTCCAGGATGGCGTCGCCGTCGAGTTCGTCTCCGCCCAGGAGATGCTCAACGTGGTCCAGCAGAACCTCCGCCTCAACTGAGCCCTCTCGCATCCCTATCAGGGCGTCCGTCACGGCGGGCGCCCTTTTCCATGCTTAACCGAACCTTCCGCAGATCGCTAAAACACGCATAAAATCTAGCTCTTAGTTTTGTGAGCGGGGCAATTTGGCCCCGGCATCTTCTTCCCCAACACGGGGGCTCAAGAAGATGCCAATCAAGAACAAGTTCGCCGCAGAAGTGGTCGCCATTGCCTTGCTCGCGCTGGGCATGGTCCTGCCAGCCACCGCAGCGTCGGTCGATCTCTCCAATCCCGCCTTCGCGCAGACCGCCGGTCCGACCAGCATTCCCATCGGTCACTCCGAGTTCTGCAAGGCCAACCGCTCCGAATGCGGCGCCTACAAGAAGGTCGTCGACGTCGAGGAACTCTCCGAGTCCCGCTGGCGCAAGCTGGTCGCCGTCAACGATCGCTTCAACCGCGACATCGTGCCGGTCAGCGACAAGGACCTTTACCAGGTCGACGAACTCTGGACCTATCCGGACGGCTACGGCGATTGCGAAGACATCGCGCTCGCCAAGCGACGTGCACTGATCGCCGACGGCTGGGACGCCAGCGCCCTCTTGATGGCTGTGGTCCGCCAGGAAAACGGCGAAGGCCATGCCGTGCTGATGGTTCGCACCGATCGCGGCGATCTCGTCCTCGACAACCAGGACGGTATGGTCAAGCTCTGGGCCGACACGCCCTACAAGTTCCTCAAGCGCCAGAGCCAGGCCGACGCCGGCCAGTGGGTCGACATTCTCGACACCCGCGTACTCACCGTCGCACAGCGCTAAAAGTCGCTACCCGGAAATGAGATTGGCCGGCCGCTCCCTCCGGGCGGCCGGCCAATCTGCTCCCCCCGGAGTCTGAATTACATCACGATGGCGAGGTAGGTACCCACCACCAGCAGGCCGGTGATGAAGCTCCAACCAAATGCGATGAATGCGCTGAGCAGCGCAGACGAAATCGTGATCGTGCCACCAGCCTCCTGCCGCCAACCCATCTGCAGGATGATGTACGGGCCGCAGAAAAAGCTCACCACCAGAAGCCCGAACGTTTTCAGCACCGTCGGGCCGATGTAACGGAGCGCCGCGGCGTCTTTGGCCAGCCACTGGTAGAGATGCGTGCCGGCGCCCGCCACCGACATGCCAACCGCCATGAGCATTCCTGCCAGAATAAATTCTCGAAGCATGCGATTTCGCCCAAGCCCTGTGCCGCCCAACAGCGGCCGTTAACTGTTCATTAATCATATGCAGCGCCCTATCGGCTGTCACCTCGTCTTGGTCAAACTGGTTAATTGCCGTCCATGAGCTCACCGTCGCGCGCGCGAGCCCATCCGCCACACTCCGTTGGCTACAACCTCGCCGCTATCGGAGCGCTGGTCGCGCTGGCTGCCATCGCCCTCGCCTATGGCATCGATGCTGCCGGCAGAAACGCCAGCCGGCCGGCGCATACCGTCGAGGACGCAACAACCCTTACCCGCACCATTGGTGGCCGAGATCTCGACATCCCGTTGAGCTGGTTCCGCTATGCCGAACAGCGCGTCGAAGGGTTCGCCAAGCAGATCGACCTGCAGCTCTCACTGCCACTTGGCAGGGACAAGGCGAGCATCATCGTGGATGTGACACTCCTGCCGCGCAGCCGTGTTCGCTCCAGCGCCAGCCTGCTCGATGGCGTTTATCTGCACAGCTTTGGTGAAGCCCAGTTCGATGGACCACCTGGTCTGATCGGCAAGCCGCTGACCGGCGATGGTGGGTTTGCTGGCGAGACCGTCTGGTACGACGCCATCTCTGCCGACCCGTTCGTCGCCAAATGCGCGCCGGCCGTGGCTGACGGCGCGTCGCCGCGCTGCCTTCGTACCGTGTATCTCGGACCGGGGCTTGCGGCGGTTTACGCCTTCAGTGCCGACGCGCTGGCAAACTGGAAGAGTTTTGATCCGCAGATGCAGGCGCTGCTCGCCGCATCGGGGTGTAGCCGGCCCCGAAGGGCCCGCGGCTACTGCACCTCGTCGAGATCGACGTCGAGGATCGCCATCTGGAAATTGTAGGACCGGTCGCCGTCCTCGTCGTCGGCATAGATCAGCCCGAGAAATTCTTCGCCGAGATAGACCTCGACCGAGTCGTTCTGCTTATTGCGCGGCCGCACGTCGATGGCGCGATTGGAGAACTTCTGCTGCAGGAATTTCTGGAGCTTGATGATTTCAGGGTGGTTCAAGTGCCGCTCCTAGCGATCGTTGGGTTCGCCACAATAGGCATTGCGGCCCACCGGGCAATCCCGGTGGCGGCTTTTCCCCGCTACAATGGGCGAAATTGCGGCGTCGGGCTCAGCCCGTAATGTCGGGAACCAGAACCATATGGTCCATCACCGAGGCCGGCTGCGAGCAGCCCGCTTCGCCGATGATCTTGGCCGGTACCCCGGCGACGGTGACCCGCGGCGGCACTTCCTTGACCACAACCGAGCCGGCGCCGATCCGCGCGCAATCGCCCACCTTGATATTGCCCAAGACGATCGCGCCGGCGCCAATCAGCACGCCGTTGCCGATCTTGGGGTGGCGGTCTTCCTCGGCCTTGCCGGTGCCACCCAGCGTCACATCCTGCAGGATCGAGACGTGATCGCCGATGACAGCGGTCTCGCCCACCACAAAGCCCGTCGCATGGTCGAGCATGATGCCCTTGCCGATGCGGGCTGCTGGGTTGATGTCGACCTGGAACACCTGGCTGGACCGACTCTGCAGATAGAGCGCAAAGTCCTTGCGCCCCATGGCCCAGAGTTGGTGCGTGAAGCGATGCGTCTGGATCGCCTGGTAGCCCTTGAAATAGAGGAACGCGTCCAGCACCTTGTGGCAGGCCGGGTCGCGCTCGAACGTGGCAGCGAGATCGGCGCGCGACTCTTCGCCGATTTCGGGCCGCGCCTGCAGTGCTTCTGTAAAGGCCTGGCGGATCAGGTCTGCGGAAACATCGGCATGATGCAACCGCTCGGCGACTCGATGCGCCAGCGCCGCCTCAAAGGTCTCGTGGTTGAGCACCGAGGAAATCAGCAGATTAGAAAGCGACGGCTCGATGGCGAGCACGTTCCGCGCGTCGGATACGACGGCATCCCAGATCGGATCGACAGATTTGAGATGCGACGCCTTCTTGGGTGCGCTGGCCATGTCAGTCTCCATCGTTACCCGACGATATTAGAGCATCCACCACGCCCAGACCAAGCCCCATCGGGGCGATTGGTTCATTTTTCACTGTGCACATTTTGGGGATCAGGCGTGGCGTTCGAGAAAGGCCAGAGCCGCCTGCTTGAAGGTTGGATCGCCAGTCGCGCGCATGTGATCGCGTCGCGCAATCGTGAACGCCTCACCTTGCCGCAGAAGCGCCGCCAGCGGTTCGGGTGCGCCGGCCATGTCGTCATCGGCGCCGACCGCCACCAGTACCGGCCCGGCGATCTGACGTACCTGCGCCTCGCTCATCGGCTCGCGCGACGACACCATGCAGGCCGCCAGCGCCGCTTTGTCCGCCTTGTTGTGGTCGGCGAAGATGCGGAATTGCCGACCAATCCGGTCCGTCACCTGGCTCAGCGACTCGGCCGTCAGCGCCGAAATGATCGTCTCGGAATCAGCCAGGCCCGAGATCAGGTTGAGCCCCATGCCGCCCCAGACCGACGCTGTGACCCGGTCTGGATGGTTGAGGGCCAGAAACGCGGCGATCCGCGCGCCCATCGAATAGCCGATCACTGGCGCTGCGCGGATACCCAGATGATCGAGCAGATTGGCTGCATCCTCTGCCATCTGGTGCGCGAAATAGAGCTGCGTATCGTAGAGTTTCCGCGACGCGCCATGGCCGCGATTGTCGAGCGTGATGGCCTGATATCCGGCCTCGGTGAGCGTCTGCACCCAGCCAGTATCAAGCCAGTTCACCTTGCCCGAGGACCCGAAGCCGTGGATGCAGAGCACCGGTCGTCCCTGCCCGTGGACCTGGTAGGCGATGGAAATTCCGTCGGAGAGAAAGCTTGGCATAAGGCGCGATGTAGCACCCTGCCCGGCGCGAACCAAGCCTTCCAATTGCCCGGGCGCTTCGCTATGGTCCGGCCACCTCAAAACCCTCTCGCGACGGTCACATCATGGCACATTCGAGCACTCCGCATTTCCACAATACCGAGGGGCTCGCCCGGATCGAGGTGGGGTCCAAGGAGTTCCAGTGCATCGGCGCTCTGCCGCCCTTCGACCATCCGCACATCTTTCTCGACATGGGCAAGGATAACGAGATCGTCTGTTCCTATTGCTCGACGCTCTATGTCTACAATCCGGCCCTCGCCGCTGGCACGTCCGAGCCGCTCTCGGCCATCTACCAGTCGGAAGCCGCCTAGGGGCATCGCCCCGGCATGTCGGGCACCGGCCGCACCATCTACATTGCAGGCGCCGGCATTGCCGGCCTGACACTGGCGCTTGCGCTTGCCAAGTTCGGCGCCTCGGTGGTCGTGCTCGAGCGCAACAAGCAGGTCCAGGAAGTCGGCGCCGGGCTGCAGCTCAGCCCCAATGCGCGACGCGCCCTGAACCAGCTCGGCCTCGACAAGGCGCTGCAGGCCCGCAGCTTTGCGCCACAAGGCATCGACGTCGTCCCATTCCGGGCGCGCAAACCGCTGGTTACCCTGCAACTGGGCGAAGAAGTCGAGAAGCGCTTCGGGACGCCCTATGTTGTGATGCACCGCGCCGACCTCGTCGAAGTGCTCTACCGGGCCTGCAAGCGCTTCGCCAATATCGACATCCTCTTCGGGGTCCGCTCCTACGATGTAGTGTCGCACGCCCGCGGCATCTCGGTCACGGTAGATGAAGCCGACGGCAAGTCGCGTAGCGCCCGGGCCCACGCCTTTGTCGGCGCCGACGGCGTCAACTCGCGCACCCGCACCGATATCCTGATGGGCGAGCCGGCAACCTACTCTGGCTACGTGGCATGGCGGACGACGCTCCCCATCGACGCCCTGCAGTCTGTCGTCTCCAGCAGCCGGACCACGCTCCTGCTCGGCCCAGGCTATCACGCCGTCTGCTATCCGCTGCCCTATCGCAAGCGCATCAACGTGGCGCTGTTCGCCAGGGAAAAGGCCGACGCCGCCTTCAACAATCCGCCAAAGGCACCGAAACTGCCCTGGTCCATGCTCCCGGGCCGTCCGTTCCAGGCCATCCTGAAGGCCGCCGAAGGCACCTGGGGGTACTGGATCATGTCGACGGTGGCCGCAGAGAGCTGGCACGACGGCGGCATCGGCCTGATTGGCGACGCGGCGCATGCCATGCTGCCCTTCCAGGCACAGGGCGCGGTGATGGCGATCGAGGACGCCGCAATCCTGGCGCCATTGCTGATGACCGAGCCAACCGCCGAAACGGCCTTTGCCCGCTATGAGTCGCTGCGCAAGCCACGTGTCGACCGCGTGGTGAAGACGGCCAAGGCTAACGGCTTTGCCTTCCACCTTGAGTGGCCCTTCAGCCTTGGGCGCGATCTGGTGATCGCCGCGCAGGGGAACCTTGGGCACCTGAAACGCCTTGAATGGCTCTACGGATACGATCCCGCGCCCGAGCCCAACATCACTGCCCCACCGCGCCCAGTCAGCCCTGATCCCGCCCCCTAGGCGCTTGCGCCGACCCGGTGGCCTGTGTCAACTGCGCCGCAAATCAAACAGGTAAGCACGTCCGCATGGCCGTTAATCCGCAAAGCAAGCTAACTCTGGCCTGCATCCTCGTGACCATCTTCCTCGACATGCTCGGGTACGGCATCGTTTTGCCGGTCCTGCCGCGGTTGATCGGTGAGCTGACCGGCGGCACCAACGCCGAAGCTGCGGTGCTCGGCGGCTATCTGGTGTTCTCGTATTCGCTGATGCAATTCCTGTTCGGTCCGACGCTCGGCAACCTCAGCGACCGCTTCGGCCGCCGCCCGATCATCCTCATCGCGCTCGCCGGCCTCACCATCAACTACACGATCATGGGGTTCTCGCCCAACGTCGCATGGCTGTTCGTCGGCCAAACCATTGCCGGCATCTCGGGGGCGTCGGTCGCTACCGCCACGGCCTACATCGCCGACATCACCCCCAAGGAAAAGCGGGCGCAGCGCTTCGGACTGATCGGTGCTGCCATCGGCCTTGGCTTTATTGCCGGCCCGGTGGTCGGCGGCTTGCTCGGCTCGCTTGGCCCCCGGTGGCCGTTCTATGCCGCGGCGGTGCTTGCGGCGAGCGCCCTGATCTTCGGTTTCTTCGTGTTACCCGAAAGTCTGCGCAAGGATCTGCGCCGACCGTTTCGCCTCAAGCGTGCCAACCCCTTCGGCGCTCTCTGGGCCCTGAGCCGCAATCCGGTTGTGCTGTGGCTGCTGGGGGCGCTGCTGCTGTTCACCCTCGCCGCGCAGGCTTTCCCCACCGCCTGGCCATTCTTCACCATCGAGGTGCTGAACTTCTCCTCGACGCAGATCGGTTTCGCACTGGGTGCCTTCGGCCTCGGCTTCGCCCTCAGCCAGGCGGTGTTCATCGCGCCAAGCATCAAGAAGTTCGGCGAGCCGGCGACCGTGCTGATCGGCATGGTGTTCGCCGCCATTGCCTTCACCGGCACCGCCTTCATCCACTCCGAAGTACCGCTCTACCTCTTCCTGCTCGTCGGCTCGCTGGCGGGGCTCGCAGGGCCGGCGATCAACTCGCTGATGTCGCACCAGGTCTCGGACAATGCCCAGGGCGAACTGCAGGGCGCCATCAACGCCACCAACTCGCT
Organism: Devosia sp.; assembly: GCA_015657675.1. Lineage (GTDB taxonomy): Bacteria > Pseudomonadota > Alphaproteobacteria > Rhizobiales > Devosiaceae > Devosia_A. The sequence goes on from JACDQI010000024.1 coordinate 18,655, forward strand.
CGCCGCCATCCTCGGCCCTCTGATGGCGACGCAGCTTTTCAATCATTTCAGCAAGGGCCAGGCAGGCAGTGCAAACTACTTCCCTGGCGCGCCGTTTATCGGCTCGGGTGTCATGGTGCTGATCGCCGCAGGCGTGTTCGCCTATGCGGTGTGGCGGTTCGACCTGATGCACCGGCCGCGGGTTTCCAAAAAGGAACACCAGCACGAGATTGGCCAGCCGGGCCAGCAGCAACTCGCACCGCACGACGAGGGAAAGTAGTCCGTTCACATTCTCGTGTACGCGAAACTCTGACGAGATCACCCCCGTAACTGCCTCACCACGATCAAGTGGCCAAGAATTTACGAGGGAAGAAATGCGTCTCAAGATTGCCGCGGCCGTCGCCGCCCTGATTATGCTCCCCGCCGCCGCCCAGGCCGCCAATATCGTTGAAACCGCCAAGGGCGCCGGCACGTTCGGCACCCTGCTGGCTGCCGCCACTGCTGCCGGCCTCGCCGATGCGTTGGCCACCACCGACAACATCACCGTCTTTGCCCCGACGGACGAAGCCTTCGCCGCCCTGCCGGCGGGCACTGTAGAAGATCTGCTCAAGCCCGAGAACAAGGACAAGCTCGTCGCCATTCTGACGCTGCATGTGCTGCCGCGCGAACTGGCTTCCAACCAGCTCCCGGGTCGCGCCATCCACGTCAAGACGCTCAACACTGCCGAGCGCCTTGCCGTCACCAAGAGCGGCACCACCCATGCCGTGACCGTCGCGGCGTCCAACACCGCCAATGTGGTGAGCGCCGACATCAAGGCCGACAACGGCATCATCCACGTGATCGACGCGGTTCTACTGCCGTAATCGAGACGCTATGGACTGCGAGGGCGCTGCCATCCGGTGGCGCCCTTTTGTTGCGCACGAGCCCGCTTACCCGCGCAGGCCTTTGATCCGCTGCAGCCGATCGGTGAGATCTCGGCCAGCGCTTCCAGCTGGTGCCAGCGTGCTGCGTGGACTTCCTCAATCTGCGCGGTCAGCGCGACCGACGGATCGGCGACGAAGAGATATTGCAGGTCGTGGTGCACGTGATCGGTCTCGTGCCGCGACGCCTTGCCAGGCACGTCATGGCTGTCGATGACGAACGGCAGATCAGTGCCTTGATGCCACGGGTGCCGTTCGAGTCCGACGATGGACGTCTCCTCAACGACCTCGCGCGCCGCCGACTGCCAGAAGTAGTCGGCCGACTCAAAGTGGCCACCCGGCTGCAACCAGCGACCGATGGTGACGTGGTCGATCAGCAGTACCTGCGTCAGGTCCGGCGAGACCACGAAGGCGCTGGTGGTCAGATGCCCCGGCATGGTCTCGCGCCGGTCGAGCGCATGCCCCTCGGCCATCTGCCAGCGGAGCAACGACAGCCGCTCGAACCGCCCCGCCACCTCAGTGAGGTAGCGGCTGACGGCGGTCTCCAGCGCCGAGGAAAAGGACGGCGTCACCGTCCTCTTACTTGCCCAGCGTCGACGGCCACTTGCCGTGCTGCTCGCCCTCACGGTCGATCAGGATGAAGCCATGCGCGCCGAAGAAGTCGCGCTGTCCCTGGGTCAGGTTGGCGGTGCCGAGCGCCTGACGATAGCTGTCGAAATAAGCCAGCGACGCCGAGAGGCAGATCAGCGGAAACTCGTCGATCGCCGCAGCCGCCACGGTGGTCCGCAGGCTCTTGTGCGCGTCCTTCATGATGGTGACGAAGTCGGGGACCATGAGGAGGTTGGTGGCGCCGCCCTTGGCATAGGCCGCCGACATCTGGTCGAGGAAGCGCGAGCGGATGATGCAGCCGGCGCGCCAGATCTTGGCGATGGTGGCCAGCGGCAGGTTCCAGCCGTTTTCTTCCGACGCCTTGGCCATCACGGCAAAGCCCTGCGCATAGGAGACGATCTTGCCGGCCAGCAGCGCCTTTTCGAGATCAACCAGCGATACCGAAGACTTGCCGCCGGTCCGCTTGCCGTAGACCGCTTCTGCCGCGACGCGTTCTTCCTTGCGCGACGAAATCGACCGCGCCGCGACGGCGCCTTCGATGGCAGTGGCTGGCACGCCGAGCATCTGCGCAGCGATCGCTGACCAGACACCGGTGCCCTTCTGGCCGGCCTTGTCTAGGATCAGTTCGACCAGCGGCTTGCCCGTCTTGGGTTCGACCGCTGCCAGCACATGGCCAGTGATCTCGATGAGATAGGAGTTGAGCGGACCCTTGTTCCACTCCTTGAACACTTCCGAGGCAGCGACCGGGTTCATGCCCAGCCCGTCGCGCATCACGCCATAAACTTCGGCGATCATCTGCATGTCGCCATACTCGATACCGTTGTGGATGGTCTTGACGAAGTGACCTGCGCCGCCTTCGCCGAGATAGGCGCAGCACGGCTCGCCGTTGAACTTGGCCGAGATGGCTTCGAGGATCGGCTGGGCGTTCTTCCACTGCTGCTCAGCGCCGCCGACCATGATGGAGGGACCATGCCGCGCGCCTTCTTCGCCACCCGACACGCCGATGCCCAGGTAGCCGATGCCCTTGGGCTGCAGATAGGCGAAACGACGGTTGGTGTCGGTGTAGAGCGAGTTGCCGCATTCGAGGATCGCGTCGCCGGCTTCAAGGTGCGGCAGCAGCTGCTCGATCATGTCGTCGACCGGCTGACCGGCCTTGACCATGATGATGATCGAGCGCGGACGCTTGACCGTCTGGATGAACTTGGCGAGGTCGGCCTCGGGCACCACCTTGCCCTCGAGTCCCTGCTCCTTGGCCGTCACGACGAAGTCGTCGATCTTGCTGGCGGTGCGATTGTGGACGGCGATCGTATAGCCTTTTTCCGCAATGTTGAGCGCAAGGTTCGAGCCCATCACCGCCAGGCCGATCAAGCCGATATCCGCAGTAGTCATCAAGAATCCTCCGCATGCCATGACGGCTTGGTTTGGCGGCTTTTCTGGCACGCGACGCTCGCCAGCGCCACCACAAAATCGCCGTGATCGCGCGCCGTGCAGGCCCGACGAAATGCTGACGAAAGCGGCACATTTCGCCCTTACCAAGCGCCGGAACATCTCCTAGTGTCGGCGCCCGAGGAGAGGGAGAGTTCTACGTGAATAGTCTATCGTTGTTCAGCCTGACGGGCCGCCGCGCCCTGGTGACCGGATCGAGCCGGGGCATCGGCTTTGCCATCGCTGCCGCACTGGCCGGCGCCGGCGCCGAAATCATCATCAATGGCCGCGACGAGGTGGCACTCGGCGAAGCCGCCAGCAAGCTGGCTGCCGACGGCGCCAAGGTCCGCGCCGCCGCCTTCGACGTCACCAGTGAGGACAGCGTCGCCAGCGCCATCGGCTGGGTCGAAAACGACATCGGGCCGATCGACATCCTCGTCAACAATGCCGGCATGCAGTTCCGCGCCCAGCTCGAGGACTTTCCGGCCGACAAGTTCAATCAGGTCATGGCCACCAACGTCACGTCGGCCTTCCTGGTCGGCAAGGCCGTCGCCAAGGGCATGATCGGCCGGCGCAACGGCAAGATCATCAACATCTGCTCGCTGATGAGTACCTTCTCGCGCAACTCGATCGCGCCCTACGCGGCGAGCAAGGCCGCGATCGCCAACCTGACGCGCGGCATGGCGACGGACTGGGCCCGGCACGGCCTCAATGTCAACGGCATCGCTCCGGGCTACTTCAAGACCGAGCTCAATGCCGCGCTGATCGCCAATGCCGAATTCACCGCCTGGGTGGAAAAGCGCACGCCGATGGGCCGCTGGGGCGAAACGCCCGAACTGGGCGGCGCCGCGGTCTTCCTCGCCTCGGAAGCCTCCAGCTTTGTGAACGGACACATCCTCTATGTCGACGGCGCCCTCACGGCCACCATCTGAGCCGGCCCGCATCATCATCGCCATGGGCGTCTCGTCCAGCGGCAAGTCGACGGTCGGCAAGGCCATAGGCCGGCGGCTGCACGTCCCCTTCCTCGATGGCGACGGCTACCATCCCGCCGCCAACAAGGAAAAGATGCGCGCCGGCATCCCGCTGAACGATGACGATCGCTGGCCCTGGCTCGAAACCCTGGCGCTGGCGCTCAAGGAGGCGGCCGGGCAGAAGGGCGCTGCCGTCGGCGCCTGCTCGGCGCTCAAGCGCAGCTACCGCGATTTCCTCACTGAAAAGGCCGGCGAGCCCATCCTCTTCGTCTTCCTGCAGGGCAGCAAGGAGGTGATCGGCAAGCGCATCGCTGCAAGGCAGCACGAATACATGCCGGCCAGCCTGCTCGACAGCCAGTTCGCCACCCTCGAAGTGCCAACGCCCGACGAGAACGTCATCACGGTCTCAGTGGAAGACCCGGTCGAGACCATCGCCACAAAGGTGGTCAAGACACTCGACCATCTCAAGACCTTCAAGCGCGGACAGTAGCTTTTGGGCTGGTCCTGAACCTGACTGCCCTAGAGCGTCCGCGTCACGTTCTCGATCTGCCAAGCGTCGCCCAGGAACAGTTCGATCTCGGAGATCACAAAAGGCAGCAGCGCGTTGAACTCGCTGCGTTCCCGCTCCGGCATCTGCCATTTCGGATCGGTGGGATTGTCCCAGTTGACCTGCCTGTCGAACAGCAGGCAGAGACGGGTCAAGCGGCGGACGATGTCACCATTGAACCCCCAGAAGTCCAGCGGCGTCGACTCGCCGTCCACGAACAACGGCGTGTAGCCGTCGCTCATCATCTTGTATTCGACCTGGAAACGAATCTGTTTCACGGGTGCACCGCCCTGTAGGAGCTACAATCGGCGCGCCTCGGGCCGGCGACGCAGAGCAGACACACTCGATGATACATCATCAGCTCCGGTGGGATACTCCCAGTAAAAATCCCACATGGAAGTCTTACGACAGCAAAGAAGCGTGCTCAATTCGGCCGGGGACGTATTCCCCCGCCGTTTTCTTCACGTGAACAACACTGCAGCCAGGGCAACGAGCGCCGGAAGTGTTTGAATGAAGAGGATTTTCCGGCCGACTGTCAGCGCGCCATAGAGTCCCGCTACCGCGACGCAGAGCAGGAAGAAAATCTTGACCGGATCACCGGCCTCGCCCAGCCAGATGCCCCAGCCAAGTCCGGCCGCCAGGAATCCATTGTAGAGCCCCTGGTTGGCCGCCAGTGTCTTCGTCGACTTTGCGAATTCCGGCGTCGTATTGAATGCCTTCATGCCCTGAGGTCGATCCCAGAGGAACATCTCAAGGATCAGGATGTAGGCATGCAGCAGGGCGACGAGCCCCGTCAGTATGTTGGCCAGCATGGGCGTCTCCGATTGCCCGACGGAGCATAAACGGGTCCAACCCAATGAAAAAGGCCGCCCGATGGGCGGCCTCGTGTAGGCTGTTGATAAGCTTATTTCTTCAGCGCGTCGCGGGCAGCTTCCTTGGTCTTGCCGACCATCTGCTGCACCTTGCCTTCGGCCTTGTCGGCCGCGCCGTCTGCGCGCAGCTTGGTGTCGCCCGTCACCTTGCCGATTGCGTCCTTCACGTTGCCGCGGGCTTCCTTGGCAGCGCCTTTGACTTCATCCTTGTGCATCGTGGTCTCCACTGGTTCCAGTTCAGCCTCAACGGGTTGCCGGGCCAGCGGGTTCCGAAGCGCCTCGGCAAAATCGTGCAGCCGAGTGAAAGCCCCGGTTAACCCTGCTCAGCCTCGGGCTGAACCATCGTCCTGCCGTCACGTTCAGCATCGCAATCCTTGGAGGCGACGCTAGCATGACCACCCGGATCGATATCGAACACCTGCTCGACTGGGCCTTCCGTCGGGAGTCAGTAGAAACGCGACGCAATCCACACGGCGACGCTCTGACGGTTTACTGGGCCGTCGAGGCCCTGCCCGAGCCCTATTGCAGTCTCATCAAGCGGCAAGCCCGCGCCGGCATCGCGCCGAAATGGCAGCCCGACCCCGGCCTCAGCATCGTCAACTTGTCGGAGCTTCGACAGGCCCGCGCCCGTTATGGCGCCTGGCACAAGGCGCTGGGCGTGCTGCAGCAGACTCTCGAGGGAGCGTTGCAAACGTTTCAGGTCACCGGGCCTGCGGCGCCAGCAGCCCCTTGGACGATCAGCGCGTCAGATCTTAGTAGCAGGCGTCAACAAGCGCTTTGAGCGCAGCCGAAGAGCCGGCGAGACTATAGGTCTTGGGCTTGTAGACCCCAGCTGTGTCACGGATCTCGAGAGTCTTTCCCGATTTCAGCATCTTCGCCAGCGGTCCATCGAGCGGGACTTCTCCCTCAAAAAACGCCGTCATCTCCGCGAACTGCATCGGCACGATCTGAGTTTCCCCATCCGACACGAACGCCACCTCGGCAGCTTCGTCACCCTCCGCTGTCGCTTCCGAGCCGACCGCCAGGTCAAATTCGATCAGCAGAATGTCGCCGAAGCAGCGGAACATCAGCGGCGTCTGACTCGCATCCTGCGAGCAGGTGTACGTTGTGAGGACCGGCCCGCCCTCGTCTTCTTGCATCTCGGTGACCCAGGCGCAGCTCTCGGCGGCACGCGCTGGAAAGGCGAAATAGAGCACGGCCACGCCCACCAGCACGACCAGCAAAATGCGCTGCAGACTGATCCGCATAACGTCCCCCTACCCTCAGGCAGTCTCGCCCAGATATCCGACTTCGATCCGGCAGAGTTCGCCGTCCTTCATCGTCGCCAGCCAATTGATGAAAGCCGGTTTATCTTCAAACCCCGCCTTTCGACAATCGTCCTCTGTAACATCCGCGACGCTGATTGGATCCATCCGGCCGATCGAAAGCACGCCCACCTTCGTCTTGAGCGTCCCGCCAGGCCGCACGGTCGCGCGCTTCCAGCGCCGGAACTGCACGGTGATCTCGCCGCGCTTGATCGCCTCGAGGACGTCGCGTTTGATAAGCATGTTTTGCACTCCTCGCGCATTGTCCTTCCTTGCCGTCGCCGACTCAATGCTAGGAACGCCGCCTATCCACAGCGGCACGCGGTGGCTGTTCAGGGAATGACGGGTTGAGCGATACAAAAAGACTGCATGCCCTCGATGCGGCCCGCGGCCTGGCGGCGCTTGCCGTGGTGATTTGGCACTGGCAGCACATGTACCTGATCGGCGGCGGCAAGCTGGCGGACCGCAGTCTGCAGCCCTTCTATGCCCTGCTCTATCCGTTCTACGAGGCCGGCTGGCTCGCGGTCGAATTCTTCTTCACACTCTCCGGCTTCGTCTTCTTCTGGCTATACGGCGAGCGGATCGCTGCTGGCACTCTGTCGGTGCGCGCGTTCTGGGTCGCGCGTTTCTCTCGGCTCTATCCGCTGCATCTGGTGACCTTGCTGGCTGTTGCCGGTCTGCAGGGGATTCTCCTCGCCGGCGGTCACCAGAGCTTCGTCTACGGCGGCACGACGCTCCCCAACTTCGTGCTCAACCTACTGTTCCTGCAGTATTTCATCCACGGCTGGACATTCAACGGCCCCGAGTGGTCGGTTGGCGTCGAAGTGCTGCTCTACGGCCTCTTCTTCATCTACTGCCGGTTCATCAAACCCAGCTGGACCATCCCGCTGCTGGTCATGGTCGGGCTTGGCTTCTGGCTGATGTGGGTCGACTGGGGCCTTGGCCGCGGACTGCTCGGGTTCTTTGCTGGCGGCATCGTTTGGCTCGCCTGGCGTGCCCTGTCGGCCCGCGGACTAAACCCTCGCTGGGTCGGTCTCCTTCTCGCCGCGGTGTTCGCACTCTGGATTGTCGGCGTTCTCGAACTCGGCACCCATCCCATCGCCGGCTGGCTCAATAGCCTTGGGCTCCAAGGCTGGCGCTGGCTCGAAAACACCTTCCGTCTCGTTCTGGTCCCGCTGACGGTTCTGGCGCTTGCGCTGCACGAGGGCACCGGCGTCACCTTCTGGCGCCACCTCTCCCCTTTGGGCGATTTGACCTACGCCCTCTATCTGCTGCACTTTCCGCTACAACTGCTGATTGCGGTTGGCGTGACCCTGTGGGGTCTGCCGGTGGAACCCTTCCAGTCTACGCTCGGACTGATCGGTTACTTGGCCACCCTCATCGGGCTGTCCATCTTGAGCTACCACTGGCTCGAACGCCCGGCCCAAACCTGGCTCCGTTCCCGCCTGGCGGCCAACCCTGCCAAATCCCCTGCGCCATTAAGGGTTGATCCGTAATTTTACTGTAGTAACCGGGACATAAGGCCACCAGGAGAGTGTACTTGATATCGTCGGAAGGACGGAACTCAAGCAGTCCGACCGCCGCAGCTGATCGGAAAACGGTCACCGAGCACCTGGTTGCGTCTTATCGGCCGTTGCATCGCATCTTCATGCTCACGGCGACTGCCTATTACAGCTTCGTGACCTTCGCCCATTTCAAGGACGAAGCTGGGCTTGATCTGCTCATTTTGGCCGGCACGTCAGCCACAACGGCTATAGCCGCTCTTGTGATCTGGCGCATCGTCGCTTCGCTCAACGTCTCAGTGCTCCGCATCGAACTGCTCAACGGCCTGGTGCAGTTGCTGATGCTGCTCAATGTGCTGTTCTATCACATGGTTCACTACGAACCGGCCAAGCTGGTCTACTTCCCCCTGCTGGCAGTAGCCTTTGCCATGTCGAGCGTGACCCAGCGGAGCCTGATTATCAGCGTCGCGACCGCCATTGCGGGTATGATCCTGGTCATCATGCTCGCCAGCCCATCCAGCATCGGTCCATATGTCTTCATCAGCATTGCGACGGCGGTAACGGCTATCGGCCTTTCCAACTTCCTGCGCGGTGTCATCGAGCGCGAGGTTGGCGCGCGGCTCAAGACCGAAGCCGCCATGCGCGAGAGCCGCCGCATGGCAGAAGCCAATGCGCGGCTGGCCAATGCCGATTTCCTGACCGGGCTGCCCAACCGCCGACAGTTCATGCAGAGCCTCTCGATCATGGTCGAAGCCCGGCAGGGTGTGATCGTCGGTCTCATCGACCTCGACGGCTTCAAGGGCATCAACGACGCTTTCGGCCACGGCGCCGGCGACCGCGTGCTGATCCAAGTGGCCCGCCGCCTCAATGAGATGATGCCGCCTGAGGGTCTGGTGGCACGCATCGGTGGCGACGAGTTCGGCCTGCTCATGCCTGGCCAACACGACGCGCTAGCCGTGCTCACCGGCGCGGAACAGGTGCTCGTTGCAATCCGTACGCCCTTCGAGCTGGGCAGTGCCGTGGCTCAGATCAGCGGCTCCATGGGCCTTGCTGACGCTCACCCCGACGACACGGCCGAGAGCGTGCTCGATCGCGCCGACTATGCCGCCTACGAGGCCAAGCATCACAACAATGGCGGCGTCATCGTCTTTTCCGAGCAACACCTCGCCGACATCCAGCAGACCCGTCAGACCGAGCGCGCCCTGCTGCAGGCGGACTTTGACACCGAAATCATTCCGGCCTTCCAACCGATCATCGACGCGCGTACCGGTCTCGTCTGCGGCTTTGAGGCACTGGCGCGCTGGACCAGTGTCGAGCTCGGGCCGGTCTCGCCGGCCCGCTTCATTCCTATGGCCGAGCGGCTCGGCCTGGTACCACGCATCACAGAGCGCATGGTGCGTCACGCGCTCGATCTCGTGGCGCAGTTGCCGGCTCCGCTGCGCGTCTCGGTCAACCTCTCGGTGCATGACCTCGCCTCAGCCGATACCATGCGCCGCCTCTCCGATATCCTGGCCGCCACTCCGGGCGGACCATCGCGACTGGATTTCGAGATCACCGAAACCGCCGTCATGCGCGACATTGACGAGGCCAACCAGGCGCTGCTGATCCTCCTGGCGCATGGCGCCCGCATCTCGCTCGACGATTTCGGCACTGGCCACTCCAGCCTGTCGCGCGTGCAGAAACTGCCACTCGACCGCATCAAGATCGACAGAAGTTTTGTCGCCAACATCCAGACCGACCGCGCCAGCCAGGCGATCGTGAAAACCACGCTCGACCTCTGCCAGAACCTTGGCATTTCCTGTGTCGTTGAAGGCGCCGAAACCCTCGAGCAGGTCAACGCCTTGCGCAAACTGGGCGCCGTGCTCTTCCAGGGCTACTACTTCAGCCGCCCGCTCACGGCCGATGCCGCACTCGCTAGCCTCTCGGTCCGCCACGTCGCCTGAGCCGCAACGCGGACAACTGGTGCGGGCGGCGGGACTCGAACCCGCACGGGTGTACACCCTCGGGATTTTAAGTCCCGTATGTCTACCATTCCATCACGCCCGCGAGGCGCTGTGTCAGTCGGTGCCGCCGGAGATCGGCGGCACATAGGCGACGTCGAGGTCCCAGGGGAAGAAGATCCAGGTGTCCTGGCTGACTTCCGTGATGAACGTATCGACCATCTCGCGGCCCTTGGGCTTGGCGTAGACCGTGGCAAAATGCGCGCCCGGCAGCATTTCCCGCACCACGCGGGCCGTTGCGCCGGTATCGACCAGATCATCGACGATCAGGATCTTGCTGCCAGCCCGCGCCTTGTCGAGCAGGTCC
>JACDQI010000211.1 GCA_015657675.1 Devosia sp.
AAAACGGGAGGGGATCAGGCTCGGGTACGGTCTGCAGACCAAGGACCCATCGATCTCCCTCCCGTCCTAACAATCGCACAATCCAAACAGACAAGGACCCATCTCTCCCCATCCACACCGCCTGCCATGTCAGAGCCATGCCGCCGGCGCACAGGTCGAGACACTCTGCCGCAGCACTTACGCCCCCCTCCCCACCGCTCCGTCACAAATCATTCATATTTATCAACAGCTTGACGAAGTCCGCCGTCACCATACCCCCATGCACAAAACGCATGCCTGCTATGACAACGATCCCATTGGCAGCCACCGCATCCGCCCTTATATCCCGCCTCAACACTGGCTGAGCGCACTCCTCCCTCCCGTGCTCGCCGTGTGTTCCTCCTGCAGACGCCCTCCGTTTGCACCCTGTGGCTCGCTCTCCCCTCCGACGCGAAGCCACATTTTTTTCTTGCCTCCCGAATTCCCCCCAGTGGGCTCCACGCGCCTCGCAACGCGTGCCCCTGTGGTAATCACGGGGCCGTGATCGTAGGTCAGTCTTACTGACCCATCCCTGCGCATGGCGCATGGCTGGCATGACCTCAGCCGCATTGCTGACCCACGTTATCATCGGCATATTCATACCTGTCGATGTGACGTGACCCGTATCCTCCTCCCTCGGTTCACGACTGCGGCACCCGGACGGGTCTCCTCTCCTCCTCCCTGGAGAACTGTCCATCGGCAAATGGCGTATCCTCCTCCCTCGCTCATTTGCCACACTCAGATTTGGGCTCCGGCCCGGTCATTCAGGCCCCATCTTCGGATGGGGCCTTTTTTTTCGCGCCACGGCCCAACTCCGCGCATCTGCAGAAAATGCATGGCAGACGTGCCGAGCCAGCGTTTGTGCGGCGGCGCGTGCCGAACGATACTCAGGGGTATGAGTTTGCGGCCTTTCCTCCTCCCTGGCCGCGCACTCCACGGTCTCCGCCTCGGCGGGGGCCCGAAGGCTCCGCTCATCCCCTCGAGCGGGGCCTTCCTCTTTTCCAGCCCCCGGCAGCTTCGCCCCGGCAAATCCTGCCGCCGGCTGAATCGGCATCCGAGCCGCATCGCCTAACCCATTGAAATCATGAAACTCCAAACTGGCACGGGTCCTGCACTGTCTCGTGTGCGCATGCGAGCGACTGTGTCGCCCTGCCCGTTCGGAGACCTGCCATGACCGCCATCGGCGCCAGTTCCAGCAGTACCTACAGCTCGACCTATTCGGCCATGCTCGCCGCCGCCCAGACCCAGGCGCAAAAGGCGGCGGCCGCCGCCTCGGCCTATAGCGGCCAATCCGGCTCGAGCGCCACCACCATCACGCTCTCCGACGCCGCCAAGGCGGCACTGGCCGTAAAGCCCTTCACCGAGGTCATCGCCGACGCGCGCGCCAGCATGGATAAGCTCCTGACTGCGGCCACCCTCACCAGCCCGCTCAAGGACGGCAAGCTCGCCGTCGATCTCTCCAAGGTCGACCGCCGCGAGCTCTACGTCATGAGCGTCAACGCCGAACAGAAGTTCTCCCCCGACGAGCAGAAAGCGGCGCAGATCGAGCTGCAAAACCGCTTCGATCAGGCTCTGGCTGGCCCCACCGCCGTCGGCCGCGTCACCGGCAAGATCGACGGCCTCTACACTGCCGCCCTCGCTTATTTCGACTCCATGGGTCCGGAGGAAAAATCCACCGCCGCCTATGCCGATGCCCGCAAGGCCATCGAGAAGATGATCGCCAAGCTCAAGACCGACCCCGGCACCCTGCCCGGCACTTTCTCCGCCGATCCCGTCAACACCTACATGCAGCGCCTCGCCGACGGCGAAACCGGTGAACTGCGTGACATCGTCGATGTCGGCGGCGACGCTCGCGCCACCCTCGACGCCCAGTACAAGGCCGGCGGCAGCAAACCCGACTACGCCGAATTCGACAGCCGCTCCCTTGCTGCCGTCGCCATCAACACCGGCAACGAGTTCTCGGACGCCGAGGTGCGCGCCGCCCGTGCCGAAATGCGCAGCCGCACCGGCGCCGCCGTGCTCTCGGCCCTGAAGTCGTCGGACGCCGCCACCAACCCCGCCGGCTTCTCCCAGAACATCATCTCGCTCTATGGCGCCATGAGCAGCGAGGAACGCGCCGCCGCCGGCTGGAGCGACAACCTCTATTCAGCTGCCGTCCAGAGCTACCAGACCGCCAACAAGCTCGCTTCCATGCTCGGTTCCACCACCAACGCGTCCATGTGGGGCAGCACCAGCAGCGACAGCTCGGAGTCCTCCTCCACCGACAAGATGAGCGTCCTCAGCTATCTTTGAGCTGCCGCAGTAGACCTCATGGTGAGCTTGTCGAACCACGAGGTCGTGGCTCAATAGCTCTCCGCCAGCCGCTCCAGCGCCGCAACGATCGCCTCGCCGGTTGCCTCGTGCGCCGTCGAGTGTCCGGCATCCGCGATCACCACCAGCTCCGCCTCCGGCCAGGCCGCCTGCAGCTCCGCCGCCGTATGCATCGGCGCCTGCGGATCGACCGCGCCCTGCACCAGCACTCCGGCAATCCTCTTGAGCCGATCCGCCTGCGCCAGCAGCTGCCCATCCTCGAGCCACGCCGCGTGCTTGAAGTAGTGCGTCACGATCCGCCCGCGCGCCAGCCGATACTTCGGGTCGTTCCAGCGCTCCGGCCACGTGCCGCCAGGTTCGGCCAAGAGCATCGCCGCCTCCCAGCGATGAAAATCCTCGGCCGCCTTGGCCCGCACCGCCGGGTCGGCATCCATCATCATGCCATGGTAGGCCGCCACCAGTCCCGCGTCCGGCGTCCCCTCGGGCGCACCGGCGCGAAACACCGCGAACGCCTCCGGCAGTTCCCGACCCAATCCGCCATAGAGCCAGTCGATTTCACTCTGCCGGGTCATCGTCACGCCCTGCAGCACCATGCCATGCACCCGCTCCGGATGCGTCTGGGCATAGGCCAGCGCCAGCGTCGTCCCCCAGCTATTGCCGTAGATAACCCACTGCTCGATGCCGAACAGGTCACGCAGCCGCTCGATATCCCGCACCAGATGCGAGGTCGTATTGGCCGAGAGGTCAACCGCCGCTTCCCCAGCACTCGGACGGCTCCGCCCGCTATTGCGCTGGTCAAAGCTGATGATGCGATAGACCGCCGGATCGAAGAATTTCCGCACCGACGGCGAGAACCCCGAGCCCGGTCCGCCATGCAGCGTCAGCGCCGGGATCCCGTTCGGGTTGCCGGCCTCTTCCCAGTAGACCGAATGGCCGTCTCCGACCATCAGCCAGCCCTGCGCATGCGCCTCCGCTTCGGGGTGCAGCGCCACGTTCAGCGCACCTTGGTGCAGAAATCCTGGATCCGGCTCACCGCATCCTCGAGCTGGCTGGTCGCGGCCGCATAGCTCAGCCGCATATGCCCCGGCAGCCCGAACGCCGTGCCATGCACCAGCGCCACGCCGGTCTCGGCCAGCAGCGCCATCACCACGTCCTCATCGGTCTTGAGCGTCACGCCCGAACCCGACGTCTTGCCGAGCAGGTTCTTGACCGACGGGAACACGTAGAACGCCCCTTCCGGCGTCAGGCAGTCGAGCCCGGTATTGGCATTGAGCCCCTTCACCACCAAGTCGCGCCGATCCTGAAAAATCTGCCGCCACTCCTTGAGGAACCCCTGCGGACCGTTGAGCGCTTCCACCGCCGCCCACTGCGCGATCGAGGAGGGATTGGTGGTCGACTGGCTCTGCAGCTTCAGCATTGCCCCCAGCAGCGGCTTGGGGCCGGTGCAATAACCGATGCGCCAGCCGGTCATGGCATGCGACTTGGAAACGCCGTTCATCGTCAGCGTCCGCTCGCGCAGCTTCGGCTCGACCTCGGCAATCGTCGCGAACCGCCCGCCGTCATAGACCAGCACTTCGTAGATATCGTCGGTGAGGATATGCACATGGGGATGCTTGAGCAGCACGTCCGCCAGCCCGCGCAGCTCGTCATAGCTATAGGCCGCGCCGGTCGGGTTCGACGGCGTATTGAGGATCAGCCACTTGGTCTTGGGCGTGATCGCCGCATCCAGCACCTCGGGCTTGAGCTTGAAGCCCGTCGAGGCATCCGCCACCGCGTAGACCGGATTGGCGTCGCACAGCCGCACGATCTCCGGGTAGCTCACCCAGTACGGCACCGGGATCACCACGTCGTCCCCCGGATTGAGCGTCGCCACCAGCGCATTGAAGATGATCTGCTTGCCGCCCGCTGCCACAAAGCAGTCAGCCGCCGTCACACCCAGATGGTTGTCGCGGTTGAACTTGGCCGCCACCGCTTCCTTGAGCTCGGGAATGCCATCGACCGCCGTGTAGCGCGTCTTGCCCTCGCTCATCGCCTTGATCGCAGCATCGCGCACATTCTGCGGCGTATCGAAATCCGGCTCACCCGCCGCCAGCGAGATCACATCCTGCCCGGCCCGCTTCATCTCCGCGGCCTTCGAGTTGATCGCCACGGTAGCGGACGATTGGATGCGCGACATTGCGTCGGACAGGAAGGCCATGCTGTTCCCCAGATGTGGACGCCAAACTCTTGGTCGCCAGATTTTTTTGGTCGCCGAGGTCTCTAGTGCCTCCCCCGCCGCCCCGCAACAAAAAGCCGCCGCGGCTTTGGTCCGGACCAAACGAAAAGGGCCGGCAGCGCCTCGCGCCACCGGCCCTTCCTCCGCAGCCGCTCGACTGCTTAGGCGATGCAGATCCAGACGAACTCGGTGCCGTTGAACTGGCGCTTCAGCGTGCCGCCGTTTTCGGCGCAGACGTCCTGAACGCTCGGACCGGCAACCTGCGGCCGGAATGCCTCGCCCGGCGAGGTGATCGAGCCACCCTTTCCGGCCTTGAGCGCGTCGAGCTTCTGCTGGGCTTCTTCCGAGAAGGAAAAGGCCGACACCGAACTGGTGACAGCGACCGAGGAGGTCAGGGCGAGGAAGGCGAGGACGATGATCTTGTTCATTTTTGGAGACGCTTTCTATTCAATGTGTGGGTCGCTTCAGTGCGATTGGCGCGGCTTCTAACTCCCGCCCTTTGAACTCTTCCTGAGTCCGATATTCATCTGCCGTTTAGCCTTCCTGTCCGTTTGAACAGCCCCTCTTTCAGTCCTCGGGCAGCGACGCCACAAAACAAAACCGGCGGCCCCTATCGGAACCGCCGGCCAAATCTTGGGTGTCGTGAGGCTTACTTCAGGCAGACCCAGACGAACTCGGTGCCATCGAACCGGCGCTTCGGCGTATGGCCCGCAGCCAGGCATTCGGCGCGGACATTGACCACCGGCTGATTGGCATAAAAGGCCTCGCCGACGGTGATCGAAAAACCGGACTTCGGCTTCATCTTCGCCTCCTCGAGCTTGTTGAGCACGTCGCCCTTGAGCACGTAGGCATCCTTCTTGATCGGCGCGGCGGAGGCAGCACCACCAAAGGCAACCGAGGCGGTGAGGGCGACGAGAGCGACGGCGAGAAGCTTGTTCATTTCGATCAGTCCTTTGGTGCGGTGGCGTCATTGCCATTGACCTCAGACTGCTTCCCTCGCCTTGAACTCTCTCTGATCCCGCCGTTCACCCGCCGTTTATCTCGCGCAAAAGGTAGAAGTGCCGGCCCATTGCTGGACCGGCCCTCCGAAATCGCGCTGCTGAAGCTTACTGGCGGCAGGTCCAGACGAAGTCGGTGCCGTCGAACTGACGCTTCGGCGTACCACCGGCAGCCAGGCATTCGGCGCGCACATCGACGGCGGCGGTCTGCGGGTAGAACGCATCGCCCGGGCTGGTGACTTCATTGGCAGCCGGCTTGCCGTTCAGCAACTTCAGAACACCAGGATAGATCTTGATCGGACCAGCGAAGGCAGCGCCGGAGGAAGCAAGGGTGACGGCGGCGACGAGAGCAACGAGAGTGAGGCGGGTCATGGCGAAGTCTCCAGATTGGTGTTGCGCTTGATTGCGTTGACACCCTTCTAGAGAGGTCGCCCTGAAGCCGCCGTGACCTCGCCGTTCATACTCCAGTCAGCCGTCCAGCCCCCTTAGACCGGCGGCTAAATCCCGATCGCCGGCGTCTTGGCAAGTTGCACGCCCTGCACCCGCCAGCCGGCCGGTTCCTCGGTCAGCAGGTAGATGGCCTCATAAAGCTCCTGCTTGGCGCCAAGGAATTTCACCACCTGCGCCACGCTCTTGTCGCCCACCATCTGGAAGGTGCCAAAGCTGTGCGAGGCCGAGAGCCCGATCGGTGCGTAGCCCGAACTCATGATCGACACGTAGAACGACTCCGCCGACGGGAACGCCGCCTGGAACCCCTGCCCGGCAAAACTCAACGCCGCCTTGGCATCTTGATCACGGAACGCCTGCACCTGGCCGGTGATCACATCCTGCCAGGGCGTGGCCATGGCAGGAGCCGCCGGGCTCTCCTGCGCCGCGGCCGGCAGGGCCGCAACAAGCATCAAAAACAACGCAAACCAGACGCGGATCGGTGTCGAGAGAGATCTCATGCTCCCCTCCTCTGGAAGAAGCGCGACGGGCAGTGCCACATTGGCGCCCCAAAAACGTACGCGCATCACCCCAGCAGCTACGAACTAAATCCGCATTGAGTTGATCTCATTCACCACGTTGTGAACGTTTGCCCGCTAACCGTCCTTTTCCCCACAGTAGAGTTCAGCCGATGAAGTATCTCGCCGCAGCCCGCCGCAAGGCGCTGACCACCGCCACGGTGATCTCCTTTTCGCTGACCTTCCTGCTGGGTGGTCTCGCCATCCTGCTGGGTTTGCTGCCTTCGGACCTACGCGCGGTGGAGTCGGCGCTTGGGCGCATCGACACCGGCGTTGTGCTTCTGCTGGTTCCCGTCATCGCGCTCATTGCCGCCATGGTGGTCGAGGCGACCCGCCTTGCCCTGCGTGGTCCGGTGGTCATCGACGAGGCCCGCCCCGTCGGCCCGCTCACCGACTGGAAGCCGGGTAACGGCGAGGGCTGACTGCAAGCCATTTCGTTCATCTCCCGTTACTTTACGATTGCTAAAAGGCCGGAGGTGACTCCGGCCCTTTTTCTGCCGTAGCCGCCGTACACGAGTTCACGTCTGGTCGCCGCGGGATCGGCGGGCGCGACCCGATGGTCTAGACTGCCGCAAACGCAACGAGGGAATTCTCACATGCGCATGGGTTTTCGCACCGGATCGATGACTGCCGTCTCGCTTCTGGCGCTTTTTTCAGCCGTCCCGGCTTTCGCCGAGGATGTCACCGTCACCGACATCACCGCCGGGGAGGGCTATGCGCTCACCGTGCCCAGCGTGACCGCCACTGCCACCAACCTGACCGAAGCGCAGATCCGGCGTATCTTCACCGGCGACTTCGCCACCAGCGCCAGCTCGCTGGCGGATCTGGACGCGGGTGAAATCTCGATCCCCGAGATCACCGTCAGCTACGAAGTGCCCTCGGGCACCGGCGAAGGTGTGGTCGCAACCACTGCGACCTACCGCGACATCGTCATCTCGGACGTGGTTGACGGGGTCGCGGGCAGTGCCGTTGTCGGCGCGACCGATATCTCGAGTGAAGGCATCACCATGTCGCTCGGCGCCATGTCGACCGGCACGTTCGACATTGGCGCGCTGCTCGCCATGTACGGCCTGGGCACGCCCAGCGCCGGCGAAGCATTCAAGACCGTCTATGCCGACTTCGAGTTTGCGGGCGGCACCTTTGAAGGTCCGGGCTTTGCCTGCGACATTGGCGGCGCAGCGCTCGAAGAGTTCAAGGCACGTCCGCTCAAGACCAACTTTGCCGATTTCATCAAGGTCATGGCCGAAGTTGACGAGAGCTCAACGCCCTCGCCCGCCGTGCTGCGCGCAATTGTCGATTTCTACGCTGACCTGCTCACCGCCTTTGAATCCACGCCGATGACCGCCGATGGCCTCAGCTGCAGCGGCAGCGATGGCAAGGGCAGCGACGTGGCCTTCAGCTCGGGCACACTCGAAATGGGCGGCTATGCCCCCGGCATCTATCCGTCCATCGCCCTGAACGGCCTTGTCATCGACGTCACTGGCAAAGAAGCCGGCAACGTCCAGCTTGGCAACTTCACCTGGAAGCCGATGGACTTCACCGGCCCGCTCGAGGCGCTGAAGTCCGCCCCGGCCGAGCTGACGGAACAGTGGTTCGCCGACAACTGGCGCAAGCTCATACCCGCCATTGGCGGTCTCTCGCTCGAAGATCTCTCCGTCGACGCGCCCGACATGGAAAATGCCGGCAGCCGCATTCAGGCTAGCCTCGGCGTCTTTGACCTGGCGCTCGCCGACTACGTCAACGGCATCCCCTCCGATATCGGGGTGACCACCACCAACCTGGTGATCACGGTCCCCGATGATGCCGAAGGCAAGATGCTTCGCGCCATGGGCATTTCCACGCTCAATCTCAGCCAGAACATCCAGCTTCACTGGGACGAGGCCAACCAGAACATCGTCGTCGAATCGATCGCCTTCGACGCCGAGAATCTCGGCACCATCGAGGTCTCGGGCATCATCGGCAACGCCACGCCGGACCTGTTCTCGGCCGACAACAATCTGGCGCTCGTCGCCTCGATGGGCCTGACCGTCAAGGAACTGACCTTCAATATCGATGATCGCGGCGGCTCGGCCTTGATCATGGCAGCGGCTGCTGCTGCAGAGGGTCAGGACCCCAACGTGCTGCGGGTCGGCATGGCGGGCCTTGCCCAGGCCATGGTGCTCGGCCTCGTCGGCACCACGCCCGACGCAATGGCGGCCAGCGAAGAAGTCGCGGCCTTCATCAAGTCCAAGCCGCAGGTGACCATCACCCTCACCGCCACCGACGAAAAGGGTATCGCCCTGCCCCTGCTGATGGCCGCTTCGGAAAACCCGGCCGCCCTCGCCGGCCAGATCGCCATCAAGGCGACCGCTTCGGGCGACGCCCGTCCGACCGATCAGCCGCTGGCTGCGCTGGCCGCGACGGACGATGCGCCCGCCGCTGAGTCGGGCGACGGCACCGCCGCCACCCCCAATGACGGCACCGAGTCCGATGCCCAGGTGAACAAGAAAACGCTCAAGAACTGAGCCATCGGGCCGGGCTCCGCGCGAGCCCGGCCCACAAACCTGCCCACAACTTGCCGTCCTCTCCACGAAGGCGCACACTCTGCGCCAATGAGAGGAGGACTAAGATGCAAGTCGACACTATCCTTCAATCCAAGGGGCCCGCGGTTCACACCGTCCCCACCACCGCCACCGTTGCTGAAGCCATCAAGACCCTTAACGACCGCCGCATAGGCGCTGTCGTCGTGGTCGATGCCAAAGGCGGCGTTGCCGGCATACTCTCCGAGCGCGACGTGGTTCGGAACCTAGGCGGCGACCCGGCCAAGCTTCTCGCTGCGCCCGTCTCCACCATCATGACCAGCACCGTCATCACCTGTGCCCGCGATACCGGCGTCTCCGAACTGATGGAACAGATGACCCGCTACCGCATCCGCCACATCCCTATCGTCGAGGGCAAGGCATTGGTCGGCATTGTCTCGATCGGCGACGTGGTCAAGCGCAAGATCGAGGAAGCCGAGCAGGAAGCTGCGGCCCTCAAGCAATACATCGCGTCCTGAGTTCAGGCGCCGAACAGCGCCTGCGCCGAGCGCCAGAGCATGTAGAGCGCCACCACGACGACAAGACCGGCAAACATCAGGTTCAGCAGCCCGCGCTGCTGGGCCAGTCGCGTCGCGCCAAAACTGCCCCACCGCCGCCGTTTGGGCGTCAGTGACGCCTACCAGGTACACCAGCCACGGCAAGGCAAGTATCGACCCACTTCAGACCCACAAGGCTACCCGACGCAGCGCCGAGTCAGAGATGCAACAGGTGGATACTGCAGGTCGATACTCATTGTGTCCGCCGATCAATCAGCGGTTCTTGATCGCCCCGTAGAGCGATCCAGCCCGCGCGCCGGAGCGGCAATAGCCGAACATCGGCTTGGGCAACTCCTTGAGCGCCTTTTCCATCCGGATCAGTTGGCCTTCGCCGAGCATGCCCGAGACCGGGATGTGCACAGCCGACATGCCGGCCCGTTCGGCCGCAGCCGCGATCGTCGCGAAGGGCACCTGACCCGGCTCCTCATTGTCCGGGCGGGCGCAGAGGATGGTCTTGAAGCCCGCCTCAGCCAGCTTGGCGACATCATCGGGCTGGATCTGCCCGGCGACGGCGAAGTCAGCGTCCACGGCGCGATAGCGCGGACCGGTTGAGGTGTTGGTGTTTGAAAACGGCCACATGATAAAACTCCTAGAGGGCGTTGACGGGGATCTTGGGGAAGGTCTTGCCGGACTCGTCCTTGGGCGGCAGTTCGCCGCCCCGGATATTGAGCTGCAGGGCCGGGATGATGAGCTTGGGCATGTCGAGCGTGGCGTGGCGAGGCAGGAGTTGCATCGCCTCACCTCACGCTTTGGACTTGGCGCTTAGCCGCAGCGCGGCGTAAATCGGGCAAAAGCCGAAGACAGCCGTTGCCACCAGCACCAGGCCGATGATCACTGAGGCCCAGATGGTCCAGCCTGCTGCCCACAGGTCGAGCGGCAGGACGAAGGGGGCCAGCGTGAGCACGGCACCGACGATCAGGCGGATGATGCGATCAGGAGTTCCAACATTGTGCATTTCAGAACCTCGTCCGGGGGTTTCGATCTGGTTGACAGATATATTCGAATATTCTAATGTGTCAACATGAATATCGCAGAACTTGCCCCGCGGGCCGATGAGGCCGCCGAACTTCTCGCCGCCATGGCCAATCCCAAGCGGCTGCTGATCCTGTGCAACCTCTTGGGCGAGGAGCTGAGCGTGGGCGAACTCGCCGAGCGCGTCGAGCTGGGCCAGTCCCCCCTCTCCCAGCACCTTTCCAAGCTGCGCGCGCTAAAGCTCGTGGCCACCCGGCGCGAAGGTCAGTCGATCCTCTACCGCCTCGCCTCCGAGAGCGTCGCCAGCGTCCTCACCACCCTGCACGGCATCTATTGCCGCCCCGCGGCCCGAACGGAGTAACCGCCATGCCCGCCGATACCCGCGCCGTCTGCACCGCCTGCGGTTCCATCAACCGCCTGCCCGAGGACCGCCCGGCAACGGAGGCCAAATGCGGCAGCTGCGGCCAGCTGCTGTTCTCCGGTCATCCCGCCGATGTCACCGGCGACATGTTCGACCGGCAGATCGCCAAGGGCACTCTGCCCGTCGTCGTCGACGTCTGGGCCCCGTGGTGCGGTCCCTGCCGCGCCATGGCGCCAGAATATGAGAAAGCCGCCGCCGCCACCGAACCGCGCGTCCGCTTCCTCAAACTCAATTCCGACAATGAGCAGGGCGTCGCCGGCCGCCTCGGCATCCGCGGCATCCCCACCATGCTCCTCTACCGCGACGGCAAGGAAATCGCCCGCGTCTCCGGCGCCCGCTCCGCCCGCGACATCACCAGCTGGCTCGAGACAGCGCTGCGGTAGCTTCTCTTGAACGGCCAGCCACTGGCCGGAGTGTCACCTCCCCCCCTTGTGGGGGAGGGTCAGGGTGGGGGGTATGGAGAGCCATTG
>JACDQI010000212.1 GCA_015657675.1 Devosia sp.
CGCGTCTCGCTCTCCCCGCGTCAGCCAGGAAGGCCTCTCGCCCTTCCGGCTGGTAGAGGGCACCATCGGGCAATGCGGCGCGCGCCATGGGCGCGCCAGCCTGCCGCTGCTCGCCAATTTTACCCAGGATTGGGAAGTGCTCTTCAAAGAGAACCGGCAATCGGCGTCAAAAATCGCCCCTGCGCAGTAACCATCCAGCAATCGCATCCCCTTATTGTTGTCCAGATTGATTAGATCATTTTGGACATATTATGCCGTTCAAGGCCTCATTTCCTGAGCGCTGGCGATTTCAGGCAAGCGTTTTGGCGCCGGTGGTATTTTCGCTGCTGGTCACGGCGGCAACAGTCTCGACATTCTTGCTCTGGTCGACAGCCGACCTCGACGACCGGACCCTCAGGCACGAATACGAGCTCGCCGAACACATCCTCGCCGAAAAGCTGGCCGCCCTGCCGCACGACCAGCTGAGCGTCGCCAACTGGGACGATGCCTTCGAGAAGACGGCGCTGCAGTTCGACCCCGACTGGGTTCACAAGAACATCGGCCGCTGGATGCATGCCTATTTCGGCCATGACCGCACCTTCGTGCTCGATGAGGCCGATCAGCCCATCTACGCCATGAACAACGGCCACCGCGTCGACGTGGTCCAGTATCGCGCCGACGAAGCCACACTGCGCCCGCTGGTGTTGCGGTTGCGAACCCGCCTGCGCGAGGGCGAACTGGTCGCCTATGCCGGGGGCGCCGGCAATGCCTTCCCGAACGTGACGGGCATCACTCGCCTGGGCGGCCTGCCGGTGATTGTATCGGTCTCCCCGCTGGCCGGTGAAAGCGGTCGGCTGACCCGTGCTCACGGCGAGGAATTCCTCCTTGTCAGCGTCAATGACCTCGACGCCGCCTTTGCCAAGGACCTGGCCCGCGACTACCTGCTCGAGGATGCGAGCTTTTCGCGCCTGCCGTCCTTCTCGACCCACCGCGCCCAATATCCCATCCTCGATATGGATGGCCGGATCGCCGGTTTTCTCGAATGGACCCCGAACCGCCCCGGCGCCACCATGCTGACCCGCACCGGACTGGCGCTGGCCGGCGGCTTTGTCTTTTCGGCGATACTCGTTTTCCTGTTGCTTTACCGGCTTTGGCGCTCGTCGTCGGCGCTTGAGCAGGGACGCGTCGAGGCCCAACATCAGGCCAATCACGACATTCTCACCGGCCTCGCCAATCGTGCCCGATTCGACGAGATGCTCGGTCGCGCCATGATCGCGCGCCGCCCGCCGACCGAGGGCATCGCCCTGCTGATGCTTGATCTCGACCGTTTCAAGCAGGTCAACGACACACTCGGCCACCAGTCCGGCGACGATCTGATCCGCACCGTGGCGCAAAGGTTGAGCAATCTCACCGGCACGCGCGACACCCTGGCGCGCCTCGGCGGCGACGAGTTTGGCGTCATCCATCACGCCCGCCGTGGCCTCGCCGACCACCTCCGGCTGGCCGAAAAGATGATCGATGCCATCGGCAAGCCATTCGAGATCATGGGCAGCGAGGTCTTCGTCGGCGTCAGCATCGGCGTGGTGGTGATCGGCGAGAGCGACACCGATCGCCGCGACATCGCCCGCAAGGCCGACATCGCGCTCTATGAGGCAAAATCGGCAGGCCGCAACCGCGCCGTGGTCTACGAAGAGACCATGGATGAGTTGCTGCAGAATCGCCGCGCCATCGAGGCCGAACTCCGCGAGGCTCTGCGCCGGACCGATCAGCTCTCCGTGGCCTTCCAGCCCCTCTTCGACCTCAAGACCGGCCGCATCACCGGTGCCGAAGCCCTCGTGCGCTGGACCAACCCGCAGCTGGGTAAGGTCTCCCCCGTGCAGTTCGTACCCGTTGCCGAAGGCACTGGCCTCATCGAACCGCTCGGCGAGTTTGTCCTCCGCACCGCCTGCGCCATGGGCGCCCGCTTTCCAGGCATGCGCATCGCCGTCAACATCTCGCCGGTGCAGCTGCGCAATCCGCGCTTTGCCGAGCGCCTGTTTGATCTCCTGATCGAAACCGGCATGCAGCCAACCGACCTGGAGGTCGAGATCACCGAAGGCATTCTGCTCGACGACGAAGACGTCGCCGCCGGCTCGCTCCGCACCTTCCGAGGGGCCGGCATCCGCGTCGCGCTCGATGATTTCGGCACGGGCTATTCCTCGCTCAACTACCTCAAGCGCTACCCCGTCGACTGCATCAAGATCGACCGCTCCTTCGTCAGCCAGCTCGATGACACCGGTTCCTCCATCGCCATCGTGCAGGCCATGGTCACGCTCGCGCATGCCCTCGATATCGAGGTCACCGCAGAAGGGGTCGAGACAGAGCAGCAGCGGTCCGTCCTCACGCGCCTGAACTGCAATACCCTGCAGGGCTATCTTCTTTCTCCGCCCATGACGCAGCCCGAGATCGAGAGCCTTTTCCAGCGAGCCTATGCCCCTCAGCCCGAACCGGCGCCGGTTTGAACTAAGGGATCGTTTACCCTCCGCCGCAAAGTCGGATGCCGTTAAGGCCTGCCTAGTCACTGCGGCCGTAGCTTACCAAGCAGATTTCCGGGGTCTGGGGAGACTTCACCATGGCAAAGTCGGGTAAGCAGTCCAGTTCGAGCTGGAAGTTTTCGGTCAGCGTGCTGCTGCCGGTCCTGGTCGCCGTCCTGGTCGCGGTCGGTACGGCCAGCAGCTTTGTGGTCTGGTCGACCACCCGCAGCGACGATAGCGCCCTTGCCCGTCAGTCCCGCCTCGTCAGCCATATCCTTGGCAAGGAACGCGAGTACCTCTCCGACTATCAGTCCGATATCTCCCCCTGGGACGACGTCATCGACGCCATCGAAGGCGGCATCGATATCGAGTGGGTGTCCGAAAATCTCGGCGCTGACTTTTACGAGAACTACGCCACCCATCGCATCTACCTGCTCGACCCCGACATGCGCCCGCGCTTTGCCATGCGCGATGGTGGCAACGCCGCCGTCAGCAGCTTTGCTGGCGACAGCGAGACGATCCTCAAGCTTGCGCGCAAGCTGCGGACCGATGAATCCCTCAGCGCCATCAGCGCCTTCGAGAACGGCTTCGGCACCGTCCCCGCGGTTTCCGATTTTGCCGTCATCGAAGGCCGCCCGGCCCTGGTCGGCGTTATTCCGCTCCTCGGCGAGTCCGAAGACGTCAAGGTGCCGCCCGGCAAGGCCTTTACCCACGTCGCCATCCGCTTTCTCGATGATGCCCTCGCCAAGGAGCTGATGGACGCATACCTGATAGAAGGCGCCCATTTCTCCACTGACGGCACTCTCGGCGCGGGTGAAGATGCCCTGCCGCTACGCGATGCCGATGGCAACACGGTTGCCTGGTTCAAGTGGCTACCCGACCGCCCCGGCGCACAGATCCTCTCCGAAACGGCACCCGCCATGGTCGGTGCCCTGCTTGCCGGCGGCCTTGTCGTGCTGCTTTTGCTCCTCCGCCTGCGCAAGTCGTCGAACGATCTCGAAGCGGCGCGCGCCGAAGCCCACCACCGGGCCCTGCATGATCCCTTGACGGGCCTCGCCAACCGCGCCGGATTTCAGGAGCGACTGGCTCAGGCCCTGAGCGGGCTTGGTCGCGGTCGCTCGCCCATCGCGCTGCTGGCACTCGACCTCGATCGGTTCAAGCAGGTCAACGA
>JACDQI010000213.1 GCA_015657675.1 Devosia sp.
CGGTGGTGGTCCTATGAGCCCTCATCGTGATCACAGCGCCACGATGCGCCCCTAACTCACCCGCTCCACCACCCACTCGCTGCTGGTCTTGCGCGCGGTGGGCAAAGCCGCTCTCCGGGTCGGTGGCGCGACGCGGTCGCAGGTGCAATTGGCGCCCCGCGTCCATCCGCACCACGATATGCCCGGCCGGCACCGCAATGATGACGCCCGCATCCGGCGACTTATCCGCCTGCGCCATGGTGAAGGCGTCGCCCACCACCATATGCGTCGGTCGCCCGACAATGTGCATCTCGGCCACCACCTGGAAAACGCCGGAGACTTCGAGCGTCTCCAGCTTGCTGCTCGCCCGCCATCGCGTCATGACGTCATCTCCCGGGCAATGCCTCTCACCCCTTCTTCTTGGGCAGGTTGCCGCCGGCGCGGGCCAGCAGCCCCGCCGACTCGGCCGGCACGGCGAGTTTGACCTGCTTGGGCTTTTTGGCTTCGCGATTGCTGTGCTTCTGGCTTTTGGCCATGACGGCTCCTCTGCACGGAACCCGTGCGGTTGTCGGCTGCAAGTATTTCTGAAAATGACCGCGCACACAGATCGTGTCCGCGCCTCACGAACATGCGCCTGCGTCCGTCGTAGTTCAACCAGCGACCCACGAATATAAATAAACCGACACATTCTTCCGCTGTACACGCCCCGGAGGATTTTGCGCCGCGACGTCTCGACTGAATGGGCCTAGAAGGCGGCAGCAGAAATACGCCGTTCCACTGCCGCGATTCGCTTCCTCGCCTGGCACCAGAACCGGCGTGGAACCCTCCCGCATGGCCACCACTTTCACCGTCCAGTGCTTTCAGCTCAAGGGCCGCAAGCTCGTCCCGGATCCGCCCAAGACCGCTCGCACCGGCGACGCCGCCATTGAGCTCGCTGAACGCCTCGCCACCCTCAAGGCTGGCGTCGTCGCCTTTTCGCAGGAAGTCGATATCGAAACCGACGCCTATGACGAGCCGCGCGTCCTCTGCCGCATCGGCACTCTGCCCGAAGGCCTGTTCGCCGAGCAGTAGAGAGACCAGTCTGCACAACGCAGAACACCAACGAAGTTTTTCCAACGCGGTGCGATGGCCTCCTGAGAGGCCCAGCGCTAGTTTTCCTCACCTAATCGAGGGAGACACCACATGGCCGAGTTTGATCTCAACGACTTTCTGTTTGACCTGCGCGGATACCTGATCCTGCAGAATGCCGTCGACGCAGCCCATGTCGCCGAGCTCAACGCAGCCTTCGATGCCTTCCCTGCACTCGGTTTCGGCGAGTGGTGGGGCAACGTGCAGCGTCTCGACAACAATGGCCACGCCGGCCTTGAGCTGCAGAACATCGTCGAAGCAGGCAGGCCGTTCGAGCGCCTCATCGACCACCCGGCATGGATAGAGCGCCTCCGCCGCTATTGCGGCGAGCAAGGCACCTATGTCGACGGCCTCTTCCTTGATGAGTGCTTTGCCTCCGTCCGTCGCAGCGGCGGCTACTTCCCCATGCACTCGGGCGGCCAGGACGGCATCGTCCGCAACCAGTACCGCTTCGTCAACGGTCGCTTCCGCTGCGGCCAGGTCAACATCCTGCTCGCACTCACCGATATCGGCCCGGGAGATGGTGGCACCCGCATCCTGCCCGGCAGTCACAAGAGCAACATTGCCCATCCGGTGTTCTCAAAGCCCTGGGACGAACGGGTCAAGGCCGACGACGAACAGGTCGAGGGCTCGATCGAGGTGAATATGAAGGCTGGCGACGCCCTGATGTTCGTTGATGCGCTGTCCCATGGCGCCACCAAGCGCATCAATGCCGGCGATCGCCGCGTGGTCATCTTCCGCTACGGCCCCAGCTGGGGCAACACTCGCTACGGCTACAGCTACTCGGACGAACTCCTGGCCCGGGTCACCCCCGCACAGCGCAGCATTCTCCAGCCGATCACGCCGCGCGGCCCCGGAGAGCGTCGCGGCCACGAACGGCTTGTCGTCTGATCGCGCCCTGTGCGAGCCTCCGCACTGAACGTACGCGCCGGGGAGACGACCAACGCCAATGCCGACCAGACCGGTGACTCCGGCGCCGGCCGCTGCCCCCATCATCAGCGGCCTGCAGTATCAGTCGCCCACCGAAAGCCGCGGCTATCGGCCCGCCGGCACCAGCGACTGGCTGCTTGTCGCGACGCTGGCGGGGCTCGGCTATGTCCGCGCGGCAGAGCAGTTGACCGTCCTCAATCCTGGGGACCTGCTGCTGATCCGTCCGGACACCGCGCAGGAATATGGGCACCTGCACGACGACGGCCGCTGGGTGAACATCTGGACGCATTTCCGCCCGCGCCCCGAGTGGCTGGGTTGGCTCGATTGGCCTGCGCTGGCCCCAGGCGTCATGCTACTCGCGGCTGGCGACGCGATGCCCGCCATCGAGGTCGAGTTGCGGCGCATGGTCGAAATCGCCAACGGCGCCACCCGCCTGCGCCTGCCAGCGGCCATGAACAGTCTCGAGCGCGCGCTGCTCCTCGCCGATGGCGTCAACCCCAACCAGTCCGACGCCCGCCTCGACCCGCGCATCCGCCGCGCCGTCGAGCGCATCGGCGAACGGCTCGCCGAACCGCAGGCCATTGCCAACCTCGCTCGCAGCGTCGGCCTCTCGCGCTCCCGCTTCACCGTGCTCTTCACCCAGCAGTTGGGCCTCGCGCCGCAGGACTACATCGAGGCCGAGCGACTCTCACGCGCCGCTCAGATGCTGCGCTCGTCATCCTGGCCGGTGTCGGTCATTGCGGCGCAGTGCGGCTTTGCCAGCCCCTACTATTTCACCACCCGTTTCCACCGCCGTTTCGGGTTGGCACCGCTTGCCTTTCGGCGCCAGGGCAACTGATCCACGACAACAGAAAACCCCCACAACGCCCACACAACACGTCAATTGCACATCGCTGCAACGTTGCGGTGTTTCCCGCCAAGCCTCAGTAACCTCTGATATATATCCGTTTTACAGATCGCATTTTCCCAACAAGATCGTATTGTAATACTTTATGACTTATGATTGGGTCCCATCCAACGGCGGGGAGGCCGGAGGGGTGGATATCGTGCAGCGTGAGCGCCAGACGACCGATTTGGTCGCGTCTGCGATTTCGGGGCGGGCCGCGGGCCGCACCCTGCAGTCGCAGGTGCTCCACAAGCTCGGCGTGATGATCGTCAGCGGCGCGATTGCGCCCGGCGACATCCTGCCTGCCGATGCCGAACTGCTCGAACGCTTCGACGTTTCCCGTACTGTGCTGCGCGAGGCCCTCAAGGCCCTCGCTGCCAAGAACATGGTCGAGGCCCGTGCCGGTGTCGGCACCCGCGTCCGCGATCGTCGTCACTGGTCGTTGTTCGATCCCGACGTGCTCGCCTGGCATTTCGAGGCCGGCCCCGACATCGATTTCCTGCGCAGCCTCGCCGAGATCCGTGTCGGCATCGAGCTCGAGTCCACCGCGCTTGCTGCGATGCGCCGCAGCCCCGAACAGATCGACCACATGTTCGTCTGCGTCGATGGCATGCAGCAGGCGCGCCGCACCGAGGATTTTGCCCGTCACGACCTGGCGTTTCATCGCACCGTGGCGGAAGCCTCGGGCAATCTCTTCATGGCCTCGATCAGCGGCCTCGTCGACATGGCGCTGGCCTCGGCCTTCACCATGAGTTCGCCGGTCGATGAACCGGTCGCGCACGAAACCACCGTCGCCCACCACCGCCGCGTGGCGCAGGCCGTGCACGATCGCGATGCCGATGCGGCCCGTGCCGCCATGCGCATCGTCATCGCCGAAGGCTTCGAGCGCGCCGCCGGCCGCATGTCGGGCGAGGCCTGGAGTTAGTTCAATGAATGCAAGTAGAGGCGCTCTGCGCAAGCTTTGATCGGAAAGTGTGCACGTACCTCAGCCGTACCGCTTAAGGAGGACTTTGTTGGCGTTACTAGAATTGAAGAACGTGACGAAAGACTTCGGTGCCATCCGCGCACTGAACGACGTCAGTTTTTCCGTCGAACCTGGCCAGGTGGTCGGGCTGATGGGAGACAACGGCGCGGGCAAGTCGACGCTCGTCAAGATCATGTCGGGCATCTTCCAGCCCACCACCGGCAGCCTCGAGCTGGACGGCAAGGCGGCGCACATCCATTCGCCCGGCGAAGCCCGCAGTCTCGGCATCGAGACGGTCTATCAGGATCTCGCGCTCGCCGATAACCTGTCGGCCGCCGACAACATCTTCCTCGGTCGCGAACTCAAGCGCCATATCGGCCCGTTCCGCTTCCTGCGCCGCCGCGAAATGAACGCGCGCGCCGTTGAACTCTTCGGCGAACTCAAGTCCGAGACCCGCGCCAGCGACCTCGTCCGCTCCATGTCGGGCGGCCAGCGCCAGGCCGTGGCCATCGCCCGCACCCGCCTTGCCGACGCCAAGATCATCCTGATGGACGAGCCGACCGCCGCCATCTCGGTGCGCCAGGTGGCCGAAGTGCTCGGCCTCATTCATCGGCTCAAGGACGCCGGCATCGCAGTCATCCTGATCTCGCACCGCATGCCCGACGTCTTCGCCGTCTGCGAACGCGTCATCGTCATGCGCCGCGGCACCAAGGTTGCCGACAAGCCCATAAGCCAGACGTCACCTGAAGAAGTGACCGCCCTCATTACCGGCGCCAGGGAGACCGCATGATGTCCGACACCGTTCAGGGTTTCTCCAACGTTCGCCGCACCCGCTTCTGGCAGAAGGGCTTTCTCGCCAGCCAGTCGGCCTATGTGCTCGCCGCGCTGATCGTTCTGATCATCATCATGGCCCTTGCCTCGCCCAACTTCCTGACGGGCGGCAATATCGGCAATATCGTCCGCAACTTCTCGTTCATCGCCATCGCTGCGCTGGGCATGACCCTGGTGATCATCACCGGTGGTATCGACCTCTCGGTCGGCTCCACCATGGCGCTGACCGCCACGGTGACATCGCTCACCATGGTCGGCCTCAATGGCGCGGGATTCCATCCCTTCCCGGGCAGCGCGCTGATCATCTCCCTTGCGGCGGGCCTCGGGACCGCAGGTCTGATCGGCTTTCTCAATGGCTTTGCCATCGCCAAGCTCAAGCTCAGTCCATTCGTCACCACGCTGGGCACGCTTTCGATCGTGCGCGGCCTTGCCTATGTCACGACCTATGGCCGTGGCACTGCGCCCGCCGGTCCGGACAAGGAGCTCTTCCTTGCCCTGACCTCCGGCCAGATCGCCGGTATCCCGGTGGGCTTTGTCTATCTGATCGCCATCGCGCTGATCATGTGGACGGCGCTCAACCACACCGCCTGGGGCCGCCATGTCTATGCCATCGGCGGCAATGAATCGGCTGGCCGCCTCACCGGCGTCAATGTCGACCGGGTCAAGATCCAGGTCTACATGCTGAGCGCCCTGGCGGCCGGTTTCAACGGCATCATCATCTCGGGCTGGCTGGGCTCGGCTCCGGCCAATCTCGCAACGGCCTATGAGCTCACCATCATTGCTGCAGCGGTCATCGGCGGCGCCAACCTCGCCGGCGGCGTCGGCGGCGCGGCGGGTGCCATCATCGGCTGCATCCTCATCGAAGTCATCCGCAACGGCCTCGTGCTGGCCCGCGTGGACCCGTACTGGCAGCAGACTCTAGTGGGCTGCATCATCGTTGCCGCGGTCCTTGTCGACCGCTTCAGATCACTCCGCAACACCTGATGGGGCGGAGAGAACCGGTGGCCGCGTGCCACCGGATTACAGAGAGCACCGGGGACGTCCCGGGCAAAGTGGAGGAAACACTATGAAACTGAAATCAATCGCGCTTGCCGCACTGGCATCGATCTCCCTCGCCGGCATGGCTCAGGCCGCCGACACCTTCAAGTTCGCCGTTGTTCCCAAGGCGATGAACAACCCGTTCTTCGATCTGACCCGTGACGGCTGCGTTGCCGAAGCGGCCAAGCTGGGCAATGTCGAGTGCATCTATCTCGGCCCTGTCGAGCACGAGCCGGCCACCCAGGCCCAGATCATCGACGACTTCATCACCCAGGGTGTTGATGGTCTCGCCATCTCGGTGTCGGACGCTGCTGCGGCCACCACCATGATCGACAAGGCCGTTGCCGCTGGCATCGCCGTGATCACCTTCGACTCCGACGCGCCTGAATCCAAGCGCACCGCCTATGTCGGCACCAACAACAAGGAATTCGGCACCGCCCTGGGCGAGATGCTGCTCCAGGTTGCGCCGAATGGCGGCACCTATGCCATGATCTCGGGCGGCGCCGCTGCTCCGAACCTGGCTGAGCGTGTCGATGGCGTCCGTGGCGCCCTCGCCGGCTCCAAGTGGACCGAAGTGCCGGGCTCGCCGAGCTTCTCGAACGACGACATCGCGCTCGCCGTTCAGCAGGCTGGTGACTTCGTCTCTGCCAACACCGACCTCAAGGCCATCGTGCCGGTCGGCGGCTGGCCGATGTTCGCCCCCGACGGCTGGAAGAACTTCGTCGAGCCCAACAAGGCCCGCGTCGACTCGGGCGATCTCGCCCTCGTGGTTGCCGATACCCTCCCGGTCCAGCTCGAGCTGCTCCGTGACGGCTACGCCCACGCTCTGGTCGGCCAGCGTCCGTACGAGATGGGCGAGGTTGCCATGCGCACCCTGCTCGCCATCAAGAACGGCGAAACGGTCGATGCGATCATCTACACGGGCGTTGATCGCGTCACCAAGGACAACGTCGGCGACTTCCTGAAGTAAGCAAACTCCGCGTCACCGGGCCTCGTGTCCGGTGACGCTCGATGTCTATCTCCCTGATCTGCGATGCGCCGGGCTCTTCCTCCGGGGCAAACTTTACTGGAGCGGCGGCCCTGCCCGTCTGCTCCAGTTTTTTCTTGCGGCCTTATGCGACCAATGTCGCACCGCCTTCGCCCGCCCCTGTCGGAATGCCCATTGGACAGCTCCGCCGCACTTTCCTAGAGTGGCGCCGCGGTGACTGGGGAGGCAGAAATCGTTGATCTCTCCGTCGCTTATCCGACGCGCACGCCAACTGTAGATCCCTACGCCGCCACCGCCCATCGGCGCTGGATGCTCGGGCGCGTCATCATCTATGGCCTGCTGACGCTGTTTGCGCTGATCTACTTGTTCCCGGCGTTGATCGTCATCTCCAACAGCTTTCGTTCTGGCATAGACGTGCGCGAGCACGGCATCATCGCCTTCCCCGAGCAGTTGACCCTGGACCCCTGGATCTATGCCTGGACCCGCGCCTGCGTCGCCGGGCGCTGCCACGGCATTGCGCCGAACTTCATCAACTCGCTGCTGATCACCATCCCGGCCACGCTGATCTCCACCGCGCTGGGCCTGCTCAATGGCTTCGTGCTCAGCAAATGGCGCTTCCGCGGCTCCGAGTGGGTGTTTGGCCTGATGCTGCTCGGCGTCTTCATGCCCAGCCAGATCACCCTGCTGCCCTGGGCCTTCATCATGGGCAAGCTCGGCCTCTCCAACTCTGCCACAGGCCTGATACTGATCCACACCGTCCAGGGCATCTCCTTTGCCACGCTATTCTGCCGCAACTTCTTCGTCTCGATCCCCGATGAGATCGTCAAAGCCGCCCGCATCGACGGCGCCGGCTTCTGGCGCATCCTTTGGAAG
The DNA here is from genome assembly GCA_015657675.1 of Devosia sp. Classification (GTDB taxonomy): domain Bacteria; phylum Pseudomonadota; class Alphaproteobacteria; order Rhizobiales; family Devosiaceae; genus Devosia_A. Next base: position 7,618 of record JACDQI010000213.1, read on the forward strand.
GTCATGCTGCCGCTCGCCACACCCATCCTCATCGTCACGTTCATCTGGCAGTTCACCAGCATCTGGAACGAGTACCTTTTCGGCATGGTCTTTACCCGCGGTGACCAGCAGCCAGTCACGGCCGCGCTGATGTCGGTACGCGCCGGCGGCTCAAGCGCCGCCGTCCTCATCTCAGCCATCCCGCCCTTGCTGATCTACTTCTTCGGCGGTCGCTTCTTCGTCAGTGGTCTCACCCAGGGCGCCTTGAAGTAGCATCCAGCGAGCAGCAGCGCTTTACCGATCACTTTTTAGTCTTGGTTACATCTACGGATCAACTTTCACTCTTCTTGTGCGCAGCGCCGCAGCAAGTCATCGGAAAACAATCCTCACCACATCGGCCCGGAACTGCCCTCAGCCTCCCCCGGCCTTAAGTTCGTCGTACAGACTTAATTAAGGTTTACGCCGTCTGATCCCCCCGCCGGTGCATTGGGATGCCCCGGCGTGACGTGCCGTTCGGAGGGAACTGAGCGGATTTCACATACCCTGGGTCGAGATCCCGTGTTGCGGCCAGCACGGGTGTGGACGCTTGTTGGCCGCGGGGAAAGACTATGTCGATCAAGACTAGACTGGTTGTCGCTCTGACGGCCCTGAGCCTTGTCATATTGGCGCTATCGGCCACCGCCTTTATCTCGCTGCAGCGGGTGAACGCCAATATCGGCAGCGTTGTCGCCGATCGGGTGATCCCGCTGCAGCAGCTCAAGCGCATCGCCGACGCTTACGCCGTGGCCATCGTCGACAATGCCCACAAGGTTCGCGCCGGCACCGTTGCATGGGAGGAAGGCCTCACCGTGCAGCGCAACTCGCTGGTCGCCATTGCCACCGATTGGACCGCTTATCTCAGCACCACGCTGACCCCCGAGGAAGCGACCCTGGTCGAAAACGCCAAGCGCGAGATGGAAGACACCGTCCCCGCTCTGGCCGATCTCGACGCCATCTTTGCCACGCGCAACCAGTCCGCGCTCGAGCAGTTCATCAGCTTCAGGCTCTACCCGGCCATCGATCCCATCAGCGGCAGCATCAGCGCCCTGGTCGATCTGCAGGGTCGCGTCGCTGTCGAAGTCTACGGCGAGTCCAAGACACTCTTTAACGACATCATGCTGATCCTTGCTGGTCTCGTTGCCCTCGCCACCCTCACCATCGGCTATGCCGCCTACGTGGTCCTGCGCACCGTCTCGGGCCGCCTGCGCGCCATGGAGACATCGCTCACCAGCGTCGCCGCCGGAAACTTCGCCGTCGCCATTCCCTCGGCCGGCGATCGCGACGAGATCGGCCGCATCGCGACCGCCGCCGAAACCTTCCGCCAGAACGGCATCAAGGTCGCGCAGATGACCGAAGCCGAGCATGCCCGCGCCATCGCCGACATCGAGTCCCGCCGCACCATGATGGCCGAACTACGCGACGCCTTCGGCACCGTGGTCGACGCCGCCATCGCCGGTGATTTTTCCCGCCGCGTGCCGCAGAGCTTCCCCGACGACGAACTCAACCACCTCGCGGGCAGCGTCAACGACCTCGTCGAGACCGTCGACCGCGGCCTGGGGGAAACTGGCACCGTGCTCTCCGCCCTCGCCGAGACCGATCTCACGCGCCGCGTCGAGGGCCAGTTCCAGGGCGCCTTCGGCCGCCTCAAGCACGACGTCAACGCCGTCGCCGATCGTCTCACCGATATCGTCGGCCAGCTCCGCGAGACGTCAGGCTCGGTCAAGACCGCCACCGGCGAGATTCTCATGGGCGCCAACGACCTCGCCGAGCGCACCACCCGTCAGGCGGCGGCGATCGAAGAGACCTCCGCCGCCATGGAGCAGCTCGCCGGCACCGTGGTCGAAAACGCCCGCCGCGCCGACGACGCCAACACCCGCTCGCGCCGCGTTGCCGAGAATGCCGAGGAAACCGGCGCCGTGATGACCGACGCCAACCAGGCCATGCAGCGCATCGCCGATTCCTCGTCGCGTATCTCCAACATCATCGGCCTGATCGATGACATCGCCTTCCAGACCAACCTTCTGGCCCTCAACGCCTCGGTCGAAGCCGCTCGCGCTGGCGAGGCCGGCAAGGGCTTTGCCGTCGTCGCCATAGAAGTCCGCCGCCTCGCCCAGTCCGCCGCCGAGGCTTCCGCCGAGGTCAAGGCGCTCATCGACCAGTCCGCCAGCCAGGTGTCCGCCGGCTCGCGCCTTGTCGCCGACGCCACCACCCGCATCGAGGCCATGATCACTGGCGTACGCGACAATGTCGCCCTCATCGAGGCCATCGCCACTGCCAGCCGCGACCAGTCTTCGGCCATCACCGAAGTCTCCGCCGCCGTGCGTCAGATGGACGAGATGACCCAGCACAATGCGGCCCTTGTCGAAGAGACCAACGCCGCCATCGAGCAGACCGAGGCCCAGGCCAACGAGCTCGATCGCATCGTCGACATCTTCGTCATTGCTGACCGCAACGGCACCGCCGGATCGGCGCTGCGTCGCCGCGCCGCCTAGGAGAAGTTCTCGCCGGGCAGGTCACGCCTGGCAGAGTGGCAAACGCCGGGGCCCTGCCCCGGCGTTTGCTTTTTCCCATCGGGCTTTCCTATTGGCCGCCGACTGCTTAGCTACGGCGCAACCGGCCGCCTTTGGCTGCACTGGAGATTCGCATGCCCTTCGGAACCGCCATGTCGCGCCTCAAGGCCGCCCTCGACGAACTCGACCGCAACGTCCGCTCAGACCTCAAGGGCAAGACTTCCGTGTCGGCTCAGGACAAGCGCAACATGCGCAGCGACATCGAAAAATGCATGCAGCAGCTCGACGAGCTCCGCACCATGCTCGCCGGCTGATAGAAGACCCGCCCTAGCGCTTGCGCACAAACTCCGTCCGCAGCACCAGCCCCTTGATGCCCTCGAAGCGGCAGTCGATCTCTTCCGGGTTCGGCGTCAGTCGGATCGATTTGATCACCGTGCCCTGCTTCAGCGTCTGCCCGGCGCCCTTGACCTTGAGGTCCTTGATCAGCACCACGGAATCCCCGTCCGCCAGCACCGTCCCGGACGCATCGCGCACGATCAGCGCATCGACTGGCGCGGCCGCCGCCTCCGAAGCCGGACGCCACTCACCGGTCGCTTCGTCATAGACATAGTCATCATCAGGATTTTCCATCCGCGCCCTATCGCAGACGTGCACCCAAAAGCCAACCGGAGATGCATTGCTGAACTGAGCACGCTCTGGAAGTAGCCCTCATGGTGAGCCTGTCGAACCACGAGGGTGTCAGGCATGCCCCCTCAGCGCTCCAGCCACCGTACAAGCCCCTCCAGCGTCTGCAGCCCATATTCCACCGCGCCAAACCCGATGACCACCTGCCGGCGCGCGCGGCTCGGGTGCAGTTGCCGCAGCGTCAGTACCGTCTTGCCATCGGCCTGCGAGTCAAAGGTGATCGTCATGCGGAACCTGTCCGGATCCTGCGGATCGGGCGTCCCATAGTTCGCCACGATCCGCTCATTGGGCACGATCTCGATGAACTCCATCAGATTGGCGAACCGCTGCGGCTTGCCCTCGAACGCGCCCACCATGTCGAAATGCCAGCGCCCGCCCTGCCGAATATCCGCCTCATGCGTCTCGATGCTCAGCCCCGCCGGCCCATACCAGACCGCCAGCGCCGCCGGATCCATCCACGCCGCAAACACCTTCTCCCGCGGATGGTTGTAAACCTTGGTCAGCACGATCTCGCGATCGAGCGACCAGCTGTCGTCGAATGTGGCCATTGTCGTCCTCGTCGCTCCCGTCCCCGGGAGTCATGATAGTAAGGCAGTTGCTTTAGTAAGCAGCCGCCAACGCGGACGTCAAGAATATTGAGGCATTCGCTTAAGTTTCGTCGACCGCCGAGCGACCCGTTGGCTTTGACAGTTCCTCAGCCAGCATATCGAACACCACACGCACGCGCCGGCTGGTGTTGAGCTCCCGATGCGCCACCAGCCAGATCGGGAAGATCAGCGGCTTGAAGTCGGGCAGCACCCGCCGCACCAGCGGCTCTGCGTCCCCCAGATTGCCATCCTGGACGCCGATCCCGATGCCGCGCTTCACATATTCCCACATCACCAGATAGTTCTCGGTGAGGATCGGGAAGTTGGCTTCGGTCAGATTGAGCCCCATGGCATTGAGCCCCTTGAGGAACATGCCCGAGCCATCGATGCTGATGAACTCGGCATGCCGCAGGTCATAGGGCAGCTTCGGATTGCCGATGCGTTCCAGATAGTCTGGCGTCGCATAAAGCCGCGCCGGTACGTCCCGCACCTTCCGCGCGATCAGGTCGGGTTCGGTCGGCGCAAAGTTGCGCAGCGCGATGTCGGCCTCCCGCCGTCGCAGGTTGCTCGCCCGTGACGAGGCCACCACCTCGATGGTGATGCCGGGATGCAGCGCACGCAGTTTGGCGATGACGGGTGGCAGCAGCATCGCGGCATGTATCTCGCTGGCCGCGATGCTGATTGGCCCCTCGATCGATTGCGATTGCCCGGCCGCAGCAAGCGACATCCGCCCCGCCGCATCGCCCATCGCCCGCACATGCTCGAGCAGGTCGAGCCCGCTCGGCGTCAGCACCAGCCCCCGCCCGACGCGCTCGAAAAGTACAACATCGAGCTCTTCTTCGAGCGCGTCGACCTGTCGCCCGAGCGTCGGCTGCGCCATGCCCAGGGCACGTGCGGCCGCTGACAGCGACCCCTCCTCTGCCGTGACGAGGAAGGCCCGCGCGCGGTTCCAGTCGAAGTTCACCGAACGCCAATCCATGCATTTATGCATATCACGGCGACCGTTTTGGTCAATTTATCTATGGATAGGCTCAGCGTAGAAACGATGCCACGAACTGCAGCACGCAGCGTCTTCCCACTCAATCCGGCCTTGCCGGTGACCGCCCACGGTCACTGATCGCGCCTCCATGTCAGGACTAAAGCCATGAAAGCCATCGTCTATCACCGCTACGGCGCCCCCGACGTCGTCTCGCTCGCCGAAGTGCCAAAGCCGGTACCGCGCGACAACGAAGTGCTGATCCGCATTCTCGCTACCACTGTCACCACCGGCGACTGGCGCGCCCGCAGCCTCAAGATGCCCGTCGGCTTCGGCGTCCTGGGCCGCCTGGTCTTCGGCCTCTTCGGGCCGCGCCAACCGATCCTCGGCACCGAACTCGCCGGCATCGTCGAGGCCGTCGGCCGTTCCGTCACCCGCTTCTCGGTGGGCGACGCGGTCTTCGCCTTCCCCGGCGGAGCCTTCGGCTCCCACGCCGAATATCGCACCATGCCGGAAGACGGCATGATCGCGCACAAGCCCGCAAACCTCTCGTTCGAGGAAGCCGCGGCCCTCTCCTTCGGGGGCACCACCGTCCTCGGCCCACTCCGCGATACCGTGCGCATAAAGGCCGGCGACCGCGTCCTCGTCGTCGGCGCCTCGGGCGGCGTCGGCACCGCCGCAGTACAGATCGCAAAGCACCTTGGCGCCGACGTCACCGGCGTCTGCAGCACGGCCAACGTAGCGCTGGTCCGCTCCATCGGCGCCAGCCGCGTCATCGACTACACGGTCGAGGATTTTGCCACCTGCGGCGACAACTGGGACGTCATCGTCGACACCAGCGGCACCGCGCCCTTCCCCCGCTGCGAGCGGGCACTGCGCCCCGGCGGTCGCCTCGTCGTCATCCTCGGCTCCCTCGCCCAGGTCGCCGGCATCGGTCGACCCAGCAAGGCCAGTGGCAAGCACGTCATCGCCGGCGTGCCCAAGATCCTACCCGAACACTTGCGTACCCTCGCCGAAATGGCCGAGGCCGGCGCCTACCGCCCGGTCATCGACCGCGTCTACCCCCTCGCCCACGCCGCCGAAGCCCACGCCTATGTCGACACCGGCCGCAAACGCGGCAACGTCATCCTCACCGTGGCCAGTCGCTAGGAAACTGGGTTGGTACGTACTTACATCTGGAAAACTGGCCCCTGATGTACTATATTCCGCTCAAATGGATTGGGGTTCGTTCCCGGTCGGCGTCAGGCTCCTGCAACAGCGGGAGCTTTTCGCTTTTTAGGGAAAGAGTTTGAGACCTGAGCCTAGCGAGCGTCCATTCGGTCCCCGCCAGAACTTTCCCTCGATGAGATCGTAGGCTCGATTCTCCTGGTCGGGTCTGAGCGACTTGAGCGCTAGTGGACGTGCAATCATGTCAGCAATTTGGAGGCCCGTTGAGTTCGCCAGCTTTGAAGCGAACACTATGTCGAAGCAGGGCATTGGTGGCTTGAGTTGTCTTTGTTGAAGATAGTGATCAGCCGCCACTATCCTACGGAACTCAAGTTCTAGGGCAGCGTCTTCCCTACCTCTGCCGACCTTCTCGCGAGGGCTTCGAGACTCGCAGACGACAAAGCACCGGTCGCCATCTGCGCCTTGACTCTGCATAAACTCATGGCTGCGCTCGAGACAGAAAAGTAGGCCCAGCTCGTAGGGGTTATCGGGGTCAGAATACTTGGTCTTCAGCCGGTCCTTACGAATGACCGAGGCGATCACGGTCATCGGCATTTGCGCCATGACATTTGACAGGTCTTGCATGAACCTGCCTCGCAAATCGTCATATTGCAGAAAACTGAATGGGAAGCGGCGCTTCACGATGTCTGACTCATGCAAGACGAAGGTATCGTGTCCGAACCAACGAAACTTGAAATCTTGCATCAATGGGACAGCAACGGACATGTAGTCCGTCTTGCGGAAAATACAGAAGGCGAGCGAAAACGCCGGGAAGTTCTCGTCGATCTTGTCCAGCGAGTGGTCTCCGCTTTCGTCAACGTAGATAATATAATCCCCGAAGTTCATTCCCTTCTGGTCTCCAAAGGACTTTCACTCGGAAACAGACTGCAGATGAATCATCTTACTCCGAGGAAGATCAAGCTACCCACAAACAAAAAGGGGCGCCCACCGGACGCCCCTCTTCAACCCAAATGTGGCGAAAATCCCTCAGCCAGCAGCAGTGTATGCCGTCTTCACCACCGTGAAGAACTCGCTGGCGTACTTGCCCTGCTCGCGCGGGCCGTAGCTGGAACCCTTGCGGCCGCCGAACGGCACGTGGAAGTCCACGCCGGCGGTCGGCACGTTGACCATCACCATGCCGGCTTCCGAGTTGCGCTTGAAATGCGTCGCATACTTGAGCGAGGTGGTGACGATGCCGGCGGAGAGACCGAACTCGGTGTCGTTCGCGGTCGCCAGCGCTTCCTCGTAGTCCTTGACCTTGATCACCGCTGCCACCGGCCCGAAGATTTCTTCGCGGGCGATGCGCATCTGGTTGTTCACACCCGTAAACAGCGCCGGCTGCAGGAAATAGCCCTCGGTCGGCGCATTGACGCGATTGCCGCCGACGCGCAGCTCGGCGCCTTCGTTCCGGCCGATCTCGATATAGTCCATGTCCTGCTTGAGCTGGCTGGGGTCGACCACCGGCCCGATCTCGGTCTCCTTGGCCAGCGCATCGCCGACCCGCAGGTTCTTGGTCCGCTCGCAGAGCGCGTCGACAAACGCATCATGAATGCCTTCGGTGACGATGACGCGCGAGGATGCCGTGCAGCGCTGGCCCGTCGAGAAGAAGGCCGACTGCGCCACGCTCTCGACCGCAACCTTCAGGTCCGCGTCGTCGAGCACGATGGTCGGGTTCTTGCCGCCCATTTCGAGCTGGAACTTGCGGTTGAACTGGATCGAGGCCTCGGCCACCTTCTTGCCTGTCCCCACCGAGCCGGTGAAGGTGATGGCATTGAGGTCCTTGCTCTCGAGCATGGTCTGGCCGACCTTCGAGCCGCGACCCATCACGAGGTTCAGCACGCCCTTGGGCAGCCCGGCACGATGCAGGATGTCGACGATCGCCCAGGACGAGCCCGGCACCAGGTCAGCCGGCTTGAACACCACGGTGTTGCCGAAGCAGATCGCCGGAGCGATCTTCCAGGCCGGAATGGCGATGGGGAAGTTCCACGGCGTGATGATGCCGACCACGCCCACGCCCTCGCGGGTGATTTCCACCTGCACACCCGGACGCACCGACGGGATGATCTCGCCGGCCAGACGCAGCGCTTCACCCGCAAAGAACTCAAAGATCTGCCCGGCGCGGGTCACTTCGCCGATGCCTTCGGGCAGCGTCTTGCCCTCTTCGCGGCTGAGCAGTTCGCCCAGTTCCTGCTTGCGGGCAAAGATTTCGTGTGCCGTCTTGGAGAGCACACTCCAGCGCTCCATCAGCCCAGAGCGCGACCAGGCCGGGAACGCTGCCTTGGCGGCGGCGATGGCATCACGCGTCTGCTGCTCATCGGCCTGCGCATAGACGCCCACCACGTCCTTGATGTTGGACGGGTTGATGTTTTCCTTGCCCTCGCCGCCGACCCATTCGCCGTTGATCAGGTTCTTGTGCAGTTCACTCATCGTCTGGTTCCTTCGAAAGCTCATGGGTCGGTGTTTGGACCGCTTAAGTAGTACTTATTGTCCCCGCTGTCATTCCCGCGCCGGCGGGAATCCAGCTGCTTACCGTCTACGACCTGAGACCCTCATCCTGAGCATGTCGAAGGACGAGGGTCGGGCACTCCAGGACGGCTTATGTGATCAGAGCATGTCGGCCTTGGCCAGATCCCGCATCAGGTGGCTGGCGCCATACGTCCATTCCGGACACTCGGTGGAGAGCCGCACCGTATTGGTTAGCGTGCCCAGCGACGGCGTCGAGATCGAGACCTTGTCGCCCATCTTGTGGGTAAAGCCCTTGCCCACCCCGCCGCGATCCTTTACCGGCGCAAACATTGTGCCGGTATAGAGCACGAGTCCATCCGGATACTGGTGGTGCCGCCCGATCGAGGCTTCCACCAGCGACTCCGGCGAACGCGAAATCTGGCTCAGGTTGGAGACGCCGGTCAGTTCGAACCCGTCCTCGCCGGTGACACTCAGCGCAATATCGGCCTGCTTGACCGTCTCGATGGTGAACTCGCCATCGAACAGTCGCACGAACGGCCCCAGCGAGGCCGACGCGTTATTGTCCTTGGCCTTGCCGAGCAGCAGCGCCGAACGGCCCTCGACGTCGCGCAGGTTGACGTCATTGCCCAGTGTCGCGCCGATGATCTTGCCCTTGGACGTAACAACCATAACCAGTTCCGGCTCGGGGTTGTTCCACTCCGAGATCGGCAGAATGCCGACGTCTGCGCCATAGCCCACCGAAGCCATCGGCTGGCACTTGGTGAAGATCTCCGCGTCCGGTCCAATGCCGACTTCGAGGTACTGGCTCCACACGCCGCGCGAGATCAGCGTCTCCTTGACCTTCATCGCCGCGTCAGAGCCCGGCACCAACTGGCTGAGATCGGTCCCAATTAGCCCAAGAATGTCCTTGCGCAGCGCGTCGGACTTGCCCTTGTCGCCGCGTGCCTGCTCTTCGATCACCCGCTCGAGCAGCGACACTACGAAGGTCACGCCCGCCGCCTTCACCGCCTGCAGGTCGATCGGCGAGAGCAGCGACGGCTTGCTCGCATCGACCCTGCCGCCCCAGCTATTGTCGAGCAGCGTCTCGACCTTGCCCAGGCTCGTCCCCTTGGCGTCCCGCACATGCCCAACCGGGTCGGCGCTCTCGGCCACATCGCGCACCGTCGCGGCGCCCTTGGCGGTGATGTCGAACACCTCGCCCTGCCGCACCGTGATCACACGCGGATGCGCAAAACCCGGCACGCGAGCGCGGCCGATCAGAACGCCGTCAGGAACGATGGAATGCGCCACGGAAAACTCCCCTCCAAAACTCGCCGCTACCTAACCTGCCCCGTCCGGCAGTGTCCAGCCGCGGCCGATGGACGTACCTCAGCAATTGGTTGAACTTTTTTTGCCGGTCCGCCCAAGGATTGCCACGCGAGCCGCGTCATAAGTTCGAACCGGGCCAAGAACACCGTTCAGACGACGTTCATCCACCCGGCAATACTGAGGCATCCTGCCCACTTTATCGGAGACGACCATGCGCATTTTGACCGCCCTCATCCCCTTTGCCCTCTGCACGGCGATGACCATGCCCGCTTTCGCGCAGGACTTTTCCGAACCCGGAATGATCAACATTGCCGGCCACGGCGAGGTCATGGTCACCCCGGACACCGCTTATGTGAACTCCGGCGTCACCACCCAGGGCACCACCGCCCGCGAAGCGCTCGACGCCAACACGGCAGCAATGAGCGAATTGATTCAGACGCTTAAGGACGCCGGCATCGAAGCGCGCGACATCCAGACCTCGGGCTTCACCGTCAGCCCGAACTATGTCTATTCCGACGCTCGTGACGCCAACGGCTACCAGCTGCCGCCCAAGATCGCCGGCTATCAGGTCTACAACACCGTCACCATCCGCATCCGCCAGCTCGACAGCCTGGGCGCCGTGCTCGACAAGTCGGTCACCGTCGGCGCCAACACCATCAACGGCGTCACCTTCTCGGTCGCCGATCCCTCCAAGCAGCTCGACGAGGCCCGCAAGGCCGCCTTCGCCGACGCCCGCAAGAAGGCGGAACTCTATGCAGCGACTGCACAATTCGAGCTCGGTGAAATCCGCTCGATCTCTGAATCGCAGACCTACTATCAGCCCCAGCCGGTCGGCCAGGGTGCCATGTACGACCGCGTCGCCGCCGCCCCAGTGCCCGTTGAAGCGGGTGAACTGAGCTACAGCGTCGACGTCAATGTCAGCTGGGCCATCGCCTCGGACGACTGATACTCACCTGAGCATCCCGGTCTTGCCGGGATGCTCACTCCCCTATCGCATGCAGCACGACGCGCCGCCGATGCGGCGCAAGTCGATGTTCAAACAGGTAAATTCCCTGCCACGTCCCAAGCGCCAGCTGTCCGCCGACAATCGGCAGCCCCAGGCTGGTCTGCGTCAGCGCCGCCTTGATATGGGCAGGCATGTCGTCGGGTCCCTCGGTGCGATGCGTCACCCACTCCATCCCCTCGGACACCAGCCGTTTGAAAAAGCTGCGCAAATCCGCCTTCACCGAAGGGTCGGCATTCTCCTGGATCAGCAGCGAACACGATGTGTGCGCGCAGAAAACCGTGAGCAAGCCTATTTCCATCCCCAGCTCGGCTACGAAGCTTTCGACAGCGTCGGTGAATTCATGTAGCCCGGCTCCCTGCGTCCGGATTTCCAGCGTCATCTGTGATTGAAACATCATCTCCTGCCCACATCGGCGCCCCACTGGCGCCATCATTGCCCAGCTAGCTCTGGGGCGTTGGAACTCTGCAGCGCTGGCTGCGTTGCGACAGTCGACTATCGGTCCGGCCGAAGCGGCACGGCCTCGGAGCATTCAGGTTGCGTTCATCGCAACCGATACATTCCTCATCCAACTGACTCTACAAGAAGGAACTCCCCATCATGCGCCTACGCCACTGGCTCCTGACCGGCACCAGTCTCGGCCTGCTCGCTTTCTCACCGCTTCCCGCGGTAGCGCAGAGCGCCGAACTGACTGCCGCCTATCAGGCCTACGTTGACGCCCAGGCATCAGGTGACGCGAGCGCCGCCGATGCCGCGCTTGGCGCACTGACCGAGCAGTGTATCGTTGCCGGTTACGGGAGCGTGGATGAGTGCTTCGCCGCGCTGAATGCGGCCGCCGCCGACGCCGAAGCGGCCGCCGCCGCCGAGGCCCAGGCTGCCGCCGAGGCCCAGGCTGCCGCCGAGGCGCAGGCTGCCGCTGACGCCCAGGCCCAGGCCGATGCTGAGGCACAGGCTGCTGCCGACGCCCAGGCACAGGCCGATGCTGAGGCACAGGCTGCTGCCGAGGCCCAGGCACAGGCTGACGCCGAAGCTCAGGCTGCTGCCGATGCCCAGGCACAGGCCGACGCCGAAGCGCAAGCCGCCGCGGATGCTCAGGCTGCAGCAGATGCTCAGGCTCAGGCCGATGCAGAAGCCCAGGCCGCCGCAGATGCGCAGGCCGCTGCAGATGCGGAAGCTGCCGCTGCCCAGTTCGTCGCCGACCTGAATGCAGCGCTTGCCGACTATCAGGCCGCCCTCGATCTGGCCGCCACCGACTATCCAACCGCCCAGGCCAACGCCGAGGCTGCCTCAGCTCGCATCCTCGAGCTCTGCACCGCCAACGGCTATAGCGACATTGCCTCGTGCATCGGCCAGGACCTGCCGCCGCTGCCCGAGCCGCCCGCCGCTCCGGCCGAAGAACCGGCCGCCGATGCTGCCGCAACCACCGATCAGCCGGCGGAAGAACCCGCCGTTGACCCGGCGCAGACCGAGCAGCCCGCTGACCAGGCCACCGAACCCACCGGCGAACCTGCCAACATCGAAGCCCCGCCGCCGATCGATCCGGCCGTGCAGGCCCAGACGGACCTCACCAGCGCCGTCGAACTCTACAATGTCGGCATCAGCCAGTTGCTGGCCGGCGATGTGTCCGGTCAGTCGACAGTTGACGCCGCGCTCCAGCAGATCACATCCGTCTGTGAGACGGCTGGTTATTCGGACACGGCCGCCTGCCTTGCCGACTTCGGCTTCGAGCCGCTTGCCGACGTCCCCGTCGTTGAAGTCCCGACCGAACCGGTTGCCCAGGATCTGTCCCCGGCAATCGATGAAACCGTGACTCCGGACGCCGTCGAGGCCCTGCCGGTCGCCATCGCGCCGGAAGAAGCCGCGCCGCTGCTCGACAGCTCCAAGGACGTTGCCGCAGACACGGCCGCGGGCGAAGCACCCGTGGCCGAAGTTCCGGCCGAGCCGGAAGCCCCGGCGCCAACCAGCGACGTCGAAGCCCAGGCCAAGATCGCCCCGGTCGAAGTCCAGTCGGTCGAAGCCGAGCAGGGTGCACAGATCGCCGAGGCGCCCATCGCCCTCGCCGCTGCGCCCGATCCGGCTGCCCTGCCGCAGAACGTCACGATCATCAACAATACGACGATCAACAATACGACGATCATCAACAACAACGCCCCGACCAACCCGGTGCTCTTCCAGGTCGGCATCAACATCGTGATCAACAATCCCGAGCAGGAACGTGATCGCATGTACGGCCGGACGAAGATCGCATCTACTACGAAGAGCTGCGCAACGGCCGCACCCGCGAAACCATCGTGCGTCCCAACGGCGTCCGTATCGTCACCGTGCGCAATCGCTGGGGCGATGTGCTCAAGCGGTCACGCTTTAGCCCGGACGGTCGTGAGTTCATCCTCGCCTACTATGACGAGGAAGAGGATGACCGCGACGACCGCGAGAGCTTCTTCATCGATCCGGGTGAGGACCTGCCCCCGCTGCGCCTCAACATCCCGGCCCGCGACTACATCCTCGACGTCGAGTACGCCGACGAGGAAGAAGTCGAGCTCTTCTTCCGGCAGCCGCCGGTTGAGCAGGTGCGCCGCATCTACTCGGTGGAAGAGGTCAAGCGTTCGGCCCGTCTGCGTGACTCGGTGCGCCGCATCGAAGTCGGCGGCCTGACTTTCGACTCCGGCAAGGCGACGATTTCGTCGAGCCAGGTCGGCGCCCTCTCCAAGGTCGCTCGCGCCATGCTCGCCGTGCTCGACGAGAATCCGGCCGAAACCTTCCTCATCGAAGGTCATACCGATGCCGTGGGCTCGGAAACGTCGAACCTCGTGCTCTCGGACCAGCGCGCCGCTGTCGTCGCGCAGATCCTCACCGACTTCTACAAGGTGCCGCCGGAAAACCTGGTCACCCAGGGCTATGGCGAGCGCTACCTGAAGGTGAAGACCGAGGCATCCGAGCCGATCAACCGTCGCGTCACCATCAAGCGCATCACTTCGCTGATCACTGTCGCCGACCGCTAAGGCCAGGCGCCATGAATCGAAGGGCCGGGGATCACCCCGGCCCTTTTCTTTTGTCCACCAGCGCATCCATCGGCAGCGCGTCAAAGAGCTTGAGCCAGCGCATGGCCACCGCATGGATCGGCACCGGATTGAGGTAATGCAGCCGCTCCCGCCCCCGCTTCTCGGAAATCACGAGGTTCGCTTCCTCGAGAATCCGCAGATGCTTGGTCACGGCTTGGCGGCTGATCGCTTGGCCCTCGCAGAGTTCGCCCAGCGTCTGCCCGTTGCGATGGCGGAGCCGGTCCAGCAGCCGCCTGCGACTGGTGTCCGCCAACGCCACGAACACCATTTCTCGCGTTTCCGTACTCATGAATCACGCAACCTTTCGGTTGCGTTACCTAGAGGACGATTCAGGCTGGGTAAAGGCCTCGAACGAAGTCACCGATCTCGGAAATCGCTTGACGAGACTCCGGAATGTGCACGCCCGAGGAGTGGAACACATGCCACATGCCCTCAAATACCTTGAACGCCACTGGCACGCCCGCCGACTCGGCGCGCTCGGCAAAAAGCCGGCTGTCGTCGAGCATCACCTCGTCGCCGCCCGCATGAATGAGCATCTGCGGCAGCCCGCCGAGTTCGGCAAAGAGCGGCGATAGCAGCGGATCGGCCGGATCGCGCCGCCCCGCATACATCAGCCCGGCTTCGCGAAGGTTTTCCCGCGTGATGATCGGGTCGTGATCGCGCAACGTCTCGTAGCTGGGAGAGGATACTGTGAGGTCCGTCCACGGTGCCAGCAGCACCGCCGCATGCGGCTGCGGCGCACCAGCCGCCTTCAGCGCCAGCAGCATCGAGAGCACCAGCCCACCCCCAGCTGAATCACCGCCCACGACGATGCGGTCCTGCCCAAAGCCCTGGTTGATCAGCCACTGATAGACCAGCAAAGCATCCTTCACACCCGCAGGAAACGGCGCCTCGGTGCCAGCCGATAGTCCGGCAGCAGCACGCGCATCTGCGTTTCCCGCGCCAGGTTGGCCGCCAGCAGCCTATGCGTGCGCGGCGATCCTGCGCGATAGCCACCGCCATGGAAAAACAGCAGCACCCGGTCCGGCACGGCGAACGGCATTTCCACCCATTCGCAGGCCACGCCGCCCGCCAGGACGTCCGAAATTTGCACGCCAGCAGGCAGCGGCGCGAGGCCAGCCTCGGCCTCCCACTCGCGTCGGCTTTGTTCGAGCGGCCGGTTTTCGGGCTTGCGCGCCGCAAACAGGCGATCACGCTCGGCTCTCGCCTCCGGACTGATCATGAAAACTCCCACCAAATTAGCGCTATTTTGTCGGCTCCCAGGCTTAGGCGCAATAACATCGCGACAGGATGACTAACGCCGCCGGGCTTGCCTCGTCGCACAGTTCGGTTATGGCTCCTGCAGTGACCCCATCGGCTCGAGCATGACGGACGCCTCCCTGCCCCTCCCGACCCGCAAGCCCGCGCCGCTGCTCCCGCTCCAGCTGGTGGTCGGCGCCTTCCTGCTGTTGCGGCTGGTGATGCATATCATCGGAGCTCCGCTCGGCGACGAGACCTACTATTGGTACTGGGGCCAGCACCTCGATCTCTCCTACTACGACCACCCGCCGCTGCATGCCTGGCTCTTGAGTGTCGTCGCCCTCTTCGGCTGGTGGCCGCTCAGCACCCGCATTCTCACCTGGCTGACCCTCGGCGGCACGCTGTGGCTGTTCTGGCTCTTTGCTCGGCGGCTGGCGCCTGACAACCCTGCCGAACGCTTCTGGCTGACTGCGGCGGTCTACCTGGCCTCGCCGCTGTTCTTTGCCATGACGCTGGTCTCCTACCATGACCACCTGCTGATCTTCCTCTGCCTCGCCTCGGCCTGGTGCTTCCTCACCTTCGCCGCCCGTTACGAAAGAGGCGAAGCACACTGGCGCTGGCTCTATGGCGGCGCAGCACTCCTCGGCCTCGCCGTCCTCACCAAGTATAATGGGGTCCTTTTCGGCCTCGGCATCGGACTCTTTGTCCTGATCCGGCCGGGACTACGACCGCTCCTGCGCACTCCGCATCTCTGGCTCGCCGCCCTGCTGGCCATTGCCATCCAGACCCCGGTCTTCGCCTGGAACGTCTGGCACGGCTTTTCCTCCTACGAGTTCCACTTCTCTACCCGCTGGGGCGGCACGCCTCCGATCAATTGGACCGCCCCGCTCACCTTCCTCCTTATCACCGCCCTCTCGCTCGGCCCCTTCCTCATCTGGCCGTTGCTGAAATTCATCGCAACGCGCGCCGACGGGTTCGAAGGCCGCGCCAAGACGCTTGCGGTCGCTGTGCTCGGCGTCTCCACCGCCAGCCTCGCCGCCATCTCCGTCGTCCTCGGCGCCTATTTCTACTGGAACATCGTCGCCTACATCGCCGTCGTCCCGCTGCTGGTCCGCCACGTCGGCCGCGGCATCCAGCTCTGGCTGCATCTCCTGCTCGGACTGCTGGTCGCCGGCGCCATTGTCGTCAACTTCGCCATCGCCCCGATCTCGCCGCTGCTCGGCGGCAGGGACGGTGGCAGCGCTGTGAACTTCGGCTGGGACATCGTCCCGGCCCGCGTCGAGGCCCAACTCGCGACCCATCCTGACGCGCGTCTCGCCGGCACCCGCTATTCCAATGCCACCCAGCTCGGCTTCGCGCTCCAGCGTCCCGACGTGACTGCCCTCTCCTTCGAGCAGGATCAGTTCGACTACTGGTTCCAGCCCCGAAGCCGCCGCCGGCGCGGACTTCATCATCCTGGCGGACGACAATGACGGCGAGCCCGAGGCCGCTTGGCTTGCAGAAAAGTTCGCGTCCGTCACCGAGCTCGAGACCATCCCGGTGCAGCGCTTCGGCGCCACCGTCTTCAACTTCCGCATCCTGCTCGCCAAGGGTTTCCGGCCATGACCCGCTCGATCCGCATCATGCAGGGTGTCGTCGCGGTCCTGATCGCCCTCAAACTCTGGTTCGACATCGCCACCCCACCGATGGGCGATGAGAGCTACTACTGGATGTGGGGCCAGCGCCTCGAACTTTCCTATTTCGACCATCCGCCGCTGCACGGCTGGCTGCTCTGGCTCACCGAAAAGCTGGTGGGCTGGCACTGGTGGAGCGCGCGCGCCCTCACCTGGGTCTGCCTCGGCACCACCCTCGCGGTGTTCTGGTCCTGGGCCCGGCGCATCATGCCGGAAAACCCGCAGGACTATTTCTGGCGCACCACCACCCTCTATCTGGCGACGCCGATCTTCTGGCTGATGTCGACGATCGCTTTCAACGACTACCTGCTGATCGCCCTTGCCATCGTCTCGGCCCACTTCTTCCTGGTCTTCCTCACCGAATGGGAAGCCGGCATTCGCCGCCACATCCCGCTCTACCTCGCCGCCCTCTTCCTCGGGCTGGCAGTCCTCACCAAGTACAACGGCGCCCTGCTCGGCCTCGCCTTTGCGGCGATGGTCCTGTCGCGCCGGGCCACCTGGCCGTTGCTGCGCAATCCACATCTATACGCGGCGGGGATCTTGAGCGTCGCCATGCAGGCCCCGGTCCTCTGGTGGAACCTCACCGAGGGCATGGCCTCGTTCAATTTCCACCTCGGTACGCGCCTCACTGGCAGCACCGCGAGCCTCGCTTATGGCTACCCGCTGGTCTACCTCGCCAACATGGCGCTGGTGCTCTCGCCGTTCCTCTTCATCGCCCTCTTCCGCTACCCCTTCGGCCCCAAACCGACGGGCTTTGAAGCCAACGGCCGCCGTTTCGCCTTTGCCGGCTTCGGCGTCTCGACGCTGGTCTTCCTCGCCGTCTCGTTCTTCGTCTATGTCTTTTTCTACTGGAACATCATCGGCTACGTCGCGCTGCTCCCCGTCGCCTTCCGCTACCTCGGCAAGCGCTGGCTGTTCTGGCTGCACACAGCCTTCGGCCTCGCCATGGCCATTGTCCTCACCGCGAACTTCACGCTCTTCCCGCTCGCCAATCTCGTTGGCCCCAAGGATTGGGGCACCTCGGCCAATTTTGGCTGGGATGAACTGGCCGTCGCGGTCAGCCAGGAGCGTGCGGCCCATCCCGAGGCCTTCCTTGGCGCCACCCGCTACACCTACGCCGCCCAGATCGGCTACCAGCTGCGCACCTCCGAAGTCACCTCGTTCAACACCCTGACCGACCAGTACGACTTCTGGACCGACCGGCAGGCCCTCGCAGGCCGCGACGCGCTGATCATCGCCGACGGCGCCTGGCCGATCGGCTTTGCCCAGACCCAGTTCGCCAACATGACGCTGCTCCGCACCGTGACCATCTCGCGTTTCGGCCAACCCGTCACCGACTACGAGATCTGGCTGGGCGAGAGCTATCGTCCAACTGAATAGCGGCACCCGCGCTCTTGCCTAAGCGCCAAAACCGGGTATCTCTCCAGCAACCCCGGTCGGAGCTGCGCATGCCCAAGCGTCTCGAAACTTTCATCGAAAGCGTCATCCTCGCCTCGCGCTGGCTGCTGGTGATCTTCTATCTCGGCCTGGCCGTGGCACTCGCCGTCTATGCGATGACCTTCGGGGTAAAGCTCTTCGACTTCATCAGCCGTGTCTTTGTGATCGACGAAGCCGACTCCATCCTCAAGATGCTCGGTTTGATCGATGCTGCCCTGGTGGCCAGCCTCGTCGTCATGGTCATCATCTCGGGCTACGAGAACTTCGTGTCGCGCTTCGATGACGAGAACCAGGTGCACTGGCTGGGCGAGATCGACGCCGGCTCGCTCAAGATCAAAGTGGCCTCGACTATCGTCGCCATCTCCTCGATCCACCTGCTGCAGATCTTCCTCAACACCGAGAGATACAGCGGCGAAACCCTGATGTGGTACACCATCATCCACCTCGCCTTCGTCTTCTCGGCACTCTTCCTCGCCTTTATCGACCGGATTTCCGCGATGACGAAGTCGCTGGGCAAGAAGGCCGCCGGCGCGCCCAGCAAGTCCACGTGACCAACGCCTCGCCATCTCGCCTCTGGCTGCCCTATGCGGTGATCGCCGGGGTGCTGCTGGCGATCAAGCTCTGGGTCTTTGTCGCCATGCCGCCCATCGGCGACGAGGCGTATTACTGGATCTGGGGCCAGCACCCGGACCTTTCCTATTTCGATCACCCGCCGTTGCACGCCTGGCTGCTCGGGCTGATCAGCCAGATCCTCGGCTGGAACCTTTATGCCCTGCGCTCCCTCACCTGGGTGACGCTGGGGATCACAGCGTGGATCTACTGGTACTGGTCCAAGCGCCTCGCTCCGGAGAACCCCGCGCTCTACTTCTGGCGCAGCGCCGTCCTCTACCTGGCCTCGCTGCTGTTTCTCTCCATGGGCTCGATCTCCTTCCACGATCATCTGCTGATCGCGCTCTGTCTCGCCTCGGGCCACTTCATGGTGCTGTTTGCCGAGCGCTACCTGCGCGACGGCACCGGCTTTTCCTTGCTCTACCTGGCAGCTCTCCTGCTTGGTCTGGCCACCCTCACCAAATACAATGCCGTCTTCCTCGGCGTCGCCTTCCTCGGCTTTCTGCTGTTCGAGCCCGGCATGCGCCGCTCGCTCTTGACGCCCCACCCTTGGCTCGCCGCCCTGCTCAGCGTCGCCATCCAGACGCCGGTCTTCTGGTGGAACCTTGTCGAGGGCTTTGCTTCCTATCGCTTCCACCTCGCCGAGCGCTGGACTGATCCGCAGCAGGCCGGCCCCGGTCAGTTGGGCGTCTATCTCGTCGTCATCCTGATCAATCTCTCCCCGATCGTCGCCTACGCCACCGCTCGGCTCACCGTTTACCGCGCCAGAGCGGGCTTCGAGTCGCTCGCCAAGCATCTGGCCATGTGGCTTCTCGGCATTTCCAGCGCCGCGATGGTAATCCTCGCCTTCTTCGTTCCAGTGTTCTTCTACTGGAGCATCGTCGGCTTCGTCCTGATCATCCCGCTCTTGGGCCTGATCCTGACGCGCCCCTGGCTCGTCTACCTGCACGCCGCCTATGGCATCGTCCTCGGCCTCTTCCTTCTGGTGAACCAAACGCTCGTGCCGGTGCCCACGCTGCTGGGCGGGTTCCACTGGGTTACCTCCTCGATGTATGGCTGGGACGAGGTCGCCGAAAAGGTGAAGGCGCTGGAGGCCGAGCACCCCGACGCCTTCCTTGCCACCACCGTCTACACCACGGCAGCCCAGCTCGGCTTTGCCCTCAAGGATTCCTCCGTCGTCGCCATCTCGCCCCGGCACGACCAGTATGATTTCTGGTTCGATCCTGCCGCCCATACGGGCCGCGACGCCATCCTCGTGGCGGACCCGTTTTACACTCCGGGCGAAACCGGAGGTCAGTTCGAATCCATCACGCTGCTGACCCAGATCGACATCGTTCGCTTCGGCAAGGTCGTCTACCAGCCGCAGATCTACCTCGCGCGCAACTTCACCCCAGCCGCACGCTGACGCCTGCCGCAGGACGTCACGTCTGGGCGGGAACGATTCAAACTATCTCGCGTTCATCTGGCCATACGGTACTCAAACAAAGGAGCTTCCAAATGGCTATCCCAGAACGCGATACCGTCTACACCAACGACGGCACCAATCGGACCGCTGTGACGCGTGAGTCCAGCTCGACCGGCTGGTTCGTTGGCATCATCGTTGCCCTGGCCCTGCTGGCCATTGGCTACCTGGTGTTCTCGGCCAATTCCGGTCCGGCAGTTCCCGCCAACAGCGTCAACGTCACCAACACCCCCGCCGTGACGGCACCGGCTGACACAACCACCACTCCGGCGCCGATGACCGAAGCACCGGCAACGGGCACCCAGACGCCGATGGCCCCGGCCACCGACAGCATGGCTCCGGTCGCTCCAGCGACGGATTCGATGGCCCCGGCGGCTCCGGCGGCTGACGCGACGGCTCCGGCCGCCTCGACCACCGAGCCCGCGACGACGACCCCCGCTCCGGTCGCTCCGTAACCGCCGACCTCTGCCGCTGCGGCCTCTCCCTCTGCACCAGCACCAAAGCCCCGGCCTCACGGCCGGGGCTTTTGCGTTGTCAGACCAGCGTTGTCGCGATGACGGGGGTCAAGTCACCGGCGCGGCGGCACCTGCAGGACATGCGTATCCTTGGGCGAGGAGAGCACGATCAATGTCTCCGTCCGCTGCAGCCCAGGCACATCCTTGACCACATTGGAAAAGAACGACTCAAGGTCGCGCGTCGTCTTGAGACGCACCTTCATCAGGTAGTTCCAGGCCCCCGTTACATGGTGGCACTCCAGCACTTCCGGCGCCGCCGCAATCCGCGCCAGAAAGAGCTTCTCCGTCGCCGGCTCGCTCCACCCGACAAACACATAGGCGAGCAGATCAAGCCCCAGTTTCTCGGCCGAAAGCTGGGCGTGAAAGCCGGTAATGATCCCTTGCTTGACCAGTCGCCGGATGCGGTCGTTCAGCGTCGATGGTGCGACCCCGATCGCCTTGCCCAGTTCCACCACCGGCACCCGATCGTCCTCCTGCAGCAGCGCCAGCAGCTTGCGGTCGATCTCGTCGAGTAGCGCCATCATCAACCCCCATGCGTCCGCGACTGCCCTACCATCTACCTCTCAGGCAGTCCGGGAGGCAAATCCAACCCGCAAGGCAAAACTTGCGACTATATGACCGCCGATCTTGTCAAAGCCGCTGCGACTTCCCAATTCGTGTGGAGCGCAAATGAGGAACCCGGCATGTTCAATATCGACTCCATCGTCAAAGCCCTGCAGACCGACTCCAACGTCCAGCGCACCGCTATGACCGGCGCAGCCGGCCTTGCCGCCGGCATGCTGCTGAGCGGCGGTGGTTTGGGCAAGCTGGTCGGTAACGTCGCCAAGGCCGGGGCCGTCGCCGCCATCGGCGGTCTCGCCTACTCGGCCTGGCAGAAGCACCAGCAGGGGCAGCAGGCCCAGCAGGCTGCCGGCGCGCCACCCGCGCCCAGCCGCGACGCATTCGTGCCGCCTGCAAGCGCGACCGAAGAACAGGAGCAGCTCGGCAAGACCCTCGTTCGCGCCATGATCGCTGCCGCCAAGGCCGATGGTCAGATCGATGCCGAGGAAAAGCAGGCGATCTTTGACAAGCTGCAGACCATGCCGCTCTCGGCCGAGGAAAAGGCCTTCGTCTTTGACGAGCTGGCCAGTCCGCTCGACATAAACGCCGTCGTGGCGCGCGCCGACACCCCTGCGCACGCGGCCGAGATCTACGCGGCTTCACTCGTCGCCATGCGCCCCGACTCGGCTGCCGAGCGCGACTACCTTGAGGCCCTGGCCTTCAAGCTCCGGCTCGACCCGGGCCTCGTCGCCGAGATCCACCGCGAGGCCGGCCATCCGCTCCCGACCCCGGCCAGCGCCGCTGCAGCCTCCTACATGCCGGCCAACTCCGTCTGACCATATCGGCGGCATCGGTTACAGGGCTGTGCGTTCTTGCGCCGCCCGACCTATGCCGCCATCTGTCTGGTGACCCGACAGTGACGAGGAAGCCATGCAGATTGGTCTCTATTCCTTTGCAGAGAACACCCCGGACCCGCTGAACGGCGGCCGGCTTCAATCGCCCGCTGATCGCCTCAAGGACCTGCTCGAGGAAATCGAGCTGGCCGAACAGGTCGGTCTCGACTTCTATGGTCTGGGCGAGCACCACCGCGCCGACTTCGTCGCCTCGTCCCCGGTGACCATTCTCGCCGCGGCCGCGGCGCGCACCAAATCCATCCGCCTGTCGACCGCC
>JACDQI010000214.1 GCA_015657675.1 Devosia sp.
CGCCACTGGAAGACTGACTTTACCGCCGTGATCGATGCCCGGGCCGTCGGCCTGTTCACCGCCACGGGGCTCGATCCGCTGGCGCTCGACGGCGCATTGGTGCGGATCCGCGGATGGGTGGATGATCGGGATGGTCCACGCATCGAACTGACCCATCCCGAGCAGATCGAGGTTCTGGCCGCGCGATGACGTCCCTGCGCCGCAAAGTGTCGAAGTTTTCCGGCCGGCTGACGCTGGCCGTCTCGCTCTTGGCGCTCAGCGCCTGCACGAGCTTTGGCCCCAATATCGCCGTCAGCCAGACCCAGCAGCAACCTTCCGCGCCGGCGGTCTCCAGCAGCGGCGACCCCGAAGAAGATGTCATCGGCGCGCGCGAGCACCCGCGCATCGTCGCCTCCTATGGCGGCATCTACCAGGACCGTCAGGCCGAGGTCATGCTGGCCCGCATCGTCGGCCGCCTGCTGATTGCGGCCGGCCAGCCCAGCACGCATTTCACCGTCACCATCCTCGACACCTCGGAGGTCAACGCCTTCGCCCTGCCCGGCGGCTACATCTACGTCACCCGCGGAATCCTGGCGCTCGCCTCCGACACCAGCGAACTGGCCGCCGTGCTGGCGCACGAGATCGCCCACGTAGTCCTCAAGCACGCCCGCGCCCGTACCAACCGGGTCAAGACCAACGAGATCGTCGACAAGGTCGTGAGCGGCGTCTTCGGCGGCAATGTCGAGACCGACCAGTCCTCCAACCGCGCCAAGATGCAGCTGGCGGCCTTCAGCCAGCAGCAGGAACTGGCCGCCGACAAGGAAGGCATCCAGATCGCCGGCAAGGCCGGATACGATCCGCATGCCGCCGCCCGCTTCCTCGGTGCCATGAGCCGCTTTGCCAAGTTCTCGGCCGGGGACGAGGGCCAGCAGGACGATTTCCTCTCCTCGCACCCCTCGACACCGGACCGCATCCAGAAGGCCATCGAGCACGCCCGCACCTTCTTCGGCGCGCCCGGCATCGGCGAGACCGATCGCGAAGGCTACATGGCCGGCATCGAGAGCCTCGCCTTCGGCGACAGCCCCAGCCAGGGCGCCATCGTCGGCCAGCGCTATATCCAGCCGGCGCTGAAGTTCACCTTCACGGTGCCCAAGAACTACAGCCTGCAGTCCTCCAAGGGCGCTGTGGTGGGTGTGGCCGGCGACGGTGAGGCCGTGCGCTTCGATAGCGCCGTCGTGCCCGAAACCATGGCGCTCACCGAATATCTGAAGTCCGGCTGGATCGCCGGTCTGCAGCCGGAATCAGTCAAGCACCTGACCTATAACGGCATCGATATGGCGTCTGGTGTTGCCGTCACCGACCAGTGGAATTTCCGCGTCGCCGTGGCCCGCCTCGGCGGCCAGGTCTTCCGCTTCATTTTTGCCGCCAAGTTCACCAATCCGGCCTTCGAAAAGGCCGCCGAGGAGACGCTCAAGAGCTTCCGCACCAGCACCGACAAGGATCTGGCGCTGGTCCGCCGGCTCGTCGTGCGCCCGGTGGTGGCTGGCAACATGGATACGGCGGATTCGTTGGCCCGCCGCATGAACGGGCTGACCCGCGGCAACGACCTCTTCTATATCCTCAACAACCTCTATCCGGGTGATCCGGTCCAGGCGGGGCAGAAGTACAAGGTCGTGGTGGTGCAGTAGGCGCCGCGCCGGGCGGCCTGCTCAGGCGGTCTTGTTGACCAGCACGCCGGCATCGCCCTGCGGCGGGTCGCGGCGCACGTCGTCACTCCGATCGCGCATGTCGCGCAGTGCATTCTCGAGCGTGGCATTGCTGGCTTCAGCGCCCTGCGTAACCGTCTCGCGATCGACGCGCAGCTGCAGCTCCTGCCGCTTCCTGGCCACCATCATCTGGGCCATGCTGAGGCTGTCGCTTTCCTGGAAGGCCATGCGGTAGATCGAAACGTCGATGTTCATGGCACGTCTCCCTGTTGGCTCTTCAACAAGAGGTGGTGACGCTTTTTCGCTTGGCTAGCGCGACAGATTGACCGGGTGGCGATCAGGCGGTCTTGTCGACCTTGGTGCCCTGGCCGGCCGGCGGCGGTGCCGAGCGGGCGACGTCGTCGACCATCTGGATCGCGGCCATATCCATCTCGTGGTTCTTCTTCACGACCGCAATCTGCGCCGAGAACTGGCCTCGGTTGTTCTGCAGCGACGTGATCTGGGATGCGAGATCTGTTTCCATGGCAACAATCATAGCGCCAGGACGTAAACGAAGATTGCCGCCAATCGATCAGATTGCAGCTATCGACCGCCGAACAGTTGCACGCCCTGCCGCCGCATCGGAATGCAGAGCAGCGCCCCGGCGACCACCCCGCCCAGATGTGCCCACCACGCCACCGGACTGGCATCGCCGATCACGAGATAAAACACCTGCGTCGCCACCCACACGCCCAGCATCCAGAGCGCCGGAATCGGCAGCGGAATTGGGATGACGAGGCGGAACAGCACATAGACCCGCGCATGGGGGTAGAGCACGATATAGGCGCCCATCACCCCGGCCACCGCGCCCGACGCACCGATCAGCCAGCCATTCGCCGCAAAGGCGAAATAGACCAGCGCCGCCAGCACTGCACAGAGCAGGTAGAAGGCGAGGAACTTCACGTGCCCCAGTGCGTCCTCGATATTGTCGCCGAACACCCAGAGAAACAGCATGTTGCTCAAAAGGTGCAGCCAGTCGGCATGAAGGAACGCGTAAGTGACGAGCGTCACCTCGTCGGGCAGCCCCGGAATGCGATCGATCACCGCCCCCAGCCACGCCGTCGGCGGAATCGCCGAAAAGGTGATGGCGAACTCGTTGAACTGTGCCTCCGGCTGATGCGTCAGCTGCACCAGAAACACCAGCACATTGAGGGCGATCAGCCCATACGTCACATAAGGAAAGCTGAGGTGTCGAATGGGATTCTTGTCATGCAGCGGCAGGAACATTTTGAACTCCCATCTGGGCAAGAGCAGTCGTCGTCACAGTCAGAAGCACGCTGAACTCTTGTGTCACCTCTCCCCGACGGGGAGAAGGCGGCCGCATGGCGGATGAGGGGTACCTCTCCACCTCCCCGGCCGACACGCTACCCTATTCCAGTCCGTCACCCCGCGGCGCCGACTTTGGCGGTGGCTCATTGGTGAACTTGCCCGGCGTCCACAGCACGTCGGAGGCGCCGTTGGCATTGGCCACCCGCCCCATCACGAACAGCAGGTCTGAGAGCCGGTTGAGATAGATCATCGCATGGGAGTTGATGTCGGGCTCCTTGTTGACCAGCTCCACCACCAGCCGCTCGGCGCGCCGCACCACGGTGCGTGCAACGTGCAGCGCCGCCGCCAGCGGTGTACCACCCGGAAGGATGAAGCTCGTCAGCGGCTTCAGACCCTCATTGTAGTGGTCGATCTGCTGTTCGATCCAGTCGACCTGCGGCGCCGTGATGCGCAGCGAGTTGACGCCTTCCGGATCGGCCCCGGGCGTCGCCAGATCCGAGCCCAGATCAAACAGGTCGTTCTGCACGCGCGCCAGCAGCCGGTCGAGTTTTGGCATCGAGCCTGTGGACAGCCGCGCCATGCCGATAAAGCTGTTGGCCTCGTCAATCGTGCCAAAACACTCGACGCGCAGGTCGAACTTCATCCGGCGCGGCCCGCGCACCAGCCCCGTCGTGCCGTTGTCGCCGGTCTTGGTGTAGATCTTGTTCAGCTTGACCACGTCGTCCCCAATCAAAACTCTGCTTCAGTAACGGGCCCTGGCAGCTTAGCCGCGGCCAAAAAAGAACAAAGCCCCGAGAATCACCACGAGCGCCACGGCCTGGGCGATGACACGCGCGCGCATCAGCATCTGGCTGCGATTGCCGCCGCCCTTGAACATGTTCCACAATCCCATGAACAGGATCACGGCAACAACGGCCACGGCGATGACGGAAACGACGGCGGTGATATTCATGAGTTTATCCTTGCGAGGTAGCGGGTAAAGTCCTCGCCCAATCGGTCATAGATGGCACGAATGCGGCGGCTGGTGAACAGTTCGCGGTGGGTGGTGAGCCAGACTTCGAGCGGCGGCGGGCCAAAGCCGGGGAACAGCTCGACCATGCCGGGCGTTTCGCGCACCAGCCCGCCTTGGGCAAAGCTGATGCCGAGACCGGCCCGCACCATTTCCCAGATGACGGTCTGGCTGTCGGTGCGCAGCGCGAAATCGGTGCGCGACAGCTCGAACCCCAACTGCCGGGCGCCTTGGATGAAGAGCTCGATCGATCAAAGCCAACGAGATCGTGCTCGCGCAGGTCTGCTGGCGAGGTCGGGTAGCCGCGGCGGCGAGGTAGCTCTCATGGGCAGTAGCAACGATGGGAATCGTGCCGAGTTTCCGCGTCACCAGATCAAGTTGCGTCGGCCGGAACATCCGTATGGCAATGTCGGCCTCGCGCAGCAGGAGGTTCTCGGCCGAGTCTGACGACACCAGTTCGATGTCGATCCTCGGAAAGTCCCGCCGCAGCCCCAAAAGCATGGGCGGCAACACATAGTGGCAGGTGACATTGCTCGAGGTGATACGGATCGAGCCGTTGAGATCTTCATGCGTGCCTTCCGCCATCAGCGCCGCCTGCGCCAGCGACTGCTGCGCCGCGCGGATTGGCTCATAGAGCCGCAAGCCGGTCTCCGTCGGCTTCAGCCCCTGCAGCGTCCGGTCGAACAGCGTCACGCCAAGCGTGCGCTCTAGTTCCTCGATGTGCCGCCCCATGGTCGGCTGCGTCATCCCCAAGTGCCGCGCTGCGCCCGACAGCGAGCCATGCTCCACCACCGCGGCAAAGCTGCGCCAATGCGTCCAGTCCGGC
This sequence comes from Devosia sp., assembly GCA_015657675.1. Lineage (GTDB taxonomy): Bacteria > Pseudomonadota > Alphaproteobacteria > Rhizobiales > Devosiaceae > Devosia_A. Next base: position 4,829 of record JACDQI010000214.1, read on the forward strand.
TCGATCATCTGCGCTCTCCATGCCTATACATCCACGTATAGCAGGCGCACAATTTTCGCCAATCGTCATACAAGAGAGAATATCGCACATTGGGGCATCAGCAACGGAGAGCCCCGATGAGCAAGGTCACCATTCTCGGAATCAACGGCCATATCGGCCATCACGCTGCCCGCGCCTTCGTCGCCGCCGGCTGGGACGTCGTCGGCATGGGCCGCTCGAACCGCCAGCCCATCGCCGGCGTGCGCTTCGTCAAGGGCGATGCCGACAGCGTCGCCGACATGCAGGCCGCCATCGGCGATGCCGACGTCGTCGTCAACGCCCTCAACCTGCCTTACGACAAGTGGGACAAGGGCCGCGCCGAAGCCCAGGCCGCCCTCGTGATCGAAGCGATGGGCAAGAGCAGCAAGACGCTGCTGTTTCCAGGCAATGTCTACAACTACGCCGCCACCGACCGCGTCCTGACGCCAGACCTGGAACAGCGCCCGCAGACGCCGCGCGGCGCCATCCGTAAGCGCATGGAAGCGATGTTTGAGGCTGCCGCCAAGCGTGGCGACATGCAGGTCATCATCCTGCGCGCCGGCGATTTCTACGCCCCGCACAATGTCGGCGACTGGTTCGACCAGGGCATGATGCTCGACATCGCCAAGGGCAAGGTCGCCCTGATGGGCACGCCCGGCGTCGGCCACGCCTGGGCCTATCTCCCCGACCTCGGCCAGGCCTTCGAAAAGCTCGGCTGGCACCGCAAGGAACTCGGCGCTTTCGAGCGTTTCCACTTCGCGGGCCATTTCGTCACCCCCGAGGTGCTCGGCGCCGCCATCAGCAAGGCTGCCCCGGTCAAACTCAAGGTCGGCTACTTCCCGCGCGTCATTCTCTCGGCGCTTGGTCTCTTCCAGCCGATCATGCGCGAGATCGCCAAGATGGGCTATCTCTGGGAATACCCCCTCGAACTCCGCGACCTCCGCCTCGACGCCCTCCTCGGCCCCAACTTCGGCACCCCTTTCGACACCGCCGTCGCCGCCACCGTCACCCCCTTCTTCGACAAGCTCAAACGCGCCGCGTAAGCGCCTGCCGACCAACCGCATTCGGCCGATGGCTCGTCCAGGCGCCGGAGTTTCGGCCGACCTAAAACCCCACCGCGCGCCGGACATTCTCCGGCGTCCACCCCTCCGCCCGCAGATCGCGGAGACTCTTCGATCCCTTCGACTTCGCCAGCTTCTTGCCGTCGTCGTCGAGCAGCAACTTGTGGAACGTATAGGTCGGCGACGGCAGACCGAGCAGGAACTGCAGCAGCACATGAATGTCGGTTGCTGCCTCCATGTCGCGCCCGCGGGTGACATGCGTCACCCCCTGCGCCGCATCGTCGACCACCACGCTGAGGTGATAGCTCGTGGGCGTCTCCTTGCGCTGCAGCACCACGTCGCCCCAGCGTTCCGGACGCGCATAGCGCACCTGCGGCCGATCCATCGGCGTCGGTCCCGCGAGGGTGAACGTCAGCGATCCGGTACGGTCGATCGCCGCCGCGGTATCGAGCCGGTACTGAACCGGATCACCACGCGTCAATCGGGCGTCCACCTCGCTGTCCGAAAGGTGGCGACAGGTCCCCGCATAGAGCGGCGCACCATCCGGATCGGTCTCGGTCGCCGCCGCGGCGATCTCGGTCCGCGAGCAGAAGCAGGGGTAGAGCAATCCCTGCTGCCGCAAATCCTCCGCCGCTGCTTCATAGACCTCGAACCGGCTCGACTGCCGCATCACCGGCTCTTCCCAACTGAGGCCGAGCCAGTGCAGATCCTCAAAGATCGTCTCGGTGAATTCCGGCTTGCCACGCGTGGTGTCGATGTCTTCGATGCGCAGCAGAAACCGCCCGCCCAGCCGCTCGGCCCAGAAGGCCGTAAACAAGGCGGAAAACGCATGTCCCAGATGCAGATAGCCATTGGGACTGGGCGCAAATCGAAGAACCGGACGCGAGCTCATGACCCCATCTAGCACACCCGCCCGGCGTCTCGACAGCGCCGACGCGCTCGCCGCCCACCTCGATGCGCTGGTCAATCTCGATCCCCGCCTAGCGCCAGTCCTCAAATCGGCAGCGCCATTCGAAATTCGCCTGCAACCCGGCGGATTCGCCGGCCTGAGCAAGGTCATCTGCGGCCAGCAACTCTCGGTCGCCAGCGCCCGCGCCATCTGGGCCCGCTTTGCCGCTCTGGACGGTGCTCTCGACCCAGCCGGCTATCTTGAGCTCTCGGAGGAAACCGTCCGCGCCTCGGGCTTTTCGCTGAGCAAGTTCAAGACCCTCCGCGTCGTCGCTGAAGCCGTCCTCTCTGGCCAGCTCGACTTCGCTCGCCTCGAAACACTCTCGCCCGAAGCCGCCGCCGCCGAACTCACCACGCTCAAGGGCATCGGCCCATGGACCGCCGAGCTCTACCTGATGTTCTGCTCCGGCCACCCCGACATCTTCCCCGCCGGTGACCTCGCCCTGCAGAAGGCGGTCCAGCACGGACTCGGGCTTGACGCACAGCCCTCGATCAAGGAGTTGATCGACATCGCTGCGGTCTGGTCACCCTATCGCCACGCCGCTGCACTGCTCTTTTGGGGCTATTACGCATCGCTCAAACGCAGGGAAGGCGTGCCGCTTTGACCAAGACTCTCTCGGGGCCCATGCTGCCCCCACGCTCCGCGCCACCCAGGCATCTGATGGTGATGCTGCACGGTTATGGCTCGGACGGCGCCGACCTGCTACCCATTGGCCAGCACTGGAGCGGCAATCTTCCGGACTTCCTCTTCGTCGCCCCGAACGCGCCGGACGTCTGCGCCATCAATCCCGGCGGCTACGAGTGGTTCCCGCTCAAGACGGACCGCACCCTCAGCCGCGTCGAAGGCGCTGAACACAGCCGCCCGATCATCGTCAATTTCCTCATCGACCTCTGGGCCAGACCGGCCTCAAGCCCGCCGATACCATCCTGCTCGGCTTCTCCCAGGGCGCCATGATGGCGCTGCATGTCGGCCTGTCACTCGACGAGCCCTTGGCCGGCATCGTCGCCTTTTCCGGGGCGCTGATTCCACCGCCCGGGCTGGTCGAAGGCCTGCCCGCGAAAACTCCCGTGGCGATCCTCCATGGCGATCTCGATAACGTCGTCGATCCCAATCTCAGCCGCGAAGCGGTCGAGACGCTGACCGGCCTCGGCTACGACGTCAGCTACCACCGCGCCACCCGCACGGCGCATGGGATTTCCGAGGACATGCTCGACTTCGCGCTCAGTTTCATCCTCGCCCAAAGCATCTGACACAGCAGTGCAATAGGCGCTTCACAGCGCTGTCATAGTCGGCATAGACTATGTCCGAGATGACTGATGCAGATTCCGGTTCCGGGAGACTCTTGTGACAGTTCATGTGTCGCCCGAGTCCTGCCCCGCACTCGTTCTGAACGCCGATTACAGGCCGCTCAGCTACTATCCTTTGTCCCTATGGTCTTGGCAGGATGCCATCAAGGCGATCTGCCTCGATCGCGTGCACGTCGTCTCCAATTACGACCGCGTCGTCAAAAGCCCGAGCTTCGAAATGTTCCTGCCGAGCGTTGTTTCGCTCAAGGATTACGTCAAGCCGGCGCGCCATCCTGCCTTCACCCGATTCAACGTCTTCCTGCGCGACCGCTTCTGCTGCCAGTATTGCGGCTCGCGCGACGACCTGACCTTCGACCACGTCATCCCGCGGTCCAAGGGCGGCCGGACGACCTGGGAAAACGTCGTTGCCGCCTGCGCGCCGTGCAACCTGCGCAAGTCGAACCGGCTGCCGGGCGAAATCAAGATGTGGCCGGCCCAGCGTCCGTTCCAGCCGACCGTGCACGACCTGCACAACAACGGCCGCGCCTTCCCGCCCAACCACCTGCACCAGAGCTGGCTCGACTACCTCTACTGGGACATCGAACTCGAGCCGTAAGGTCGACAACGGCACCGCCAATAACTATTATTGGCTCTTCCCATTTAGGAGGACGCCATGGCGATCAGCGCAGACCTGGGCGAAAAGCTCGAAGCAGTGGTCAACGACCTCGTTTCCAATGGCCGCTACAACTCCAAGAGCGAAGTCCTCCGCGAAGGCGTCCGCCTGGTGCAGGAGCGCGAGGCGCGCCTCCACGAAGTGTACGCAGCGATCGATCGCGGCCTTGCGGACGCGGATGCAGGGCGCATGCTGCCGGCGTGCGAGGTGTTTGCGCAACTCCGTAGCCGGCCGAACGGATTTCACGAAGACAACAAATGAAAACGGTCTTCATCACGGTCCAAGCGCAACGCGATCTGGCCGAGATTGAAACCTATTTGCGCGCTGAGGCCCCGTTCCAGGCCGACGCGTTGCTTGATCGGCTGGAAGATGCCTGCCAAGACTTGGCTGCCTAGGCACTGCTTTATCCCCTGTTCCCCGGACGGGAGGACCGTGGCGTGAGACGCCGCGTCGTCTACCCCTACAATATCCTGTTTCGTTTGAAGGGTGAGAACGTGGAAATTGTCCACGTCCTGAATGGAGCAAGGGACGCAGAGCGCATCCTGTTCCCCGACGACTAGGCCTTCCGGTACCGCCGCACCTGGTCGACGACGGCGATCAGCAGCAGCCCGACGATGGCCAACGAAATCAGCGCGTTGTAGCCGGCCAGCGAAATGCCGAGGAAGCGGAACTGCACCTTGTCGCAGGGGATAACGGCTTCGATCTCACCGTTGAGGTCGCCGAAGCTGAGATCGGTCGAGCCGAGCCCGGTGCATGCCGTCGGCCCGGGCCAGAAGCCCCATTCAACGCCGGCATGATAGGCGCCCATATACGTGCCCCAGGCAAAGATCGCCGCCGCAACCGCCATGGCAATGTACCAGACTGCAAGCGGCAGTCGGTTCCAGAGCACGAGGATCGCCGCCAGCACCGGCAGGCCCCAATAATAGGCGAGGCGCTGTTCGAGGCAGAGCTCGCACGGCACCAGCCCGCCGATCAGCTGGCTGCCCCAGGCCGCCACAATAGTGACGAGGCCGAGCGCGAAGGCCAGCAGCGTCGCCTTCTTGTCGAAAGCGCCTTGCAGGAAACGGGGAAGTGAACGGGTCAATGGCTGGTCCTTTGCGGCAGTGGCGCCGTTATTGGCCCGGCACCCTCCCCTGTCAATCGGCCCACGATAAACTAGGCGTCATTGGCTTGGAGCCCCAGCGTCCGCATGACCGCCATGGCATTGGTCGGCGCGCGCGGCTTGTCGGTCGAAACGAAATAGGCAAACACATCGCCCGGCGGTCTCTCTTCCGGCGGCAACAGCGTCGGCGCGTCAGCCACCTTCCCGTCGACCCAGGCCTTGAGCCACATCGCCCGGCTGTCCCGCTCGGCCTGTGTATAGCTCTCGGCACCGGGCGCCCCCTGCAGCCGGCAATAGGCGAAATCGGCAGTCCGATCAGCAACCGGCCACTCGGCGGTATCCGCCGTCACCATCGCCACATTGTGCGCCCGCAGCAAGTCGATCACCTCAGGCGTCGCAAAACTCTCGTGCCGAAACTCGATCGCATGGCGCACCTGAGAAATGCCCGAGACATCCACGAACGGCTCGTGCTTCAGCCCCTCGGTCTTGCGCGCCAGCGCCAGCAACGCATCAGGGTCCTGCGGCAGCAGTCGGACGAACGCCTCGAGCCGAGCCGCGTCATATTTCATGTTCCCCGGCAACTGCCAGCAGAACGGCCCCAGTCGCTTGCCGAGTGCTAACACACCCGACGCAAAGAAATTGGCGAGCGGCAGTTCCACCTCTTTGAGCCGCTTGAGATGGGTCACCAGCTGATGGCCCTTCACCGAAAACACGAAGTCCTCCGGCGTCTCGGCAACCCAGCCCTGAAAGCTCGCGGCCTTCTGGTGCGAGTAGAATGTGGCGTTGATCTCGATGCTGCCCAGATGCCGGCTGGCATAGGCCAGTTCCTGCTTCTGCTTCAGCCCTTCGGGATAGAATGCGCCGCCGCGCCACTCGTCGAACACCCAGCCGGCAATGCCCAGCCTGATCGTTCCCATCGCTTGTCCTCTGGCCTTACCGCACCACTCTCGCCCGATTGCGACCCGAGGGGAAGCCGATGCATTGACGCGCGCCGGGCTTTCGCTTAACTCCGGCGCCAGCCTTCTGCTGCGGGTGTGGTGGAATTGGTAGACGCGCCGGACTCAAAATCCGGTTCCGAAAGGAGTGCCGGTTCGACCCCGGCCACCCGCACCACCTTCTTTCCTCCTGCAACTCCAGATTTTGCGCCTGGCGGCCTTCGCGCTGTTGCCGACGCGGCCGTCCGGGTGGATGCTGCTCTGCGCTAGTGGAGGACCCCCGAATGCGTCTGCTCGTCATCGGTGCCGGCCGGATGGCCGCCAATCATGCCAAGGCGTTCAAGGACATCGAGGGGGTCGAACTCGTCGGCGCCGTCGATCCCGACCCGGCCAACCTCGCCGCCTATGTTGAGGCCTTCGGCGTGCCGAGGACGTTCACCAAGCTAGAGGATGCCCTCGACTGGGGGCAGTTCGACGCCGTCGACAACATCACCCCCGATGCCGTGCATCACCCGACGACGCTGGCGGCGCTGGCTGCAGGCAAGCACGTGCTCTGCGAAAAGCCGCTCGCCCCCAATCATGCGCTCGCCATGGAAATGGTCGTCGCGGCCCAAGCGGCCGGCAAGATCAACATGGTCAACCTCACTTATCGGAACGTCGCCGAACTGCACAAGGCGCGCGACATCACCGCCTCGGGCGCCATCGGCACCGTCAAGCATGTCGAGGCCAGCTACCTGCAGCACTGGGTAGCGCTGCGCGATTTCGGCGACCCGGGCCCATGGCTCTGGCGTCTGTCGACCGGCCATGGCTCGAACGGCACGCTGGGCGATATCGGCATCCACATCATCGACTTTACCACCTTCGCCATCGGCCAGCCGATCACCTCGATGAACTGCCGGCTGCAGACCTTTTCCAAGGTGCCGGGCGACCGCATCGGCGAGTATGTGCTCGACGCCAATGACAGCTTCATCATCAGTGCTGAATTCGGCAATGGCGCCATCGGCACCATCCACTCGTCCCGCTGGGCCTCGGGTCATTCCAATGACCAGCGCCTGCGGGTCTATGGCGAAAAGGGTGGGGTGGAACTCAGCCATGGCCACTGGGGCACGCTCTTGCGGGTCTGCATCGGTGCCGATGTGGCGACCTCGACCTGGCGCGAGGTCAGCGCCCCACCGGTGCGCACCAACTACCAGCGCTTTACCGATGCGGTGCATTCCGGTGTGCAGGAAGACCCCGACTTCCGCCACGCCGCCGAATTGCAGCGGGTGCTCGATCTCGCCCTTGTTGCCGGTCGCGACCGCCAGGAGCACCAGATCCCGAGCTAGGCGCTGGGCGGCTTGCCCTTGCTGATCGCGTCGTGCTCGAAGCGCTCCCAGCCTTCGCCATGGTAGATCTTGCGTCGATCCTCGAGATCGACACCGTTGGCGAGCCTCAGTATCTCGGCCGCCATCTGCGACTGGTCGTGATGGACGCGCACCGTCAGCAGCACACCGCCGCGCCGGATCCCCTCGGCATAGACATGCGCATCCGATTCCGGAATGCCCGCACCCGTGAGCGAGCCGATAATCCCGCCAGCCGCTGCACCCAAACCCGCGCCGGTCACTGCGCCCAGCGCGGTCGCCAGCAGCCAGCCGCCGGCAATCACTGGGCCGAGGCCCGGGATGGCCACAAGGCCCAAACCAGCAAGCAGTCCCCCGGCACCGCCGAGAAAGGCCCCAAGTTCAGCCCCCACCGTGGCATCGTCGCCGATCAGATCGGCTTCCTCGATATCCTCGGGCGAATTGGCAATGAAGCTGATATCGGCGCTCTTGATGCCGGCGTCCTTGAGCGTGTGCAGCGCCTGGGCAGCGTGCTCATAAGTGTCGAACAGTGAGGTGACGGTGCGCATGTCCAGCTCCGCGTTGCGGCTATGCGGTCCGGCTGGTGCCGAAGACCTGTTGCGCTAGCCAAGCCCCAGCATACGCATCAAAAACACCGAGAGCACCCCGCCAATCATCGCAGCCAGGAGATTTCTGCTGAGGAGGTATATGCCCAGCGTCGCGGCGGCTCCGATGGCTTCGGCGATCCCGCCTCCCGCGACAGCCGGCGCCACCAGCGCGGCAAGCACTGCGCCCGGCAGGTGCCGCATCCAGGCAGCAACGAAACCGGTGCGCGGCAGGCGATCGGCGAGCAGCAGGCCGCCGGCGCGGATCGCGTAGGTTACTGCAGCCATACCCAGGATTGTCACAAGAGCCTCAAGCGACATCGGCGCGGCCCTTTCGTGTTTCCACTATGGCCCCGGCCAGACTGCCGAGCAGCCCGCCGACGATGATCGACCAGTTGCCCGGGACGAGCTTCGCCGTAACGATGGCCGCCAGCGCCGCAACCAGCCAGGGCACGAGGTCGCCCTTGCCCTTCCACATGCCCAGCAGCAGCACGATGAACGTCGCCGTAAAGGCGAAGTCGAGGCCATAGCGGGCCGGATCATCGACCAGTGCACCGGCCAGCCGGCCGATCAGCGTCGAGCCTGTCCAGGCCAGCCACGAGCAAAAGCCCGAACCCACGAGGAAGGCCACGCCGCCACGCCCCTTGGCATATTCGCCCATGGTCATAGCCCAGTTCTCGTCGGCCACGAGTGAGACAGCCGCGAGGGACTTCCACATCGGCAGGTGCATGGTCTGCGGTCGGAGTGTCGCTGTCATCAGCAGCATGCGCAGATTGACGATCGCGGTGGTCACCACAATGGCAAGGATCGGCAACTGCCCCGGCGTCCAGCTCTCCAGCGCCACAAATTGGCTGGCGCCGCCAAACACCAGCGCGCTCATCAGAAAGACTTCGAGGGCGCTCATGCCGGCCTGCCCCGCCAGCACGCCCCAGACCAGCCCATAGGCGGCGATCGACAACGCCACGGGCACGAACATGCGCATGCCGAGAAAAAAGCTGTCGGGAATGGCGATCAAGGACGGGCGGGAGCTCATGGCGGTGCTTTCTAGCCCAGCCCAAAGGGATTGGCGATGCCATTGCCTTGCCACGCAGAACGCCAACGCAGCCAGCCGCAAGATTGACGGAGCGACCCTAGCGCATTAGTGAGTGCGCCGTGCGTTCGAAACCCCCTGTGCTCCGACCCGCCTGCATCCCTTAAGGGATGTGAAGTGGCCCAGATGCCCGGCTCTCTCGCCAAAGGTTCTGTTCGGGGCAGTGCGCCGGTCGTCTCGTTCGGGTTTTCGGAGTTTCTCATGGCCAATTTCTCGTCCCGCCCGCTCTGGCAGCGGTTCGCGGTGTTTCTGCTGCCGCTGATGCTCAGCAATGTGCTGCAGTCGCTCTCGGGCACCATCAACAATGTCTATATCGGGCAGATGCTCGGCACGGATGCCCTGGCGGCCGTGTCGGTGTTCTTCCCCATCCTGATCTTCCTCATCTCCTTCATCATCGGCCTCGCCTCTGGTTCGGCGATCCTGATCGGTCAGGCCTGGGGCGCCAAGAACATTGAAAAGATCAAGCAGATCACCGGCACCTCGCTGACCGTCGGGTTCCTGATGGGCTGCTTCGTCGCCGTGTTCGGCGGCATCTTCGCCCGTGAACTGATGCTGCTGCTCAATGCGCCGGCTGAGATCGTCGAAATGGCAACGGCCAATGGCCGCATCGCCTTCATCGGCATGCCGGTGTTCTTCATCTTCCTGTTGATGACCTCGATGCTCCGCGGCGTCGGCGATACCATCACCCCGTTGGTCGGCCTGGTTCTCTCCATCGTCGTCAGCCTCGTGGTCACCCCAGCCCTGATTGAGGGGTGGTACGGGCTGCCAGCCTTCGGCGTCATCGGCGGCGCGCTCGCCAACATCGTCGGCTTTATCGTCGTGCTGGGCTTCCTCGTGGTCGCGCTCAAGCTGCGCAAGAGTGCCATGGCCATCGATCTGTCGCTCCTGCGCAACCTCAAGATCGACCTCGATATCCTGCGGCTGGTGGTCAAGCTGGGCATCCCGGCCGGCGTTTCGATGGTGGTCTCGTCGATCTCTGCCATCGTCATCGTCGGTATCGTCAACCGCTTCGGCTCCAACGCCACGGCGGCCTATGGTGCCGTCAACCAGGTGATGAGCTACGTGCAGTTCCCGGCCATGTCGGTCGGCATTGCCGCCTCGATCTTTGCTGCCCAGGCTATCGGCGCACGTCGCATGGCCGATGTGGAACGGGTTACCGTCACGGCCCTGATCATGAACACGATCGTCACCGGCGCCTTGGTGCTGATCGCCTACCTCTTTTCGCAAGACCTGGTGAAGCTCTTCATCACCGATCCTGAAGTGGTCGACCTGACAGAAACGCTCCTCCACATTGTGCTCTGGAGCAACCTCATCTTCGGCTACGGCTCGATCTACTCGGCGGTGATGCGTGCCTCTGGCGACGTCTGGATCCCGATGGGTCTGTCGCTGGCGGCCATCGCGCTGGTCGAAGTCCCGGCGGCGCTGATCCTCAGCCAGATCTGGGGTCTCGAAGGCGTCTGGGTCGGCTATTGCCTCAGCTTTACCGCGCTCATGACCTTCCAGGCCGCCTACTACTACGGCTTCTGGCGCAAGAAAGAGATCGTCGCACTGGTCTAGCGCCCCACACTTTCCCTGACCTCATCCTTCGCCTCGAAGGGTGAGGTCAGGTTCTAGCCGAACCGCGATTCCAGCCAGGCGACGCCGAACCGCACAATCTCGGCTGCCGGCACCAGCACCGACGGCGCCCGACCGACTGTGCCCCGCGTCCCCCGACCCGTCTCGAGGAAAGCCTCGACGATCAGCGCGAAATAGTCGTCCGGCAACGAGCGGACGATCGGATCGGACGTGTTGAACTCCCGCCAGGTGCGCCACACCACCTTGCCATCGACCAGCAGCGGCGCCTCCACGACGATCACCGGCTTGTCCGGCACTCGCGCCAGATGCTCGGCATGGTGCAGCAGCGTCATGGTGTCGAGCGGCGCGCCCAGCATCAGCACCTTGCCCTCAGCCGCCACCAGTTCGCCGAACGGCGACTCCGGGCCATAGCCGAAGTCCAGCGCATGATCGGCGACAAAGAACTCAGCCCGATGCCCCAAGGCAACGCATGACGCACCCGGATTGCCGCTGCGCAGCGCGCCCGGCGTTGTCCGCAGCAATTCCGGAAAGCTGCCATTGTCACGCGTCGCACGCGACGTCGCCACATCGAAGGGCGGAATATCGGGCCGAAGGGCGGGATCGTTTCGGATCGCCGGGTCGGAGAGCACGTCGTCCATGCCCTGCCAGTCGGCATAGGCGAGCAGCGTCCCGGTCGGCCCGACCGCATCGCGGAGCGCCGCAATGACCATATCGGCGCCACCGACAGCCGGACCGACGGACCGCAGCGCGGCATGCACCATCACGGCGTCGCCGGATGCAATGCCCATCTGCCGCAGGTCCGCGGCCAGTGTGCGACGGGTGGCTGGCACCCGGCTAGCGGGTCGCCCCAGCATAGCGGCGTTCCGGCGGCCGGTCCTCGTCCTGCACCTCATGACCGGAATCATAGGCGTCGCGAGCCATCTTGACCGCCATTTGGTTCTGGGCGGCCCAGTTCCAGAGGGCGTCGAGTGGATCAGTCAGCGTCCGGCCGAGATCGGTCAGCGTATATTCGACGCGCGGCGGGATTTCCGGAAACACGGTGCGGGTGACAAGTCCGTCACGCTCGAGATTGCGCAGCGTCAGTGTCAGCATACGCTGGCTGATGCCGCCGATGGCATGGCGCAGTTCGTTAAAGCGCATGGTCTTGTGGGTCAGGTGCCCCACGATCATCACGCTCCACTTGTCGCCGATACGATTGAGGATATCGCCCATGGCATTGCAGGTGGCGCTGGCCACGGGTGCGACGGGGCGTTCTTTGAAGGGTGTGCTCATGGGCACAAATATAGACACGGTTACTCAAAGTGACTAGGGGTGATCGCCGTTTGGTTTGAGGAGCCGTTAATGACCAGCCGTATTGAAACCCTCGTGGACGCCCTGACCCTTGAAGAGCAGGTGAGCCTGCTCTCGGGCGAAGATTTCTGGTCACTCCCGTCCATCGAACGGCTGAACATCCCCAAGCTGCGCGTCACCGACGGTCCCAATGGCGCACGCGGCGGCGGTTCACTGATCGGCGGCGTGAAATCCGCCGCCTTCCCGGTCGGCATCGCCCTTGGCGCGAGCTGGAACGTCGCTTTGGCCCAGGAGATCGGCGTCGCGCTGGCCCAGGAGGTCAAGTCCAAGGGCGCGCATGTGAGCCTCGCCCCGACGGTGAACCTCCACCGTTCAGTGACCAACGGCCGCAATTTCGAGTGCTACTCGGAAGACCCTTTCCTCACCGCCAGCATGGCAGTCGGCGTGATCAGTGGGCTGCAGAGCCAGCAGGTCGCCGCCACCATCAAGCACTTCGTCGGCAACGAATCCGAGATCGAGCGCACCACCATCAGCTCGGAAATCGACGAGCGGACGATGCGCGAGCTCTACCTCATCCCCTTCGAGTGGGCGGTCAAGAAGGCCGGCACCTGGGCCATCATGAGCTCGTACAACAAGCTCAACGGCACCTACACCTCCGAGAACCCCTGGCTGCTTGGCCAGGTTCTGCGCGTCGAGTGGAAGTATGACGGCGTGGTGATGTCGGACTGGTTCGGCTCGCACTCCACCGCCCCCACCGTCAACGCCGGCCTCGATCTCGAAATGCCCGGCCCGCCGCGCGATCGCGGCCAGAAGCTGATCGATGCCGTCGCAGCCGGCGAAGTCAGTCGCGACACCGTGCGCCAGCGCACCCTCAACATCCTCCGGCTGATGGAGCGTACCGGCGCCCTCGATGATCACAGCGTCTGGCAGGAACGCGCCGACGATCGCCCCGAGCATCGGGCGCTGATCCGCAAGGCCGGCGCCGAAGCCGCCGTGTTGCTCAAGAACACCGGTGTCCTGCCGCTGAGCGGCACCGGCAAGGTCGCCGTCATCGGTCCCAACGCGAGGACCGCGCAGATCATGGGTGGCGGCAGTGCCCAGCTCAATCCGCACTATCGCGTCACGCCCTGGGACGGGCTTGTGGCCGCACTCGGTGCCGAACGCCTCACCTATGCCGTCGGCGCCACCAATCACCGCTTTGAGCCGGTGATCCGCGCCCCCTTTACGGTCGAGTACTTCGCCAACCCGACCCTCTCCGGCGCTCCCGTTCACAGCGAGACGCAGGAAGAAGCACAAGCCTTCTGGATCGGCCATGTGGCCGCCGGCAAGGTCAATCCGCTCAACTTCTCCGCCCGCCTGCGCGGCAGTTTCACCCCCACTGAGACCGGCGATCACCGCGTCGGCATCTACAGCGCCGGCCGCTCGAAAGTCTTCATCGACGGCAAGCTGGTGGTCGACAACTGGGGCAACTGGCAGAAGGGCCGCACCTATTTCGAAGAGGGCAGTGATGAGGTCGTCGGCCTTGTGCCGCTCGTCGCCGGGCGCGCCCATGACGTGGTGATCGAATACGGCACCAAGGAGGTCGCCACCCTTGGGCTCGCCGCCTTCGCCGCCGGTATCGGCAAGCCGCTCGGCGACGCCGAGATCGCCGCAGCAGCAGCCGCCGCGCGCGACGCCGAGACCGCCATCGTCTTTATTGGCCGCAACGGCGAATGGGACACCGAGGGTTCCGACCTCGTCGGCATCACCCTACCCGGTCGGCAGAACGAACTCGTCGCCGCGGTTGCCGCCGCTAACCCGCGCACCGTTGTCGTCCTCCAGTCCGGCGGCCCGGTGGAAATGCCCTGGCTCGCAGAGGTCGCCGCCGTCGTTTCGGCCTGGTATCCGGGCCAGGAAGCCGGCAACGCCATCGCCGACGTCCTCACCGGCGCCGCCGAACCGGGTGGTCGTCTGCCTCAGACTTTCCCGGTCCGCTGGTCAGACAATCCGGCCCATTCGCAGGACGCCGAGATCTACCCCGGCCACGCCGGCAAGGTGCGATACGAGGAGGGCCTCTTTATCGGCTACCGGCACTACGACCGCCTGGGCATCGCGCCAATGTTCCCATTCGGCTTCGGGCTCAGCTACTCGACCTTCGCCCTCTCCAACCTCACCGTCGACGCCAGCCATTTCGAGGCTGATGGCGCCGTGGACGTCTCGGTCGATGTCACCAACACCGGCACGCGCCCTGGCTCGGACGTGGTGCAGGTCTATGTCAGCGACCCCGAAGCGTCGCTGCCGCGCCCGGAAAAAGAGTTGAAAGGCTTCGCCAAGGTGACGCTCGCCGCGGGCGAAACCCGGCGCGTGTCCATCCCCCTCGATGACCGCGCCTTCGCTTTCTACGCCCCGAATGCCCAGCACTGGCTGGTCGAGAAGGGCAGCTTCACTCTGCGGACGGCGCGCCACGCGGCCGATCCGGGCCTCACCACCCAGGTCAGCCGGTCCACGACGCTGATGCTGCCAGTGTAAAAAATGTGCCTCCTTGTCGCGGGTACCAAGGAACCGATATAGCGTCAGTCACAAATTGTGACTGTTGGCTATGGAGGCCTTGATGACTGACGCAACGACGCATTCCCCGGCTCGCCGGAACTGGTGGACCATTGGCCTCTGGGCCGCACAGGTGCTGCTCGCCCTCGCCTATGGCGCGGCGGGCTCGATGAAGCTGATCACTCCTGTGGCCGATCTCGGGGCCATGATGAACTGGGTCAACTCCAGCCCCGAACTGCTGGTCCGCTTCATTGGCCTCGTCGAGCTGCTGGGTGCCATCGGCGTCATTCTGCCGGCGCTGACCCGCATTCTACCCTTCCTGACGCCGCTCGCCGCCGTGGGCTTCTCGGTGATCCAGGTTCTGGCGATCGGCACCCATGCCGCACTGGGCGAGACCGCCTCGACCCTGCCCGCCAATCTCGTGTTGCTCGCCCTCTCGCTCTTCGTGGTCTGGGGCCGCTGGAAGAAGGCGCCGATCGCGCCGCGCTGACGGAGAGGCTCTGCGGAACCTCTCCCGCGGACACTCGGACATCGGAGCTGGCGGAGGTCATCACTCCGCCAGATTTGGCCTCGAAGACGACGCCGCACGATAGTTCAAAACACCGGCACCTCTGGCCGGCCGTGTTGAGCTTGCTACTTGCCGCTGGTACAAGCGGCGCTCGTTTTCAGGTTGTCCTTGGGAGTCGCCTTGGCCGCGCAACTATTCCGGCGCTTTCTTGCCATTCCGCTGCTGATCGTGTCGCTCCTGGCGGCGACGCCAGGCATGGCCACTCCGCTGCTCTTGGTCGACATGCAGACCGGCGAGGTGCTCTACAACGACGATGGCGGCAAGCCATGGCATCCCGCATCGCTGACCAAGATGATGACTGCCTACGTGACCTTCGCGGCCATCGCCCAGGGACGCATCAGCCTGGATACGCCGATCAAGATCTCCAAGAAGGCCTGGAACCAGGCACCGGCCAAGTCGGGGCTGGAAGTCGGCTCGTCCATCACGCTGCAGGACGCGCTCTACATCCTCATCGTCAAATCGGCCAATGACGTCGCTATCGCCATCGCTGAGGCTGTTTCCGGCTCATCGGACAAGTTCGTTGCCGAGATGAACCAGATGGCCAGCGCCATGGGCATGACCGCTACGCACTTTGAAAACCCCAACGGCTTGCATGATCCGGCGCAGGTGAGTTCGGCCCGCGACCTCGCGGTACTGACGCTCTACATCCGTCGCGACTACCCTCAGTACCTGCCCATGTTCGGCACTGAAGCCGTGCAACTGGGCAAGGCGAGCCTTGAGAGCAACAACGGCCTGCTTGAGCATTTCCAGGGCACCACCGGCATGAAGACCGGTTATGTCTGCGCCTCTGGCCTCAACATCGTTGCCACCATCAACCGCGGCGGCCGCGAGCTGATGGCCGTAGTGCTCGGCGGATCGTCGGCGCGCGAGCGCAACGAAATGGCGGCCGAACTTTTCCTCCGCGGCCTCTCCGGCGCAGTGAGAGGCACCGGCCAGAGCATTGTCGATCTTCGCAACGCGCCTGGCGAGCCGGTCGACATGCGGCCGCTGATATGCGGCAAGAAAGCCAAGGAATATGCGTTGGAGCGTCAGGAGGCGTTCCCCTTGGGCCTCAAGGGCCAGCCGAGCTACCTGACCGACGAGATCTCCGGCGCCACCTATGTGGCGACCGATCTCGGCGTCATCGTCGACAACGTCCCCCTGCCTCGACCGCGCCCCAGCTACGCCCCCATGGCCACTGCCTCGGTGGCCAACTAGAGGCTGGGGAGTATCGCCAGGTCGGTAGTGCCCAGCAGTTCGACCAGATCGTCGAGATAGCGATCCACGATCCCCATGGTCCGCAGGATGCGGACGGTCTCAAGCACATACTCGGTATTGGGCCCGGACTCGCCATGGCCGATCCGTACCAGCCGCGCCTGCTCGGCAATCTCCAGCCGTCCGGCAAACTGGGCGTGCGTCTCGTCCACGAGGAATGTCAGCGCCTCAACCGCACCCACACCGTCGACGCGGATGGTCCGCCGGGCTTCGCGATAGACACCCTTGTCGAGCTCGCGCTCCCGCAGATACTCGACGACCGTTGGCCAGTCAGCATCTGCAACCTCAAAGCCCATCCCGCGGCACGATCCGCCGCGCACCAGCCCGAACACCAGCCCCGGCTGCGCCTCGGTGCCACGATGGCGGTGCGAATAGACGCAGAGGCTGCGATGCGCGCCGGTGAGCAGCGCCGGCGCCTGGCGCAGAAATGCAAAGCCCGGGCGCCAGATCAGCGAGCCATAGCCGAACACCCAATGCGTCATCCTGCCCGTCATCCGGCCTTGTCGCTCCCCGTCCTCGTCGCCTACGCTCTTTTCGCCGCGCGCACCGGATTAAGGACTGCACCATGAAACGATTCGCCGGACTTTTCCTCGCCGTCGCGCTGGTCGCCGCTCTATGGAGTGTCGGTTGGTACTTTGCTTCCAGCCAGGTGAGCGCCGCCATCGCCCAGTTCGCCGCCAACGAGGGGTCGGCTGAAAATCCCCGCCTGACCTGCGCCCGATCGGCTGTCAGCGGCTTCCCCTTCCGCATCGACGTCACCTGTGAAGAAGCGACAGTGCTCGCCGACGACGTGACGGTGACCGTCGCCGGCATCAAGGCCAGCGTGCAGGTCGATAACCTCACCCATCTCTTGGCCTCCGCCATCGGCCCCGTCACTTATGCCGACGCGTTCTACGGCCGCTCGAACCGACTGACCTTCAGCGCCCTGCAGGCCAGCTTCCGCATCACCACCTCGGATATCCTGAAGGGCCTGTCGGGCGAAGGCTGGCGCATCGCCCGCGTTTCAGTGGTCGGCAATGGCCTCGACTGGGTGGACACCATCGGCGAGGACCTGCCGGTCGCCAAGGCGAGCCACGCCGAACTGCAGATCGGCGACATCCCCGAACTGCATGACAAGGCCGCCGGCACAGCGGCCCTTGCGATCTATTTCGTCGGCAAGGACGTCGCGTCCCCCATCTACGATCTCGTCGATGCCGACGGGGAAGCGCAATTGCAGCTCACCGGCCTGCCCGACGACCTGCGCCGCTTTGGCGACGCCGATCTGCTGCCAGCCTGGCAGGCTGCCGGCGGCAAGCTCGAAGTCGTGCGCGTCAACGCCACCGACGGCGACGACCTGCTCGATGCGTCCGGTACACTTGGCCTCGATGCTTCGCACCGGGTTGAAGGTCAGCTGACCTACACCAATCGCGGCATCCGCGAGCGGCTCGCCCCCTTCGTCAACCCGATGATCCTCTCGGTGATGTCGGGTCTCCCCGAAGCCGACGGCACCTTCAAGCAGGCCCTGCAGTTCGCCAACGGCTCCCTGCTGATCGGCGGCATCCCGCTGTTCCAGCTGGAGCCGCTCTACTGAGACGAGCAGACGTACACGTGGAATGAGTCCTGAAACTCTCCCCACCCACCGTCATCCTCGGGCTTGACCCGAGGACCAACGAGATAGCCCACCGCCCCTTATGGGCATCATGGTGAGCTTGTCGAACCACGAGGCGGGCACTCAGCCCCTACGCGTCGTCGCCACCACCATGCTCACGCACCGGCAACGGCTTCGGAGCCGCGGCGGGATGCGGCCGGCCGAAGTCGGCAGCGGCAGTTTCCTGGCCGGCGGTGATGATCGAACGGCGGATGGCGCGGGTGCGGGTGAAAAGCTCTTCCATCCCCGGCCCATCGCCGACGCGCACCGCGCGCTGCAACGCCGCCAGGTCCTCGAGAAACCGCCCGAGCATCTCCAGCACGGCGTCACGATTGGTGAGGAACACATCGCGCCACATCACCGGATCGCTGGCCGCAATACGGGTGAAATCCCGGAAACCCGAGGCGGAGAACTTGATGACTTCCGACTGCGTGTCCGCTTCCAGATCCGCCACCGTACCCACAATGTTGTAGGCGACGAGGTGCGGCACGTGGCTGGTGATGGCAAGAACCAGGTCATGGTGCTCGGCACTCATTGCTTCGACATTGCTGCCGAGCGCTTCCCAGAACTTGCGGAGCTTTGCTGCTGCGGCCGGATCACAGTCCTTGCCCGGCGTCAGCACGCACCAGCGACCGACAAACAGCTCGGGAAAGCCAGCTGAAGGCCCGGAATGCTCGGTGCCCGCGATCGGATGCGCCGGCACGAAATGCACACCAGCCGGCAGCAGCGGCTCAATCACTTTCACCACGTGCTGCTTGACCGAGCCGACATCCGAAAGGATGGCGCCCGGCGCCAGCGCGTCCTTGATGCTCTCCATCACCGCGCCATAAGCACCCACGGGCGTGCAGAGGATCACAAGGTCAGCACCCCGCACCGCTTCGGCCGCATCTAGCGAATAGCTGTCGCCGAGGCCCAGCGCGCGGGCTTCTTCCAGCGTCTCGGTCTTGCGCGTCGTGATGGCGATGTGGCGCGCCAAACCCTTCAGCCGCGCCGCCCGTGCAATCGACGAGCCGATCAGGCCGATGCCGACCAGCGTGAGTTTTTCAAACATCAATCCTGCGCCCCCAGCGCACCGAAATCCTTGAGCACCTCGACCACCCCCCGCATGTCGGGTTCGAGCCCGATGCTGATGCGTAGCCCGTTGGAAATGCCATAGCTGTGCATCTCGCGCACCAGCAAGCCCTTGTCGCGCAGCGACGTGAACGCCGCACGCGCAATCTCGGGCGTCGGGAACAGCGCCAGCACGAAATTGCCCTGGCTGGGCGGCACCCGGATCGCGTTGGACGCAAGGCTCGCCCGCAGCCACTCACGCCACTTCGCGTTGTGATCGCGCAGCGTCGCGGTGAATGCCGTATCCCGCGCCGCTGCCGCCGCCGCGGCCTGTCCCGAAAGCGAAACGTTGAACGGTCCGCGGATGCGATGCACGGCATCCACGATATGGCGCCACTAAATCCAGCCCACGCGCTCGCCGGCGATCCCCATCTTCGAGAACGTGCGGACCATCACGACGTTCTCCGCCGCATCGACCAAATCAATGCCAACGGTGAAGTCGTCTGCCGTCACGTACTCCGCATAGGCATTGTCGAGCACGAAAAGGATATCGGGCCTGAGCCCGGCATGCAGCCGCCGCACCTCGGCATCGCTGAGATAGGTGCCGGTCGGATTGTTCGGATTGGCGAGAAACACCACCTTGGTACGCGGCGTCACTGCCGCGAGCAGCGCGTCCACATCGGCGCAATAGTCTGTCTCGGGCGCCATGATGATCTCGGCCGAAGCGCCGCGGGTGATGATTGGATAGACGTTGAAGCCATACTGGCTCATCACCGCCTGGTCGCCCTCGCCCAGATAGACCTGCGCCAGCAAATGCAGCAGGTCGTCCGAACCGAAGCCGCAGACGATCCGATCAGGATCGATGCTGTGGACCTCGCCCAGCGCCTGGCGCAACTCGCGCGACGACCCCTCCGGATAGACATGAATCTTGTCGGCCATGGCCCGCGACGCCTCGACCGCCTTCGGGCTGGCGCCCAACGGGCTCTCATTGGCCGAGAGCTTCACCAGCTTCACCCCGGCCGGCACGTCGGATCGGCCCGGCACATAGGGCGCGATCTTGTCGATGCCGGGCTGCGGCTGCGGGCGGATAGGCGTGTCGTTCATGGTCCGAAATTTCTGGTCTTGGGCGGGTCGAAAGCCCGGCGGACCATAGAGAAACCGCCTACCGAACGCAAAGCCTCTTGTGCTCAGCGCTCGGGTGGCAGTTCCATTGCCGCCTGCGGCGACAGGGCAGGGATGCGCACGAACCGTTCGGTCTTCTTGCGTCGCGGCACCGCCGGAAACAGCGCCTTCTTGGCCGAAACCACCATGACGCCCGAGA
This sequence comes from Devosia sp., assembly GCA_015657675.1. Lineage (GTDB taxonomy): Bacteria > Pseudomonadota > Alphaproteobacteria > Rhizobiales > Devosiaceae > Devosia_A. The sequence continues at coordinate 25,078 of JACDQI010000214.1, forward strand.
ACATCGGCATGAACATGCGGCCAAAGCCTTCGATCAGCCGGGTCGACTTGAGCACGATGTTGCGCTGGCTCGGGGGGAGATAGAGCGCCTCGCGCCATTGCTCGGGAATAAAGCTGTGCTCGCGCAGCAGCCGCTCGAGCTGCGGCCGGGAATAGGGGTTGCCGTCCCCAAACGGCGTATTGTCGAACTGTGCCCAAAGGCCGCGGCGACGCGGCACCACCACGATCAGCCGCGCATTCGGCGCCGCGATCCGCCAGAGCTCGCGCATCAGTTCCTCGGCATCAGCGATATGCTCGAGCGCATGCACCGCAATGATGAGATCAACCGCCGAGTCGGTCAGCGGCATGTCCATCGGGTCGCAGAGCACCGTGTGCGACGGACCTTCCCGTGGCCAGGCCGAGGCCCCCTGCCGCGCCGGCATGAAGGCAAGCACCCGCTCGGCAGGCCCCAGCGCAAAGCGCATATAGGGCGTCGCAAAGCCGAGCCCCAGCACCCGTTGCCCCCGCACATTGCCGGCGAGTTGCGTGACGTCATCGCGCACCAAGGTGCGGGAAATCTTGCCCAACGGCGATTTGTAGAACTCGATGAGGCGTCTGACGTCCGTGCTCATGCGTTGTCCATTGGAAAAACCGCCGTCATGGCACTAGAGTCTGCCGGTAAGCGTCGGGCTTGTCACGCCCGCCCACCGTCCGGAGTTCTGAATTGGCCTTGCTCATCGACATCTTTCTCTGCCGCACCGACAACTATGGATATCTCGTGCACGATGTCGACACCGGCAAGACCGCCGCCATCGATGCGCCCGACGCCAAGGCGATCAAGGCTGCGCTTGAACGTCGCGGCTGGACGCTGAGCGACATCTTCATCACCCATCACCATACCGACCACGTCGAGGGCATTCCCGCGCTCAAGCGCGAGTATGGTTGCACCGTGCATGGTCCGCGCTCAGAAGCCGAAAAGATCCTCGGCCTCGACATGCTGCTTTCTGGCTCCAGCACGGCAACGCTCGGCAACACCAATTTCCTGGTCATCGAGGCGCCGGGCCACACGCTCGGGCACATCGTCTACTACGAACCGGTCGGCGGGCATCTGTTCTCCGCCGATGCGCTTTTTTCCATGGGCGTCGGCCGCATGTTCGAAGGCAAGCCCGGCCCGATGTGGGAAGCCCTGGCCGAACTTCGTGAACTTCCCGACGAGACGCTGATCTATTGCGGCCACGAATACACCGTCTCCAACGCCGCCTTCGCCCAGAGCGTCGATCCACGCAACCCGGCGCTCAACATTCGCGCCGCGGAGGTCAAGCGCATGCGCGAAAAGGACATTTTCACAATTCCCGTGAGCCTCGGGATGGAAAAACGCACCAACCCGTTCCTGCGCGCCGACGAGCCGGTAATGGCCCGCGCCATGGGCCTGCCCGAAGGCACCGACCCTGCCGTCGTCTTTGGCGCCCTGCGCAAAGCCAAGGACGAGTTCAAATAGTCATGCGCGACCGGCTGACCTTCAGACCGGTCGACGCGCAAACGCGAGACGATTTCTTCGGCCTCTTCGAGCAGCCCGGCGGACCAAGCTATTGCTGGTGCATGGCTTGGCGCGTTACTGCTGAGGAATCAAAGACCAAGAAGGGGTCGGAACGCCGTCCATTCATGCTCAGGCGAATTGCTGACCGCGTACCGGTCGGGATTCTGGCCTACAACGGAACCCAGCCCATCGGCTGGGTTTCGGTGGCGCCGCGCGACACCTATCGCGCCCTGGGCGGGCCAGCGGCCGAGCCGGGAGAACTCATCTGGTCGATCGCCTGCCTCTACCTCAAACGGAAGCTTCGCGGCCAGGGATTGACCCACTTGCTGCTTGAGGGAGCGATCGACCACGCCCGGGCGCAGGGCGCGACGATCGTTGAAGCCTACCCAGTTGATCCCGACTCACCCAGCTATCGGCACATGGGATTCGTGCACGCATTCGCCGCCCACGGCTTTGCCGAAATCGGCATGGCCGGCAGCCGCCGCCATGTCATGCGCCTCACGCTGACGGGCGGTTCCGCCAGCTGATCGGAACCTCCGCGAGTTCGCGTCATTAACCGTGACAGGAAGCGACCGGGCAAAAGGTTAACAAATTCTTGCCACCTGGCACGCCTATTGCGACGTTACCTGTAAGGGCCCGGGACACACTGTCCCATAATGAGACAAATGGCCCGTTTTGGAACAGGACGGCGCCGCTATGACCCAGTTCAGGACAATCGACCTCCCCCGTACCGCCTATACCGGCGGCGCTCGCCCCTCGCTCCGCCGCTATGGCCCACCGGCCGAGCTTCTGAGCCAGATGCTGCAGCAGCGCCACCGTGCCGCCCCGATCGCCGGCCGCGGCAAGGAAACCATCGCCACTGATGCTTATGAAGCCCAGGCCCGCGCCGGCGTGCTTCGCATGCCCGCCGGCTATCGCCGCACCATCGTCGCCTGATTGTCGGCCTCAAGGCCGACACACATCGACGTTATGGATCGTCTCGCTCCGTCGTGCATTGATCTGGCCCGAGCCGAGACGCGTCCATGCCCCTACTCTCCACTCTCCCACAGTTGAAGCGTCGCACCTGGTGGCACCGGGGCGAACCCTATAGCCGCGCCGAACTGGTCCTGGATGCCGTCGTGCACGCCATCGGCCTCGTCATCGCCGCAGGCCTCGGCGGCGCCCTGCTCACTGCCGCCGGCATCGCCACGGCGCCCACAGAACTGCCGATGATCGCCGTCTATGTTGTCTCGCTGGTGGTGGTGCTGACCGTCTCGCTGGCCTTCAACATGGCCCCTGTCGCCCCGATCAAACAGTTACTCGCCCGGCTCGACCAGGCGGCCATCTTTCTCCTTATTGCCGGCACCTACACCCCACTGCTGGCGCTGGTCTCGGGCACGCCCGGCTCAATCATGCTGACTGTCGTCTGGGGCGGCGCGCTGGTTGGCATCGCCCTCAAGCTCATCGTGCCGCAGCATTTCGGCCGGCTGGCTCTGGTGCTCTATCTGGGCATCGGCTGGAGCGGCGTAGTGGTTTTCCAGTCCCTCGCCGCGGCCCTGCCGATGAGCACCCTCTGGCTGTTGCTGGCCGGCGGCGTCGCCTACTCGTCCGGCATCGTCTTCCACGTTTGGGAACGCCTGCGCTTCCACAACGTGCTCTGGCACTGCTTCGTCGTCACCGGCGCCACCCTGCACCTCTGGGCCGTGCTCGACGTCATGGTACTCAAGCGCCTCTAGAGCTTTGGAGCCTGTCAGTAGACCTCATCCTGAGCCCGTCGAAGGACGAGGTCGTGGACTTAAGTTAGCGCGCCCGACCTCGTGGTTCGACAAGCTCACCATGAGGTTCAGTGAAGGCCCCGATCAGGCTCACCCCATAGTCACGTCGCGGCCTGCGCTGGTGATCGAAACCGTAAAGCCCGCCACCACGTCAAAGATCGCCATCAGCATCAGGATGAAAAACACCGAACTGGCGCAGGCGCCGACCAGCAGGAACTCGACCAGGAAAATCACGAACACCAGGGTCGAGAGCATGTGCTCGATCACCGAAGAGCGCCCGGTATTGGTCGACTTGAGGACTTCGAAAAACAGGCACGCCAGGCCGAAGCCGATCATCAGGTCACCGGCAGTCAGCGACCAGGTGACGCCCGAGACCATCGGAATGGTCAGCACCTGACTGGCCCAGCCATTGGGCATGCCGCCCATGAAGACGAACGCCACGACGTTGTAGATGATCAGCGGCAGGATCAGCAGCGGCGGAATGAACGTCCCCCGGCTGGCGCGGCGCTCGGGCGGAATGAACACGGTGCTGTCGGACATCTGCGGCTCCCTCAATTGGAGCCGCACCATGCCAAATTACCCCCGGCGCCGCTAGGGCCGATCGGGGACTTCCCCCCAAGGACCCTGAGATAGCCCTAGAGCTTGAGCGTACCGACCATCAGCTCGGGCTTGACCTCGGCATCGAACTCTTCGGCCGTCAGCAGGCCAAGCTCGATCGCCGATTCCTTGAGAGTCGTGCCCTTCTTGTGGGCGTTCTTGGCGATCTTGGCGGCGTTGTCGTAGCCGATCTTGCGGTTGAGCGCCGTCACCAGCATCAGCGACTGGTCGACCAGCTGCTTGATCCGCGCCCGGTCGGGTTCGATGCCCACCGCGCAATGGTCATTGAAGCTCTTGGCCGCATCGGCGAGCAGGCGCACAGACTGCAGGAAATTGTAGGCGATCACCGGCTTGAAGACGTTGAGCTCGAAATTGCCCTGGCTCGCGGCAATGCCGATCGCTGCGTCATTGCCCATCACCTGCACGGCGACCATCGTGGTCGCCTCTGCCTGGGTCGGATTGACCTTGCCCGGCATGATCGACGAACCCGGCTCGTTCTCGGGAATGGTGAGTTCCCCGAGGCCCGAGCGCGGACCGGAGGCCAGCCAGCGCACGTCATTGGCGATCTTCATCAGCGCCACGGCGAGCTGCTTGAGAGCTCCCGAAGTACCGACAAACGCATCGTGCCCGGCCATCACCGCATACTTGTTCGGCGCCGTCACGAACGGCTGGCCTGTGAGCTTGGCGATCTCGACCGCCACCGCCTCGGCATACTTCGGATGCGCATTGAGCCCGGTGCCGACGGCCGTGCCGCCCAGCGCCAGCTCGTAAAGCTGCGGCAGGGTTACGTCGATCGCCTTGAGCGCCAGGTCGAGCTGGGCCACCCAGCCGCTCATTTCCTGGCCGAGCGTCAGCGGCGTGGCATCCTGCAGGTGGGTACGGCCGATCTTGACCACATCCATGAACTGCTTGGACTTGCCGTCAAGAGTGTTGCGGAGCAGCATCACGCGCTCGACGAGGTAATTCTTGATCGCCTCGACGGCAGCGATGTGCATTGCCGTCGGATAGGTGTCGTTGGACGACTGGCTCATGTTGACGTGATCGTTCGGGTGCACGGGCTTCTTCGAACCCATCACCCCGCCAGCCATCTCGATGGCGCGGTTCGAGATCACCTCGTTAACGTTCATGTTGGACTGCGTGCCCGAGCCCGTCTGCCACACCACCAGCGGGAAATGCTCGGCGAGCTTGCCGGCAATCACCTCGTCGGCGGCATTGACGATCAAATCGCGAGTCGTCTCGTCGAGCAGGCCGAGCTTGTGGTTGGCCAGCGCCGCGGCCTTTTTCAGGATACCGAAGGCGCGAATGATCTCGGTCGGCATCTTTTCGCCACCGATATCAAAATTTGCGAGGCTCCGGGCCGTCTGCGCGCCGTAATACTTTTCGCTTGGCACGTTGATCGTGCCCATCGAGTCGCTTTCTACGCGCGTCCCATCACCAACTCCGAAATCCAGGGGATATTACAAAAGTAAGCGGCCAGTCCCGGGTGGGACTGGCGCTCGATATTCAGTCTGTGCGCAAGTGACCTTGGCTCGACTAGTTCTTCGGCGTCAGAATCTGACGACCGCGATACATGCCGGTCTTGAGGTCGACATGGTGCGGACGACGCAGTTCGCCCGAATCCTTGTCTTCCACGTATGCCTCGGCCTTCAGGCCATCGGCGGAGCGGCGGAACCCGCGCTTCATCGGCGAGGTCTTGCGTTTTGGCACTGCCATGGTCGGTACTCCGTAAATATCGTTTTCGCCCTCGCGGGCGGTCAACAGACGGGGTCTGTCGGGAATTGCGGGCCTCTATACAGAATGTGCGGGCGGCTGGCTAGTGCTTATTGAAGCGCCAGTCTGCCGTTCTCGCCCACGCAATCGGCCCGCTCTCCATACTGCCTGGCGCGTTGCTCCACAATGGCAGCGACGCGCCGCAAACCGCTGGTCGGCCGGGCCGGTCGACGAACCAGGGGATTGGGGAGCGTCACTGCCAAAAGGCTCGCCCGCTCCCAGCTCAGCGCGTCCGCATCGGTCCCGAACGCCGCCTTGGCACCCGCCTCGATGCCAAACTGCCCATCCGGACCCCATTCGGCGATATTGAGGTAGATTTCCATGATCCGCCGCTTGGGCAGCACGAGGTCGACATAAAAGGCCAGCGGCACTTCTAGCGCCTTACGGACGATCGAAGCCCCCGTCCCGAGAAAGAGATTACGTGCCACCTGCATGGTCAGCGTCGATGCACCGCGGAACGGCTTTCCCGCCAGCATCAGCTCCGCCTCGTCCTTGAGCGCCCGCAGATCGACGCCCAGATGTCGGCAGAACTGGCCGTCTTCGGACAGGATCACAGCCGCCTTCAGTCGGTCCGAAATCTGCCCGATCGGCCGCCATTCCCGCACCACCTGCTGGCCACCGAGCATCCGCAACGCCATCGGCACTGAGACCGGATCGACCACCAGATAGACTGGCGTCAAGACAATCGGGATCGCCGCAAGCCCAGCCACAACCACCAGCAAGACGCGCAATAGCCGGCCGAAAGGCCCCCGCTTGCGCCTCCGTCTCGCCGCCGGCGGGCCGCTCTCGCTCATCTTATCTCCCGCCCTCCCCTTGGCGTTGCGCCGAATCCCGCGATAGATGCTGGAGCGGCAGGCAAATGGACGATGCGCTGATGTACGACTTCGACGCCGAACTCAAGGACAACGCCGAAATGGTCGAGCGCGAGCTCGACCGGCTGCTCAAACCCGACATGCTCTTCGGCCCTGGCGAACCGCCGGACCGGCTGGTCGACGCCATGCGCCACGGCAGCCTCAACGGCGGCAAGCGCCTCCGCCCGTTATTGGTGCGCCAGGCCGCCGCCGTCTTCGGGGTCGCCCCTCTGGCAGCCCTCCCGGCCGGTATCGCGGTGGAAATGGTCCACTGCTACTCGCTGATCCATGACGATCTGCCGGCGATGGACAATGACGATCTCCGCCGCGGTCGGCCGACCGTCCACAAGGCCTATGACGACGCCACCGCCATCCTTGCGGGCGACGCGCTGCTGACCCATGCCTTTGGCCTTTTGGCGGCCATTGACCATCTCGACGCCGAGCGCCGGATGAAGCTCGTCGTGCAGCTGGTGCAGGGCTCGGGTGCCGGCGGCATGGCCGGTGGCCAGATGCGTGACATCGAGGGCGAAACCACCGCCCTCAACGAGCGCGGCATCGTCAAGATGCAGGCCATGAAGACCGGCGCCCTGATCCGCGCTGCCGTACTGATGGGCGCCACGCTGGGCGGCGCCAGCGACGACCAGCTCAACGACTTCCGCATCTACGCCGAAAAGGCCGGCACCGCATTCCAGCTCGCCGACGATATTCTCGACGTCACCGCCACCACCGAAAAGCTCGGCAAAGCCGCCGGCAAGGATGCCGATGCCGGCAAGCAGACGCTGGTCGGCCTCATCGGCCTTAACGCCGCCCGCCATCGGCTGGGGGAACTGGTGCACGACGCGCTGACGGCCCTGCAGGCCTACGGCCCGGAGGCTGATGGCCTGCGCGCCACCGCCCGCTTCTTCGCCACCCGGGAGCACTGATGCCCCGTCTGCTTTCGGTCAATATCGGCACGCCGACCGTACTCTCCGGCAGCGCCAGCCCCACTGGCATCGTCAAGACGCCGCGCAGCGGCCCGGTGCTGATCGATACGCTCGGCGTCCTCGGCGACGCCGTGCTCGACCGCAAACACCATGGCGGGCCCGATCAAGCCGTCTACGTCTACCTGCAATCCGACTACGATCTCTGGACCCAGGATCTCGGCACCCCGCTGGCGCCGGGCACCCTTCGGCAGAACATGGTGATCGACGGCGTTGCCGGTGAAACGCTCGCCATCGGCGATCGCTTCGTCATTGGCCCGGTGACGCTCGAAGTCACCTATCACCGCACCCCCTGCAACACTCTCGCCCGCCGCATGGGCGACCCCACTTGGGTCAAGCGCTTCGCCAAGGCCATGCGGCCTGGCGCCTATACCCGCGTTATCACCCCCGGGGCCGTCGAGGCCGGCATGGACGTCGAGCTCACCCGCTTTGCCGGCGAGCGCGTTACTGTCGTCGAACTAATGGCCCTCGATGGTGTCCGCGACATCGACACGGCCTTTCTCGAGCGCGCCCTCAAGACGCCGCTGCGCCAGCGCACGCGCGAAAAATACCTTCAGACCCTTGTTTCCAGGACCACTCCATGAGCCTTGAGTCCGTCCGCGCCGACCTCGCCGCGCGCGCCCCCGACCTTGCCGTCATCGTCACCGATGCCTCCACCGCCACGGTGCAACTGGCCGCCGATGTGCATGGTGTCGCCCCCGGCCAGATTGCCAAGACCCTGGCAATCCGTGTGGGCGACGAGGAATTCCTCCTCGTGACCCGCGGCGACGCGCGCCTCTCCAATGCCAAGGCCAAGCAGGCCTTTGGCGGCCGGCCGCGCATGCTGGGCCCTGAGGATGTGCTGCGGTTGACCAGCCACCAGGTCGGCGGCGTCTGCCCCTTTGGCCTGCCGGCGCCGCTGGCCATCTATTGCGACGTGTCGCTGAAAATCTACGACGAGGTTATCCCCGCCGGTGGCGACACCCACGCCTCGGTCAAGCTCACCGTCTCCCGCCTCGCCGACCTCTGCGGCAACCGCTGGGCCGACGCCTGCGACATCCCGGAGTAAGAGGCTGCCCCACCTCTCCCTCTGGGGGGAGAGGTCGGCCCGCAGGGCCGGGTGAGGGGGCCTTCTTGTCAGCGCGGTTAGTAAACATCCCGCGGATCGACATCCGCGCCATAATCCACGCCGCTCAGCCCAAAGCCAAAGAGCTTCAAGAACTCCGCCTGATACTTCGGCAGGTCGCCGAGATCCGGCAGCGTTTCGGTGCTGAGCTTGGGCCAGCGAGCCTTGAGCTCGTTCTGCACTGCGTCCGACAACTCCCAGTCGTCGACCCGCAGCCGCTGCGCCTCGTCGAGCATACGGGATACCAGCTTGTCGCGGAACAGCCGGTCGATCTGCTCGATGCAGCCCTCGCCCAGCCCGATATCGGCCATCACCCGCAGCAGCACCGTGCCATAGAGCGGCACCACCGGAATGGCCGAGCTCGCCTGCGTCACCACCGCCTTGAGCGCCACCACATGCGCCGAATCCTGCCCATGCGCGGCGCGGATGGCGGTCGCGGCGCGGTCGAGATCGGCCTTGGCTTTGCCCAGCGTGCCCTTGTGGTAGATCGGCCAGGTCAGTTCGCTGCCCAGATACGTGTAGTTGAGGCTGGTAAAGCCCTTGGCCAGCACTCCCGCTTCGCTGAGCGCGGCGATCCAGAGCTCCCAGTCCTCCCCGCCCATCACCTTGACGGTGGCCGCGGCCTCGGCATCCGTCGCCGGCTCGACTTCCACCTCGGTGACTTCGCCGGTGCTGGTATTGAGCGTCTTCGAACGCACCTTGGAGCCGAACGGTTTGATGGCCGAACGATAGGTTTCGCCCGTCTTGGGGTCGGTGCGCACCGGCGAGGCGAGGCTGTAGACGATCATGTCCACCTGGCCCAGCGTCGAGCGGATCGCCTCGATCGTCTGCGCCTTGATCGCATCGGAGAACGCATCGCCCTCGATGGTCACGGCCTTGCGGCCGGCGGCCTCGGCGCGCTTTTCGAAGGCGCGGTTATTGTACCAGCCGGCGCTTGCCGTCTTGGCTTCGCCCGGCTCGCGCTCGAACGACACGCCCACCGTATCGGCGCCCGCGCCGAACGTCGTGACGATGCGCGAGGCAAGGCCGTAGCCGGTCGAGCAGCCCAGCACCAATACGCGCTTCGGCCCCTGCGACAGCGGCCCCTTGACCACCACGTGGTCAATCTGGCGCTGCACATTGACCGCGCAGCCCACCGGATGGGCCGTCGTGCAGATGAAACCGCGGATCTTGGGTTCGATGATCATGGGTCTACCTCGATGAACGAGGCTGTTTCCTAACCGGAGAGCGCACCAAAGACCACCCCCGACGCGCAGCTCTTCAGGCAGCCCGCGTGGCGCCCTGCAGCTTTGCCTCGATAGCGTCGGCCATCTTGCGATTGGCCTTTTCCTGCTGCACTCGGACAATGGGACCGAACTGCAGTGGGGACTTCGACTTGATGCCGATGGTCACCTGACTCCCACCCCCGGGCGCCGCAACGATATCGACCGGGTAGTAATAGCCGAAACTGCTGAGGGTCACGCTGTCGTGCAGCAGCACCCGTCCTCGCCCGACGTCCGCTCGCCCCACCTTTGCTTGGGCAACTCCGCCCGACACTTTACTGTAGACATCCTCGGGCGCCTGCGGCACCTGCAGAACCAAGCTTCTGGTGCTGAAGTTCGCATCGATTTCCGGCATCGGTCGAAAATGAGCGTAAGCCATGATCAAGCCGATCAGAACCAGCGCAGTCAGAATACCAGTCAGCATAGTAGCCCCCAGCCGCCCCCGCGGAACACAAACTGAGCCGACTTGCGAGCGGGCGTCAACGATGGCGGCTACTCCGCTGCGACTTTGCCTTGGCCGTACTTCTTCTCGATATAGTCTGCCACCATCACCTTGAACTGGTCGGCGACATCGGCGCCGCGCAGGGTCGCGACCTTCTGGCCGTCCACGAACACCGGAGCTGCCGGAGTTTCGCCTGTGCCGGGGAGCGAGATGCCGATATTGGCGTGCTTGCTTTCCCCCGGGCCGTTGACGATGCAGCCCATCACCGCCACCGAGAGGTTTTCCACCCCCGGATAGCGCTCTTTCCACTCGGGCATCGAGGTGGAGAGGTGATCCTGGATTTCCTTGGCCAGCACCTGGAAGGTCTGGCTGGTGGTGCGGCCACAGCCCGGGCAGGCGGCAACCACCGGCAGGAACTGCCGGAAGCCCATGGTTTGCAACAGCTCCTGCGCCACCTTGACCTCAAGCGTCCGGTCCCCGTTCGGTTCTGGCGTCAGCGACACGCGGATGGTGTCGCCAATGCCCTGCTGCAGCAGGATTCCCATCGCCGCCGACGAGGCGACGATGCCCTTCGAACCCATGCCCGCCTCGGTCAGCCCCAGATGCAGCGCATAATCGCAGCGCGCCCCCAGATCCTGATAGACGGCGATCAGGTTCTGCACGTCAGACACCTTGGTCGAGAGCAGGATATGGTCGCGTCCAAGACCGATCTCCTCGGCCCGGGCCGCCGACAGCAGCGCCGACTGGATGATCGCTTCGCGCTGCACAGCCGCGGCCGAAATCGGCGCCGCAGAGAGGGCGTTCTCGTCCATCAGCTTGGTCAGCAGTTCTTCGTCGAGCGAGCCCCAGTTCACCCCGATGCGCACCGGCTTGTCGTAGCGGATCGCCAGTTCGATCAGCGTCGCAAACTGCGTATCGCGCTTGGCCTTGAACCCAACATTGCCCGGATTGATGCGATACTTCGCCAGCGCCTCGGCGCAGGCCGGGTGATCGGTCAGCAGCTTATGGCCGATATAATGGAAGTCGCCGACTAGCGGCACGTCGATGCCGCGCTTGAGCAACTGATCCCGGATATGCGGCACCGCGGCAGCAGATTCGTCGCGATCAACCGTGATCCGCACGATCTCCGAACCGGCCCGCCAAAGCTGCGCCACCTGCCGCACCGTCGACTCGATATCGGCCGTATCCGTATTGGTCATCGACTGCACGACGATCGGGGCACCGCCGCCGACCATCACCCCACCGACATTGACACCAACCGATTTGCGACGCGGAGCGGTCATTGCACACCTCTTGCTTGCGCCAAAGACATAAGCCGGGCATGTGACGAGTGCAATGCGGCCGCGTGGCGGCCCGGAGGGATTGCGATGAGGATTGCGATGCGCCTGCTGCTCTTGAGCCTCATTCTGCTCGCCGCGCCCGTGGCCGCAGCCGAGCCGATGCCCACCCTGTTGGGCAATACCGCCATCCACGACCCGTCGGTCATCGTCACCGACACCGGCTGGGCCTCCTTCGCCACCGGTGTCGAACGCGCCGCCGATGGCGGTACCGTGCGGACAAAGTCATCGCCCGACGGCATCACCTGGACTGAAACCGGCGCCCTGCCGGGCGGCATGCCGGCCTGGGTAGAGAAGGAACTCGGCTTTCTCCCCCGCAACATCTGGGCGCCGACCGTCTCGATGCATGGCGGTACGGCCTACATGTATTATTCGGTCTCGAGCTTCGGCCGAAACAACAGCGTCATCGGCCTGACGACCAACACCGCCTTTGACGCCACTCAGCCAACCGAAGGCTGGGAGGATCAGGGCCTTGTCTTCCGATCGCGCCGCGACGACTGGCTCAACGCCATCGATCCCTTCCGCATCGACGTTGGCGACCGCGCCTTCCTCGCCTTCGGCTCCTACTGGGACGGCATCCGGATGATCGAGCTCGATCCCGCCACCGGATTGCGCAAGGACGAAGATATCCCGCTCCGCCTTGCCTCACGCAATGGCGAGGCCATCGAGGCATCGACGATCGTCGAGCACGACGGGAAGTTCTACCTCATCGTCTCGTTCGACGCCTGCTGCAAAGGCCTTGCCAGCACCTACCGCATCATGGTCGGCCGCGCCGATACCGTTGAGGGCCCCTATATCGACCGCGACGGCAAGGCCATGCTCGACGGCGGCGGCACCGAACTCCTCGCCAGCACCGGCCGTTATATCGGCCCTGGCGGCCAGGAAGTCTTCGACGTCGACG
>JACDQI010000215.1 GCA_015657675.1 Devosia sp.
CAAGATCTCCTGGACGCAGGTGGAGACCGGTTCGGCCATCACCTGGAAGTATCCCAGCTGCATCCTGCGCGGCGACAACTCGTCAGGCGAGTTCTATTCGATCGCCATTTCGAACGGCTATCAGCAGGTCGACAGCGGCACCAAGATGATCCATCTGGGCAAGAACACCACCAGCCGGATCATCTCCAAGGGCATTGCGGCTGGGTTCTCGGACAATACCTATCGTGGCCAGGTCTCGGCGCATGCCAAGGCCAAGGGCGCCCGCAACTTCACCCAGTGCGACAGCCTGCTGATCGGCGACAAGTGCGGGGCGCATACCGTGCCCTATATCGAAAGCCGCAACGGTACGGCGGTGTTCGAGCACGAGGCGACGACGAGCAAGATCTCGGACGACCAGATGTTCTACTGCCAGCAGCGCGGCCTGTCTGAAGAGGAAGCGGTGGCGCTGATCGTCAACGGTTTCGTTCGTGACGTGCTGCAGCACCTGCCGATGGAGTTCATGGTCGAAACGCAGAAGCTGATCTCGATCTCGCTCGAGGGGAGCGTGGGATGACGGCTGCCGCGACGGGATCGCGAACTCGATGAGCAGGTATTGGTTTGCGCGCAGTTTTCCACTGAGCGAGCCCAAGGCGACGCGCATGGCGCCCGTTTCCGGCGAAGGCTGGGCGGTGGTGGCACTGTTCGTCGGGTGTCTGGTGGCCGGTGTGGTGGGTTTGGCGACGTTCGCGTTCACCTATCGGCAGCCCGGTGTGGGCGTGGTGACGCTGCTCGGATTTACCGTGGTGGGCGCGGCGGCGCTGATTGCGGCAATCCGCCTGCGTGGCGATCGGGCACATACCACTGAGGAGTATCGGTTGGGCAAGGTGCGGCAGTGAGCGCCCACGATGCCGAACCGGAGACGAAGGTTTTTCGAGCGCTGCTGGAGCAGCGCTGCCGTGACATAGCCGCGCTGATTTCTGGCGATGGCAGACATACTGGAGACGACCAATGACCACCCCGATGCTTGAAATCCGGAACCTGCATGCCCGCATCGAGGAGCGCGAAATCCTCAAAGGGGTCAACCTCGTGGTGCCGCGGGGCGAGGTGCACGCGATCATGGGGCGCAATGGCTCGGGTAAGTCGACGCTGAGCTATGTGCTGGCCGGCAAGGAAGACTATGAGGTCACCGAGGGCGAAGTGCTGCTCGACGGCGTCAATATCCTCGATATGGATCCGGCCGAGCGCGCCAGCGCGGGTCTGTTCCTGGCGTTCCAGTACCCGATCGAGATCCCGGGCGTTGCCACCATGACCTTCCTCAAGGCCGCGCTCAATGCGCAGCGCAAGGCGCGTGGCGAGGGGGAACTCTCGACCCCGGACTTCATGCGCGCCGTCAAGGAAAGCGGCAAAGCGCTCAGTATCGACAGCGATATGCTCAAGCGCGCCCTCAATGTCGGGTTCTCGGGCGGCGAGAAGAAGCGCGCCGAGATCCTTCAAATGGCGCTGCTCAAGCCGAAGATGTGCGTGCTCGACGAGACCGATTCCGGGCTCGATATCGATGCGCTGAAGGTTGTGTCGGAAGGCGTCAACGCGCTGCGCGATGCCGACCGGGCGATGCTGGTGATCACCCACTACCAGCGGCTGCTCGACCATATCGTGCCTGACGTGGTGCACGTGTTCTCGTCCGGCCGGATCGTGGAGAGCGGCGACAAGTCGCTGGCGCTCGAACTCGAAGCCAAGGGCTATGCCGGCTTTGACGAGCAGGCGGCGTAAGGGATTTTGACCATGAACGTCCCCGTCCGGCTTGGCCCGGCAGAACTTTCCCTGATCGCCCAGCTGACTGGGGCCGGCGCTTCCGGCGAAGCGGAGCGGCTGGCGGCAGCCGGCCTGCCGACGCGTAAGGTCGAGAGCTACCACTATACCGACCTTAAGACGCTGCTGCGTGCCGTGCCTGAGCTTGCCGGCAAGGCCGAGGGCGTGTCGCCGCCGGCCCTGCGGGTGGCGGGCGCATACCAGCTGATGATCGCCAATGGCGTGCCGCAAGAGAGCGGTACCGCGCCGGCCGGCGTTATTGTCGGTACGGTCGAAGGGTCGGTGCTGAGCACCCGCGACGATGTCCTGGTCCGGCTCAATTCGGCACTGGTCAAGACGGCGTTACGCATCGACCTCGACGGGTCAGTGGATCCGGTGATCCAGATCGACCGACGCACCGAAGGTCCGGCAGCGCATGCGCCGAGTGCGGCCAAGATCTATGTCGGCGATAACGCCTCGGCGGTGATCCTCGAAACCTATTCGGGCAGCGACGCGGCGCATGTGACCAACCATGCGACCTATCTGGCGCTGGGCAAGAATGCGGTGGTGACGCACATCACCGTCGATCTCAGCGCCCGGCAGGCGACGCATTTTGCCACCAACGAGTATGTGCTGGCCGAAGGCGCACAGCTGCGTACGCTGGTGATCCATGCTGGTGCGAACGTGTCGCGGACGCATCTTTTCCCCAAATTTGCGGGCAAGGGCGCGCATGCCGACGTCACCGGGCTCAACCTCGTCAGCGACGGGCAGCATGCGGATATCACCATGGACGCCAACCATGCAGTGCCGCACACCAGCTCCAAACCTCTGTTCAAGTCGATCGCCCGCGGCCGCTCTAAGGCGGTCGTGCAGGGTCGGCTGGTGGTGGCGCGGGATGCGCAGAAGACCGATGCTAAGCTGATGGCGCAGGGGCTGATGCTCTCGGACGAGGCGGAAATCCTCTGCAAGCCCGAGCTTGAGATTTATGCCGACGACGTGGTCTGCGGTCATGGTTCGACCTGCGGCCAGCTCGACGAGGATTCGCTGTTCTATCTGATGAGCCGCGGCATTCCGAAGACCGAGGCGGAGACGCTGCTGGTGCGCGGGTTCCTCGCCGAACTGATCGATCCGATCGAGGATGCGGCGCTCAACGAGGCGCTGACGGCCGTGGTGGATGGGTGGCTGGCGGGCAAATGAGGGCCCGTCCTAACCCCCTCCCCAACCCTCCCCACAAGGGGGAGGGTGCTCGCTGGTGCAAGCGGATAGCGAAAGCCCAGCTTTCTAGAGGACTGCGATGACATTCGATCTCGACGCCGTCAGAGCTGATTTTCCGATCCTGTCGGAGAAGATCCACGGGCATCGGCTCTCGTACCTCGATTCCGGGGCGTCGTCGCAGAAACCGGCAGCGGTGCTGGAGCGGATGGATCACGCGTACCGGCATGAATATGCCAACGTGCACCGCGGGCTGCATACGCTGGCCAATCGCGCTACCGAGGCATTCGAGGGCGGGCGTGAGCGGGTGCGCAAGTTCATCAATGCGTCGCGCAGTGAGGAAATCATCTTCACGCGCTCGGCGACCGAGGCGATCAACCTCGTGGCCGCGAGCTTTGCAGGGCCGCGGATCGGGGAGGGCGATGAGATCGTCCTCACCATCATGGAGCACCACTCCAACATCGTGCCCTGGCACTTCCACCGCGAGCGCAAGGGCGCGGTGCTCAAGTGGGTGGACGTGAAGGATGATGGCAGCTTCGATCTCGACGCGTTCGAAAAGGCGCTGGGGCCGAAGACACGCATGGTGGCGATCAGCCATATGTCGAACGTCCTCGGCACGGTGACGCCGCTCAAGGCGGTGATCGAGATGGCGCATGCGCGGGGCATACCGGTGCTGGTCGACGGCAGTCAGGGCGTCGTCCATCACCGCGTCGACGTTCAGGACCTCGGTGCTGACTTCTACGTCTTTACCGGCCACAAGCTTTACGGCCCGACCGGGATCGGCGTGCTCTACGGCAAGTATGATCTCCTCGCCGAGATGGAGCCCTACCAGGGTGGTGGCGAGATGATCGATGTCGTGAGCATGGACGCAATCACCTACAACACGCCGCCGCATCGGTTCGAGGCCGGGACGCCGCCGATCGTGCAGGCGATCGGGCTTGGCGCGGCGATCGACTATGTGGAGGGTCTGGGACGCGACGCGATTGCGGCGCACGAGGCGGAAGTGACCGCCTATGCGACCGAAAAACTCAGCCGGATCAATTCGCTGCGGCTGATCGGCACGGCGCCGGGCAAGGGCGGGATCTTCTCGTTCGAGATCGCCGGGGCGCATGCGCATGACGTGTCGACGATTCTGGATCGCTACGGGATTGCGGTGCGGGCAGGCACGCATTGCGCCATGCCGCTGCTCAAGAGATTTGGCGTAACCTCTACCTGCCGGGCGTCGCTGGGCCTATATAGCGGCAAAGATGATATCGATGCGCTGGTTGCAGGCATCGAGAAGGCAAGGACGTTCTTTTCATGAGCGATGAGACTCTCCCTGAGATCGCGCCGGCCCCGGCACTGCCCGAGCCGCCGCGGATCACGCCCAACCACACCGGCGCCTTGCCGGAGGAGGAAGTGGAGCGGATCACCAAGGATCTGATCGGCGCGCTCAAGACCGTCTACGATCCGGAAATCCCGGTCGACATCTATGAACTCGGATTGATCTACAAGGTCGATCTCGACGATGACCGCAACCTCGCCATCGACATGACGCTGACCGCGCCGGGCTGCCCGGTGGCCGGCGAAATGCCGGGATGGGTGGAGAATGCTGCGCGCTCTGTTGAAGGCATCCAGAATGTGACGGTCAACATGGTCTATGATCCGCCGTGGGACGCCAGTCGGATGAGCGAGGAAGCGCAGGTTGCGCTGAACTGGTGGTAATCCGGCCCCGTGTGGTCTATATATCGTTGATCAGCGATAGAGTGCCGATATGGCTATGAAGATCATGACCCTCACCGATGCTGCCGTCGAGCGCATCAACGAGATCATCGAAGACAGCGACAAGCCCGTCACAGGCGTGCGCGTCGGGGTCAAGAACGCCGGCTGTGCCGGCATGGCCTACACGCTGAGCTATCTCGATGCGCCGGTGGCCGGCGATGACCATGTCGAGCAGGCTGGCGTGCACGTCTATGTCGAGCCCAAGGCGACGCTGTTCCTGCTTGGGACGGTAATGGATTTCGAGGAGACCGACCTCAAGGCCGGCTTCACGTTCAAAAATCCCAACCAGACAGGCGAATGTGGGTGCGGCGAGTCCGTGCAGCTCAAGCCAGCTGATCTGAAGGCTTTGGCCGAGGCCCGCGCCTCGGCCTGAGATCAGGCCGCGACGACGTCGTCGTCGGCCAATTCCGTTTCATTGTGGACGCGATTGCGCCCGGCATGCTTGGCCGCATAGAGGCAGCGGTCGGCGCGCTCGATCAGCGTCGAGGGCGTATCGCCCGGCCGATAAGTCGCGACGCCGAACGAGGCCGTGATGCGTCCAAGCTTTTCGTTGGTCGAGCGCTTGAGCAGTTCCTTGGCCTGAACGGCGCTGCGGACGTTGTCGGCGACGGTAATGGCGCCTTCAAGGTCGGTCATCGGCAGAATGGCCGCGAACTCTTCGCCGCCATAGCGCGCGGCAGTATCCTGGCCCTTGATGTTGGACTTGAGGGTCATGGCGACAAGGCGCAGCACCTGGTCGCCGGTCTGGTGGCCCCAGGTGTCGTTGAAGCGCTTGAAATGGTCGATATCGAGCAGAACCAGTGACATCGGGGTCTGCTGGGTGCGGGCGTCGGCGAAGGCCTTGACGAGGCTCTCGTCAAACGCCTTGCGGTTGCAGATCTTGGTCAGCGGGTCGAGCATGGCTTCGCGACGGACGTCGTCGAGGTCACGCTGCAACAAGGCGATGTCATCACGGGAGGCCTCGAGCTTTTGCTCGAGCTGATGGTTGGCGTCCTGCATGCGACGGGTTTCGTTGAGCAGGCGTCGGGCCATGACCTTGAGGGCCTGCGGATCGGATTCGATGTCGAGATCGCCACTGGCGGCCTGGAGGGCGCCGGAATAGGCGTTCGCCGTGGTCATCGCCGTGTCGATGGCCTCGTGCACCGCCTCGATGCGGGTCGACATCCGCTGGGACACTGCCGAAATGCGTTCGCTGGCGTCCTGGGACTTGAGGAACTCGTCATAGAGCTGTTCGGCGACATCGACCGTTGGGTTGCCGTCGCGGAAGATGCCGTTGATGCGCGTGTTCAGCGCCGGATTGACACCCGTCGCGTACGTGTAGAGCAGTTCATAGAACTGGGGGTATGGCGGAACGCTGGCCCGCTTCAGCAAGTCCATTGCTGAATTGGCGTAGCCCAACGCTCGCTTGAATTCCTGATCCGACACTGTTCCCCCGCGCGTCCACTTCGCGTTCTGCGGGGGTCATCATGCTGAGCGATGCTTAATTCCCCGTAAAACTCTCAAGTAACGAGGGACAGCAAAGGCAGTTTTTCGATCACGTTTTCGGAGAGTTACGTACCTCGAACCGCAATAGTGATCAGCTGGCGCGGGACGGGCGCAACAAGAAGGCTGGTATTGGTCCGTCGTTACCAAAAGGCGAGTCGCTCTTGGCCTCGGATGCTGGCTCCTGACGGGGGCGGCGCTCGTTGCGCGGAGGCGCATCCTTGCGCGGGGCGCGTGCCGTCTGGACTGGCGCCGATTCGACCGACTTGGGTGCTGCTGGCTCAGGCTCGCGGTGCGCGTCGATGGTTTCGACCTCCGCCTCGACCGGTTTGCGTTCAGCGCCATCGCGCTTGCCACGGGCGCGGCGGCCACGCGGGTTGTCGGCACGCTGCGGCCGATCCTCATTGCTGTCGCGCTTTTCCGACTTTTCGACCGTCGCAGGCTCGACCACGTCCACACCCATCTTGGGAATGTCGCGCTGGATGAGCTTGGTGATGGCGTCGATATACTTGCCGTCCGACGGCGCCACCAGGGTGATTGCAGTGCCGGACCGGCCGGCGCGGCCAGTACGACCGATGCGATGGACATAGTCCTCGGCATGCGTCGGCACGTCGAAGTTAAAGACGTGGCTCACGGCCGGGATATCCAGACCACGCGCGGCGACGTCGCTGGCGATCAGCAGCGCGAGCTTGTCGGTCTTGAAGGCGTCGAGTGTTTCGGTGCGGCTCTTCTGGTCCATGTCGCCATGCAAGCCGCCGGCCGAAAAGCCATGGCGCTGCAGCGATCGGGCGAGGGTGGCCACGTCCCGCTTGCGGTTGCAGAAGATGATGGCGTTCTTGAGCGCCGCTTCGCCGCGGATCAGCTGGCGCAGCATGGCGCGCTTTTCTTCGGGCTTGTTGGAGACCCGGACCTGCTTCTGGTCGATGGTCTCGGCGGTCGAGTTCTGGCGTGCCACTTCGATCTTGATCGGATCGCGCAGGAAACGGCTGGTGAGCCGCTGGATTTCCGGCGGCATGGTGGCCGAAAAGAACAGGGTCTGGCGGCGAGCCGGCAGCAGTGAGCAGATGCGCTCGATGTCGGGGATAAAGCCCATGTCCAGCATGCGGTCGGCTTCGTCGATGACGAGAATGTCGACGCCGGTCAGCAGGATGCGGCCGCGCTCGAACTGGTCGAGCATGCGGCCCGGTGTGGCTATCAGCACGTCAGCGCCGCGATCGAGGATTCGGTTCTGGTCTTCGAACGAGACGCCGCCAATTAGCAGCGCCACATTGAGACGGTGGTTCTTGCCGTATTTTTCGAAGTTCTCGTGCACCTGGGCGGCGAGTTCGCGCGTCGGTTCGAGGATCAGGGTGCGCGGCATGCGAGCGCGAGCTCGGCCCGCTTCCAGCAGCGTCAGCATGGGCAGCACGAACGATGCCGTCTTGCCGGTGCCCGTCTGCGCAATGCCGATAATGTCTTTCTTTTGAAGGACATGCGGGATCGCTTGGGCCTGGATATCGGTGGGCTTGGTATAACCGGCTGCCGCGACCGCTTCGGTCACCTTGGCGCTCAGTCCGAGCCCGGAAAAGTCATCTGCCAAAACGTATGGTCCACTCAAGTATCGGGAGGAGGTCGACGGGCATCTACTTGAGGAAGGTGCGGTCGACGGGTGGTCGGTACAATCGCCCGGCAGGAGCCGTGCGCTACTACGCAACAAGACTGCTCTTGCGACTCCGGGCGCCGCCTCACCCGGTTCACTTAAAGGCGCGGCCGGAACATAGAGGAAACCCCTTGCAAGTCAACGGCTTTCGCGCCGTGGGGGTTAACAGCGCGATGCAGGTCCGGGCGGGAGAGGCACCGGTTGGCTCTGCGGATGTAGTGCGCCGGGAGTGAGATTGTAAGGGGTACGGACGTCCGATGTCTTGTTCCGAGGTTCGGTTCCCAGCCACTTGCACTCTGGTTCCGCCATCCCTCCCCGAAGATTGGGGAGGGATGGCAAGTGGTCTAGATGTCCAGATCGGTGACGTAGCGGGCGTTTTCCTGAATGAACTCGAAGCGGGCTTCGGGTTTGGTACCCATCAGCCGGTCGACCGATGACTTGGTGTCATCGCGGTCCTGCAAAACCTTGACCTGCAGAAGCGTGCGGGTGCGCGGATCCATGGTGGTTTCGCGCAGGTGCGTGTAGGGCATTTCGCCGAGGCCCTTGAAGCGGGTGATATCGGTCTTCTTGCCTTTGAACTCGGTCTCGAGGATCAGGTCCTTGTGCGCATCGTCCATCGCATAGGCAACCTTGCTGCCATGAGTGATGCGGTAGAGCGGCGGCAAGGCGAGGTAGAGATGCCCGTCGTCGATGAGCTTTGGCATCTCCTGGAAGAAGAAGGTCATCAACAGCGATGCGATATGGGCGCCGTCGACGTCGGCGTCGGTCATCAGGATGATCTTGTCGTAGCGCAGGTCGTCTTCGCGATAGCGATCGCGGGTGCCGGCGCCCAGCGCCTGGATGAGATCGGCGATCTGCTGGTTGGCGGCGAGCTTTTCGCGGGTGGCGCCGGCGACGTTGAGCACCTTGCCGCGCAGCGGGAGCACGGCCTGGCTGGCGCGGTTGCGCGCCGACTTGGCGCTGCCACCGGCCGAGTCGCCTTCGACGATGAAGATTTCGGCGCCCTGGGCCGCCGACTGGGTGCAGTCGGCGAGTTTTCCCGGAAGCCGCAGCTTGCGGGTGGCGCTGGCGCGATCGACTTCCTTTTCCTTGCGCCGGCGGAGCCGTTCTTCGGCGCGCTCGACGGCCCAGTCGAGCAGCTTGCTGGACTGGTTTGGCGATGCAGCAAGCCAATGGTCGAAGGCGTCGCGGATGGCGGTGTCGACGATGCGTGTCGCCTCAGCCGAGCTCAGCTTGTCTTTGGTCTGGCCGACGAATTCGGGCTCGCGCACGAAGACAGAGAGCATGACCGAGCAGTAGTTGAGCACGTCTTCGGCCGTTAGGACGGCAGCGCGCTTGTTGCCGGTCAGTTCAGCATAGTTCCGGAGGCCGCGGAGCAGGGCAGCGCGGAGGCCCTGTTCGTGGGTGCCGCCATCGCCGGTAGGGATGGTGTTGCAATAGGACGAGACAAAGCCGTCGCCAAGGTTCCAGCTGATGGCCCATTCGACGGCGCCGTGGGTGCCTGGCTTGCCGGAATTGCCCGAGAAGATCTCGTCGACAATGCGCGGCTCGCCTTCGATGCGGGCGGCAAGGAAGTCCTTGAGGCCGCCGGGGAAATGGAAGGTCGCCTTGGCCGGGACGTCGTCGGACGCGAGGGTTTCGTCGCAGCTCCAGCGCAGTTCGACTCCGCCGAAAAGATAGGCCTTGGCGCGTGTCATCTTGAAGACGCGGGCAGGCGACAGCGCGGCGTTTTCGCCAAAAATCTGCGGGTCGGGGTGGAAGCGCGTGGTGGTGCCGCGGCGGTTCTGCACCTTGCCGATGACTTCGACGCCGGTGGTCGGTTTGCCGCGCGAGAAGGACTGGCGATAGAGTGTCTGGTCGCGGGCGACTTCCACCATCATGTCGTCGGAGAGCGCGTTGACCACCGAGGCACCGACACCATGCAGGCCGCCAGAGGTTTCGTACGGCTGAGTCGACTGCCGCGCGTGCAGCGTGGTCATGATGATTTCGAGGGTCGAGCGGCCGGGGAACTTCGGGTGGTTCTCAACCGGCATGCCGCGGCCGTTGTCGGCGACGGTGATATAGCCGTCAGCGCCCATGTGCACTTCGATGCGGTTCGCGTGGCCGGCGATCGCTTCGTCCATCGAGTTGTCGATGATCTCGGCAAACAGGTGATGCAAGGCATTGGCATCGGTGCCGCCGATATACATGCCGGGGCGGCGCCGGACGGGCTCCAGACCTTCCAAAACCTCAATGTCTGCCGCAGTATAGCTGGCACCGGCCGCGGCGGCTGGCGGGGCTTTTTCGAGACGCGGGGCAGGGGCCTTGGGGCTCTGCGGCTTGGCAGCATCGTCGGGCGAGAAGAGGTCCATCGGTATCCTTGCGGGGACGCGAATCGAGCGTCTACCAGCACTAGCAGATTCGGCGGGAAGCAGGGTTAAGCAGCCTTATGGCGCGGTGGTGTGGCCGGCGTCAATCGGCTGAACAGTCGGTGAATACGCGGGTTGCGACCGGTTCAGTCGCAAGCTGGCAGAAGCCCGGCGTTCCAACCGTGGAGGGCATCGGCCGTCCGGCGGCAATTGGCCATGAAGATGAACGCTAGATGAACGGCAGATTAGGTGCACGTTCAGTGCGGAACCAATATGGTCAGGGTACGCTTCTAGACCCGGCGGCGAGAAATCCCTCCAAGGAGACCAAAATGACCCATCTCATGACCACCCTCAAGACCGGCAGCCGGGCTGCCGTCGTTGCACTCGTGCTTGGCGCGTCCGTGTTTTCCGCTGCCCCGGCTTTTGCCCAGTCGCAGCCCTCGTTCAACTTCCAGTTCGGTATCGGCGGTGATGGCCGGCCGAGCTTTGGCGTGGGCGTGGACAGCGGCCGGCCGATCCGCCCGCAG
This sequence comes from Devosia sp., assembly GCA_015657675.1. GTDB lineage: Bacteria > Pseudomonadota > Alphaproteobacteria > Rhizobiales > Devosiaceae > Devosia_A. The sequence continues at coordinate 10,737 of JACDQI010000215.1, forward strand.
GTTTGCTACAGCGACCGCCAGATCGTGCGTGCGCTGCGCGACGAAGGCTACCGCGATGTCGAGATCGTGCGCGAACAGCCGCGCAACCGCGTCGGCGTGGTGGCCCGCGAAGGCCGCGCCTACTACTCGATGCGCGTAAATCGCTGCACCGGCGAAGTTGACCGGATCGAGCGCATCCGCTCGTACCGCCCGGGCCTGTCGCTCCAGTTCAACTTCTAAGAGTTGGGCACGATGCCTGAATGAAACAGTCCCGGCTCGCAAGGCCGGGACTTTTTGTTTTCAAAGGAGACCAAGATGCGCATATCGATGTTTCGAGCCGCCTTCGTTGCTCTTTCTCTCGTCATCGCCATGCCGGCTGCCCAGGCGGCCGGTCCGTTCGATCTTTTCGGCGACAATCTTTTCCTCGATGGACCAAGCCGGGTCTGTCTCTTCGGCAACGGACAGATTCGCCGCGCCATCGAGCGGCAGGGCTACACCAAGATCTACCTGAACGTGCAGAACGGCCGGTACATCCAGGCCCGCGCCACCCGTGGCGACTGGGTCTATCTGCTCGATGTCAACGCCTGCACCGGGCGGGTTCTCGACCGTGAGCGGCTGCGGCCGGCGTGACGCCAGCCCCGTTTTGAACCAGTCGATTCAGATTCTGTTCGCTTCTCGGAAGCATTTTCTTAAGCCGGGGCTGCTAGATATCTCGTCATACGGTCTGTGTATGGAGTTGCCGTATGCGTGCAAGCCCCGGTCGACGTATTGAGTATCCGATCGGAACGGCAGCACGCAGTTTGCGTGTTCAGTGGCTGCAAGCCGGAATTACTGGTTTTGCGTACCGGCTTGCCCATCTGACACTGCATCGCCCTGTGGCTGTACTGTCCATTGCTTCCCTATTCTACCTGAGTTGAGAGCTGTTGCGCACTGCGCCGCGGCGCGCTAACTGTTGTGCGCCCAATCGAAACAGCAAGGAGGGCGACATGACTGTGTACTATCGCCCTCACCGCCAGCGTGGCCCTGTTTTCGCCCTGCGACTGATGTTGCAGGGCTGACCGAGCGGTCCGACGCACATCGTCATCCTGTTCTGGTTTGCCCATGACGGCGTCGCAATGACGCCAGGCCAGGCGCGCTGCGCCAGAACTCCAGAGACAGACCCATGGGCTCGATCAGCCTCAAATCCCTCTCAATCACGGCCGGCGTGCCGCTGTTCTCCAATCTCGACCTCGTCATCCAGGACGGCGACCGGGTCGGGCTCGTGGCCGGCAACGGCATGGGCAAGACGACGTTGCTCCGCGCCATCGCCGGCACACTCGAACCGACGAGCGGCGATATCGTGCGCTCGCGTGGCCTCAAAATCGGCTATGTCGAACAGGACGTGCCGGATGCGCTCAGGCCGCTGACGCTGCGGGACGCCGTACTCGACGCGCTCCCTGTGGCCGATCGGGATAGTGACAGTTGGCGCGCCGACGTGGTGCTGGACGAGTTCGAGACGCCCGATGAGATGCGCGCGCGTCCGGTTTCGGCGCTGAGCGGCGGCTGGCAGCGGCTGATGCTGCTGATGCGGGTGTGGGTTGGCCAGCCGACGCGCTGTTGCTCGACGAACCGACTAACCACCTCGACCTCGAAAAGATCTTCCAGCTGGAAACCTGGATGAACGAAGTGGCCAAGGGCGTGCCGATGCTGATTGCCAGCCACGATCGGGATTTTCTCGACGCGGTGACCAATCGGACGCTGTTTTTGCGGCCGGAGACGTCGCGCTATTTCGCGCTGCCATACTCGGCGGCGCGACAGGCACTGGAGGAGGGCGATACGGCCGACGCGGCAAAACTTGAGCGGGAGCTCAAGGACGCCAAGCAGCTGCGCAAGCAGGCGGCCAAGCTCACCAATATCGGCATCAATTCGGGAAGCGATCTCCTGACGGTGAAGGCCAAGCAGCTCAAGGACCGGGCGGCCAAGATCGAAGCCTCGGCGACGGCGGTGCACAAGGAGCGCTCGGGCGAGATCCGGCTGGGCAATAGCGGCACGCATGCCAAAGTGCTGCTGGCGATCGAGGATGTCAGCGTGACGACGCCCGCGGGCGACACGCTGTTCCGGATCGACAAGCTGCATGTTTTCCAGGGCGATCGCATCGTGCTGCTGGGGCGCAACGGCACCGGCAAGAGCCAGTTGGTGCGGATGATCCATCGGGCGATGACGGGGACTCCAGTCGCCGGCATCAAGGTCACGCCTTCGGTGGTGCTGGGCTACACCGATCAGGACCTTTCGAACCTGCCGCAAGCGGCGACGCCGAGCGATATCGTGGCCAAGTTCAAGGTCGGCGACCAGCGGGCTCGGGCACTGCTGGCCGGAGCTGGCTTCGCGGTCGAAAAGCAGGAAAGGCCGATCGCCAAGCTTTCATTCGGGCAGAAGGCACGGCTGGGGCTTTTGGCGCTGCGCCTTACCGAGCCGAACTTCTACCTGATGGACGAGCCGACCAACCATGTCGACATCCCGGGGCAGGAAAAGCTCGAGAGCGAGATTCTCGAGCATGGCGCGACGTGTCTCCTCGTCTCGCATGACCGCCGGTTCGTGCGAAATATCGGGACGCGGTATTTGCAGATTGTGGGCAAGCGACTGAGGGAAGTGGAGGGGCCGGAGGGGTTTTTTGGGGAGATGGCGGGGGTGTAGTGGCCTTCATCGCCCAGCCTAGGTCACGGTCAAGCGCCGGCCTTAGTGTCACCTCCCCCCTTGCGGG
>JACDQI010000216.1 GCA_015657675.1 Devosia sp.
AGCTCGCAGTTCGGCCGGCCGAGGAAATCGGCGACATACTTCGCCACCAGCGCCTCGGTCTTGGCCGCATCCAGTTCCGTGGCGCGCACCGCCCGGTCGGCATCGAGCGAGGCGAGGTCTTCGATCGAGACCTTCACCAGATGCACGATGTCGAGGAAGGCCGAGAGCCGCGCCTTGTACGCGGCGAAATCCGGCACCAGCGAGGGCCGCACATTGGGGTCCATGCTCAGCGTCGCGCCGCGACGCGCCGCTTCCTTGGCGACGTCCATCCAGATCGCCGCATCACGTTCCTCGATCGGGCAAAACCCGCCGACCTGGAACAGCTCGAGCTTCTGTGGCAACGCCGCGATCATCCCCTCGCGGGTGAAGGCCCGGTCGGCATCGCGATAAAAGCCATACTGCGCGCTTCTCTTGGCGTCGAACGTAACCACGGCCAGCGTCGTATAGGCCTCGACGCGATCCTTGAGCAGCGGCGTCACACCCGCTTCGGCCAGCGGCCCGAGCAGATAGGTGCCCAGCCCATCGGCGCTGATCGGGCAGAGGAAGCCGGTATCGTTGCCCAGCTTGGCCAGCGCGATGGCGCAGTTATAGGGCGAGCCGCCCTGGTGCGCCACGAGCCGGATGGTGCCATCCGCGCCAGTGGGCTCGGAGATCAGGTCAATCAGGCTCTCGCCACCCACAACGAACATGAAAACTCCCCGTTTCGCAGTCGCCGCATCGTTACAATGGCCCGATCTTACAATTCAAGCAGATTGGCTTCCCAATCCGAATGGATCGGCGCGCCACGACCAGCTACCACTGGCGCACCAAACGGGCCGGAATCGGCCAAACCATTCTGAAGTGAGGGAGAAATTTCATGGCCAGTTCAACTCCGGTGCGCTGGGGCATCATCGGCCCGGGCAGCATCGCCAAGGCCTTCTGGGGCGGCGTCAAGGGCGGCAAGCACGGCAAGGTCGTGGCGCTCGGCACCCGCAATGCACAAAAGCCCGGCCTGAGCGAAACCTTCCCCGGCGCCCGCATCGTCGAAGGCTATGAGAACCTGTTGCGCGACAGCGAAGTCGATGCCGTCTATATCGCCACCCCGCACCCCAGCCATGCCGAATGGGCCATCAAGGCCGCCGAATACGGCAAGCACGTGCTGGTCGAAAAGCCGATGGCGCTCTCGGCCTTCGAAATCGATGCCGTGTTCCACGCCCACAAGAAGTCCGGCACCTTCGCCGGCGAAGCCTTCATGTACCGCCTGCACCCGCAGGCCAAAAAGCTCGCGGAGCTGATCCAGTCCGGCGTCATCGGCGATGTCCGCATGATCCAGTCGAGCTTCGGCTTCCAGATGCCGCGCTTCATGCCCGAGCACCGCCTCTTCGCCAACGAACTGGCCGGCGGCGGCATTCTCGATGTCGGCGGTTATCCGGTGTCGATGTCCCGCTTCATTGCGGGCGCAGCGGCCGGCAAGCCGTTCCTCGATCCCATCAAAGTCGCCGGCACGGCACACCTGGGCGCCGCCGGCACCGATGAGTGGGCAGCGGCCGTCCTCACCTTCGAGAACGGCATCGTCGCCCAGGTCTCCTGCGCCGTCTATGTCGGGCTCGACAACGTGCTGCGTATCCACGGCCACAAGGGTCGCATCGAGGTGCCGGATTTCTGGTTCGCCAACGGCAATCGCGACCAGGGCCTGGGCAAGATCGACATCATCCTTTCCGAGGGCACCCGCGAGACCGTCTCGGTCAACGAGACCGGCCACGTCTATTCCTTCGAGGCGGACGCCGCGTCTCTCGCCATCCAGGAAGGCCGCCAGCAGTTCGATGCCCCCGGCATGAGCTGGGCCGACAGCCTCGGCAATGCCCGCGTGCTCGACAAGTGGCGCGCCGATGCCGGCCTCGAATACGAGATCGAAAAGCCGAAGGTGCGCACCCGCACGCTCGACAATCGGACCCTTTCCACCACCGGCACCAAGATCCCCAAGCGCGCCATCCCGGGCGTTACCAAGCCGGCCTCGATCGTCGCCCTCGGCTTTGAGGACTTCCGCACCTTCGCCTCGGGCGCCATCCTGATGGACGCTTTCTTCGAGCGTGGCGGCAACCTCTTCGACACCGCCTTCATCTATGGCGGCGGCGCCACCGAAAAGCTCTTCGGCGACTGGCACACCAGCCGCGGCGTCCGCGAGGAAACCGTGCTGATCGGCAAGGGTGCGCACTCCCCGCTCACCTATCCCGACGTCATCGGCAAGCAGCTTGACCAGTCGCTCAACCGCCTGCAGACCGACTATGTCGATGTCTACTTCATGCACCGCGACAATACCGACGTGCCGGTCGGCGAGTTCGTCGACGCCATGGATGCCGAGGTCCGGAAGGGCCGCATTCGCGGACCGTTCGGCGGCTCCAACTGGTCGCGCGAGCGCATGCAGGAAGCCATCGACTACGCCAAAAAGAATGGCAAGCACGCCCCCGGGGCGCTCTCCAACAACTTCGCCCTCGCCGAGATGATCAACCCGATCTGGGCCGGCTGCATCGCCTGCTCCGACGACGCCTACAAGTCCTGGCTGGTCGAGCACCAGATCCCCAACTTCTCCTGGTCGAGCCAGGCTCGCGGCTTCTTCACCGACCGGGCCGGCCGCGACAAGCGCGACAATGCCGAACTGGTCAACACCTGGTACTCGGACAAGAACTTCGGCCGTCGCGACCGGGCGCTGGACCTGGCCGCCAAGCTGGGCAAGAACCCGATCCACATCGCGCTCGCCTATGTGCTGGCCCAGCCCTTCCCGTCGGTGCCGTTGATCGGGCCGCGCACGCTGCACGAGCTCGACGACTCCATCCAGGCGTTCGACATCAAGCTGACGCCGGACCAGATCAAGTGGCTCGAGCAGGGCTGACCGTTTGGGAGGCGGGGCAACCACCCCGCCTTCTCCCCACCCCGCGCCGTTCGCCGGGTTGACGCCATCGCCTCAGCGTGGTCGCTTGGTGGCATCGGCGGAACGGGGGGAACTGACGTGCAGGTCTTGGCCAGTCTTGTACGCGCCATCAGCGCCATGAATCGCATCATCGGTCTGGTGTTCGCCTGGCTGGCACTGGCCGTCGTCCTGGTTTGCTTCGTCGTGGTGGTGCAGCGCTACGTCTTCCACACCACCTTCCTCTGGATGCAGGATCTCTACGTCTGGCTGGGCGGCGCCATGTTCACCGCGGTCGCCGGCTTTGCCATGCTGCGTGACGATCACGTGCGCGTCGATATTCTCTATCGCGCCTGGTCGCAGCGCGGCAAAGCCATCGCCGACCTCGTGGGCGTGGCGGTTTTCCTCTTTCCCTTCATCGCCGTGATCTTCGCCTACGCTCTCCCCTATGTGAGCCGTTCCTGGCGGCTCTATGAGGGCTCGGCCAATATCGGCGGCATGCCCGGGCTGTTCGTCCTCAAGAGCTTCATCATCGTCTTTTGCGTCGTCGTCGGGCTGCAGGGCCTGGCCTGGGCACTCCGCGCAATCCTGGTGCTGGCCGGCGCGAGCACCTGTTGCCCGAAGACCTCCGCTACCGCCGCGGGGAGATCACCCAATGACCCAGCAGCTGATTGGTGAGATCATCGCCGGCCTGATGTTCGTGGGCGTTATCGGCACGCTTCTGCTCGGCTTTCCCGTCGCCTTCAGCCTCGCTGGCACGGCTTTGCTCTTTGGCCTCGTTGGCACGGCGTTCGGTGTCTTTGACCCGTCCAACTTCGGTTCGGTCATCACCCGCTACCTCGGCACCATGACCAATGAAGTGCTGATCTCGGTGCCACTCTTTATCTTCATGGGCGTCATGCTCGAGCGCACCGGCATTGCCGAGCGCCTGCTGCTGACCATGGGCAAGCTCTTCGGCAACCTGCGCGGCGGCCTTGGCATCTCGGTGGTGGTGGTGGGCGCGCTGCTGGCCGCTTCCACCGGTGTGGTCGGCGCCACGGTGGTCACCATGGGCCTGATCTCACTGCCCGCCATGCTGCGCTCGGGCTATGACCCAAAGGTCGCCTCTGGCGTCATCTGCGCCTCCGGCACGCTGGCGCAGATCATCCCGCCCTCCACCGTGCTGATCTTCATGGGCGATATGCTCTCGGGCATCAACGCCCAGGTGCAGATGGAAAAAGGCAACTTCGCCCCCGAGCCCGTCTCGGTGGGCGCGCTCTTTGCCGGCGCCTTCATCCCTGGCCTGCTGCTGGTGGTGCTCTATATCGGCTGGATCGTCTTCAAGGCGATCACCGATCCCAAGGCCGTGCCGGCGACACCCGTCCCCGAGGCAGAAAAGCAGGGCCTTGGCCGCGAGGTCCTGGTTTCACTCGTGCCGCCACTCGCCCTCATCGTCGCCGTGCTCGGCTCTATCCTGGGTGGCATCGCCACCCCGACCGAAAGCGCTTCGGTCGGTTCGGTCGGTGCCATGCTGCTGGCGGCGCTCTCTGGCCGCTTCAACTTCAAGGTGCTGCGCGAAACCGTCATCGCCACCGCCACCATGACCTCGATGATCTTCGTCATCCTTTTCGGCGCCGCGGTGTTCTCGGTGGTGTTCCGCATGATGGGCGGCGACAACCTGGTGCACGAGTTCCTCACCAACATGCCGGGCGGCGCCCTGGGCGCGACCATCATCGTCATGGCGGTGATTTTCCTCCTCGGCTTCATCCTCGACACCTTCGAGATCATCTTCATTGTCATCCCGATCACCGCCCCGATCCTGCTCGCTCTCGGCGTCGATCCGATCTGGCTGGGCGTTGCGGTCGCCATGAACCTGCAGACCAGCTTCCTGACCCCACCCTTCGGCTTCTCGCTCTTCTATCTGCGCGGGGTGGCACCACGGCAGGTCACTACCGGCATGATCTACAAAGGCGTGATCCCGTTTGTCGGCCTGCAGCTTGCCGCCATCGCCATCCTGTTCTTCTGGCCGGACCTCGCCACCTGGCTGCCGCGTCTGATCTACTGAGTGCGGGCCAAAACAAAGAGCCCGGATCGCTCCGGGCTCTGACGTCGTCGCAAGCCTTCCGGCTCAGTACTTGATGTATTTCTCGCGCGCCGCGAGATAGGGCATGTCGGTCCCTTCGGTACGCTGGCGCAGCAGGTTGAAGCCCGCCACAAAGCTCTCGGCAACCTTCTTGGTCAGCGGATCGCCGCCCTCGCGGATTTCCGCGATCAGCTCCATCGAGGCCTTGGCGCCGGCCTCGAGGATTTCCTCGGGGAAGCGACGCACCTGCACCCCGTGCTCGCTGACCAGTGCGTTGAGCGCCCGCGGATCATTGGCATACATGTCGGCCGCCACGTCGTCATAGGACGCCTGCGCGCACACCCGCACGATCTCCTGCAGGTCTTCCGGCAACGCCTGGAACTTGGCCTTGCTGACCACGACTTCGGTGGCAAGGCCCGGCTCGACGAAGCTGGGGAAGTAGTAGTTCTTGGCAATCTGGTAAAAGCCCAGCGCCAGATCGTTGTAGGGACCGACAAACTCGGCCGCGTCGAGCGTGCCCGACTGCAGCGCGGCAAAGATCTCGCCGGCCGCCATGTTGGTCACCGAGGCGCCGAGCTTGCCCCAGACCTGGCCGCCCAGGCCGGGCGTACGGAACCGCAGGCCCTGGATATCGGCAACACCGGTGAGTTCGTTGCGGAACCAGCCACCAGCCTGCGTGCCGGTATCGCCCGACATGAAACCTTGCACACCGAACTGGTCGTAGATCTCGTCCCAGATTTCCTGGCCGCCCAGATAGCGGACCCAGGCTGTCAGTTCGCGGCTGGTCATGCCGAACGGCACACCGGTAAAGAACGATAGGCCCTGGCTCTTGTTCTGCCAGTAATAGGGTGTCCCGTGGCTCATCTCGGCCGAACCGTCGATCACGGCATCGAGCGCGCCCAGTGGCGGCACCATTTCGCCGGCCGCAAACACCTGCACCGTCAGTCGACCGCCCGATGCCTTGGTAATGCGATCGGCCAACTTTTGCGCGCCGACCCCGAGTCCCGGGAAATTCTTGGGCCAGGTCGTCACCATGCGCCAGGTCACATTGCTCTGCGCAATGGCCGGGGCAGCCAGCGCGGCGACCGCGCTGCCGGCGGTCAGAACCGTAGCAGACTTGAAAAAATCACGTCTCTTCAATCCGTCCTCCTGTCAATCCTCGCACCCCCGGGAAAGGCGCTCTTGACGGCGTATGGCCCGCCCCGGGTGCTACACTCAGACAACCAGTTCGCCAGTGCGCTGTAAACCCGGCCACCCCTCCGTCAATTGACGACAAGAAAAAAGATCTTGCCCCGCGGGAATAAATGCTCGGCACCAGTGTTGAACCTCATACCGGCCACCGGAGGGGTTGTCGGGTAATCAAGCGGAGGAACTGATGAAGTTCACCTCGATTCTTGCCGGCGCCGCTGCGCTCGCATTCTTTTCCCTGCCAGCTCTGGCTGCTGACTATGTCGGCGGCGCCGTCAAATCGGCCGATATCGGCGGCAAGTCGGTGCTCACCGACGCCAACGGCATGACGCTCTATACCTTCGACAAGGACAGCGCCGGCGTCACCAACTGCTACGACAAATGCGCCACCAACTGGCCCCCGCTGTTCGCCGCCGCCGACGCCAAGCCGGAAGGCGATTTCACCCTGGTCGATCGCACTGACGGCTCCAAGATGTGGGCTTACAAGGGCTGGCCGCTGTACCTCTGGGTCAAGGACACCAAGCCCGGCGATACCACCGGCGACATGGTCGGCGAAGTCTGGCACACTGCCATCGAATAAGGCGCGGAACCGCCACGTGACCGCTTTCCTGGATGAGATCGAAGCCTGCGTGCCCGCCCTGCGGCGCTATGCCCGTGCATTGACCCGCAATGCCGACCAGGCGGACGACCTCGTCCAGGACTGCATCGAGCGCGCGCTGCGCAAGCGCGGGCTCTTCCGCCCCACCGGGCCGATGCAGGCCTGGCTCTACCGCATGCTGCTCAACCTCTACCGCAACAGCCTGCGCCAGACCCGCCGTCGCGGCGACCACGTGCCCATCGAGAGCCTTTTGATCGAGCCGTCGACCCCGGCCCCACAGCCCGGGCGCATTGCGCTGGGCGAAATGTCGCGCGCCATCGACCAGCTCCCGCCAGAGCAGCGCGAAGCCCTGCTGCTGGTCGTGCTCGAAGGCGTGAGCTACGAGGAGGCAGCAACCATCCTTGAAATTCCCGCCGGAACACTGATGTCTCGGCTTTATAGAGCCCGCACCGCGCTGCGACAGCTGACCGGCACGGGCGAGGAAACGAAATTGAGGACCGTCAAATGACCGGGCCGGAGAAAGCGGTGACCGAGGCTGACCTGCTGGCCTATGCCGATGGCAAACTGTCGGCCGAGGCGCGCGCAGCCGTGGAAGCGTGGCTTGCCGACCACCCGGCCGAGGCCGCCGATGTCGCCCATTTCCAGCGCCAGAACGAGGCGCTGCAGGCGCTGTTTGCGCCGGCCGGCAACGAACCCGTGCCCGCACACCTGCGACCTGCAACCATCGCCCGCCAGAAGTCGGCCAACGACAATTTCCGCTGGCGCCAGATGGCCGCGGCCATCGTGCTCGTCGTGCTCGGCGGCGCCATCGGCTGGGCCGGCCGCGACGTCGTCACGCCCACCGAGGCAGCAAGCGACGTGCTGATCGAGAGCGCTGTCACGGCGCATAGCCTCTACGTCAAGGAAAACCGCCACGCCGTCGAAGTGGCCGGAGCCGACCGCGACCATCTGGTGAGCTGGCTCTCCAACCGCGTCACCCAGCCGGTGACGCCGCCGGATCTCTCTGCCGAAGGTTTTGTGCTTGTCGGCGGCCGCCTGCTGCCGCCCAGCGAATACGCCTCGACCAGCCCGGCCGCCATGCTGATGTACGAAAACGAGGCGGCGGAGCGCGTCACCGTCTACATCACCTCGGCCCTACCCGACGGCACCATCGAGAGCGAGTTCACCAGCCGCGACGCCCTCGACGCCTTCTACTGGGCCAACGACAAGATCACCTGCACGGTGGTCGGCGACCTGCCCGAGGCGCAGATGCAGACCGTCGCCAAAAAGGTCTACCAGCAACTCACCCGCCGCCCCGACGGCACCTCCGCCCCGATGAACTACCAGCGCGGATAACAACTCTCACCGCGTCCCTTCTCCCCATCGGGGGAGAAGGTGCCCGAAGGGCGGATGAGGGTCTCTGCCCACCTCATGAGCCCTCATGAGCCCTCATGAATCTCACGATGACTGTGCACCGGCCCTAGTGTCACCTCCCCCCCTTGCGGGGGAAGGTCAGGGTGGGGGGGTAGGAGGGCCAGTGAAGACGCGGCCTGGCCCGTTATTTCGGCCTGCGGCCACGGACTCCGCTACCCCCACCCCTGTCCCCTCCCCGCAAGGGGGAGGGTGACCTGACTGAGGCGCCGTGAGCCTAGTACCCCTGCCGCTTCAGCAGATCGTTTGAATAGATGTTCTTGAGCCCGACATTGCGCACATCGCGCTCGCCCATCAGCGCCATGGTGGTGTCGATTTCCTTGGTGATGATGTTGAGCGCACGCAGCACGCCCTCTTCGCCACCGGCGCCAAGGCCGTAGTTCATCGCCCGGCCGACAAACGTCCCCTTGGCGCCCAGCGCCAAAGCCTTCAGCACGTCCTGGCCCGAGCGGATGCCCGAATCCATCAGCACTTCGGTCTTGTGACCCACCGCATCGACGATTTCGGGCAGCACCCGGATCGAGGACGGCGCGCCATCGAGCTGCCGGCCGCCATGGTTGGAAACGATGATGCCATCCGCGCCATGATCGATGGCGAGCTGCGCATCCTCGGGATCCAGAATGCCCTTGACCACCACCGGACCACCGAAGCGGTCCTTGATCCAGGCGATGTCCTTCCAGTTCAGCGTCAAATCGAACTGCGTGCCTGTCCACTTGGCGAGCGAGGCCAGATCCATGCCGTCGCTCACGTGCCCGTGGATATTGCCGAACGTGTAGCTCTTGGACTGCAGCATCCCCAGGGCCCATGCCGGCTTGGTGGCGAGCTCGAAGAGGAATTTCGGCGTGATCGGCGGCGGCGCGCGCAGGCCATTGCGGATGTCTTTGTGCCGCTGCCCGAGGATCTGCAGGTCCATCGTCAGCACCAGCACCGAACACTTGGCGGCCTTGGCCCGGTCGATCAGCCGCTCAATGAACTTGCGGTCCTTCATCACATAGAGCTGGAACCAGAACGGCTTGGTCGTCCCCTCGGCCACCTGCTCGATCGAGCAGATGCTCATGGTCGAAAGCGTAAACGGAATGCCGAACTTTTCAGCCGCCCGCGCCGCCTTGATCTCACCATTGGCGCTCTGCATGCCGGTCGACCCGACCGGCGCAATCGCCACCGGGATCGACACCGGATGACCCAGCATCGTGGTGGCGAGATTGCGGTTCTCAAGGTTCACCGCCACGCGCTGGCGCAGCTTGATCTTGGAAAAGTCCGAGGTGTTCTCGCGATAGGTCTGCTCGGTGTAGGAGCCGGAATCCGCATAGTCGAAGAACATCTTGGGCACCCGACGGCGCGCGCCTTCATCAGGTCGTCGATCGTCAGGTACTTGTCGAGATTAGCCATCTAGGCCCCCAGGTCGCGTCAGGCTGTTCTAGTCATCTGACATGTCAGCGGTCAATCCAACCTTTGGTGCCTCACCCCTGGCCGGATTATTTCAATCTCAACCAGTCGATCAAAAAGTCCGTGATCAAAGCCTTCGGCGGCGACAAGGTCTGACCGCCCGGCTATTCAGACTGAATAGCACTGCCAACCGAACCCACCCTCTCTGGAGCCGCTCATGCGCCTTTCCTTCGCCGTCCTCGCCGCCGTAGCCGGACTGTCCGCCACTCCGGCCTTCGCCGACGAGTGCATCGATGAAATCAAGGCGGTGATGACCGCCGCCATGAACTCGGGCCCGATGCATATGGAATCCACCATCACGGCCCCCGGCGCCGAGATGAAGATGTCGGGCGATATCGTGCCGCCCAAGAGCATGCACATGAACGTCGACACCAATGGCGAGGTGGTCGAGATGGTGATCCTTGAGGACAAGGCCTGGATGAACCAGGGCGGTGTGTGGACGGAGATGCCGCCCGAAGTCGCCGCCCAGATGACCGCCAGCTTCGACATGTCCGACACCAGCGCGCTCGATGCCATGACCAGCCCGGTCTGCGGCGCCACCGAGACCGTCGATGGCGTCGAATATGATGCTTATACCTGGGCCCTCGACGTCGAAGGCAACGGCACTGTCAACAAGGTCCTCGCCGACACCGAAACCGGCGCACCGGTCCGCATGGAAACCGAAATGACCGCCACTGGCGGCAACACCAAGGTGCTCGTCGACTACACCTACGACGAAACCATCACCATCACCCCCCCCGGCGATGTAAGTCTAAAGCGGGGCCCGTGCCGTTGCTCGGGCCCCACCCCACCCACCGTCATCCTCGGGCTCGACCCGAGCAACTGTGTTTTGTTGTCAGGTTCTGAAGGAAGTTTGGTCTCTGAGAACGGCGTTTGCGATGA